>JAQSDW010000097.1 GCA_029946105.1 Reyranella sp. | reverse complement strand
AGCGGCGATCATCGCGGGCGCCTTCGTGTAGGGACGCGCAGCGAGATCCGCAGCAACTGCCGGCGCAGCCGCGCCGAGCGCGATCAGACTGGCCGTAACAAGCAAAACCTTCTTCATTCTTTTATCCCATTCCAATTTGTACAGCCCCCAAGGCCGTGGCGGTTGAATAGCATTCTCAGTCTGAATTGCTGTAACTTCACTGCAACAGCGCGCGTGAAACGACCTCCGCGAAAACGTAAGTTAATATTGCATTACAGGCACTTTTCGAAACTTTGTGCCGCAGGCTTGCCGCAAAAATTTCACATTTCGATTTTGCTGCGGTATTGCGTGCACGATTGTGTTGACGAGATGGCAAAGCACGATTTGAGTTCCGCACTGGAACCGGAGATTTGCCGATCGATGTCGTGCAGATTCGAAATGCGCAGACCGATTCCAGCTGCGATGGGGGCGAGCCGACCTGCCCTGCCCCTGTCCCCGTCCCTGCCGATTCTCGCCCGGCGCGGGATTGCCCCTGTGGCGCGCGATCGTGATTTGACGCGCCAGTGCGACGCTAGTCAGCTACATCCCGATTCAACCTGATGACGGCCCCCAAAGGAGAACCTGATGCGCATTCTGTCTTTGGCCATTCTGGCGATGGGTACGATTTCGGCGGCTGTCCCGGCGCAGGCCCAGACCTACGGCACGAACGCGCCGGTCTGCCTGCAGGTCTACGGCCCCGTCAGCTACTATGAATGTCGCTTCGGTTCGATCGCCCAGTGCAACCAGTCGGCCGCCGGCCGCGCGGCGCAATGCGTCGTCAATCCCTATCTGGCGAATGCTTCCCAGGACCAGCCAGCCCGCCGGCGCGGTTCCTATTGAGTCCGTCGTCAGTCCAGCTCGACGACCTGCCCGTCCACCAGCGAGACCCGGCGATCCATCCGGCCGGCGAGTTCCATGTTGTGGGTTGCGATCAGCATCGCGACCTGCGTCGCCTTCACGAGCTGCATCAGCGCCTTGAAGACGTGATCGGCGGTCACCGGATCGAGGTTTCCGGTCGGCTCGTCCGCCAGCAGCGCCCGCGGCGCATTGGCAACCGCGCGCGCAATCGCCACGCGCTGCTGTTCGCCGCCGGACAGTTCCGCCGGGCGGTGCGTGATACGGTCGCCGAGGCCAAGATACGCCAGGATTTCTTCCGAACGCTTGACGGTCTCGGCGCGTTTGAGGCCGCGGATCATCTGCGGCAGCATGACGTTTTCCAGCGCGGTGAATTCCGGCAGCAGCCGATGCGACTGATAGACGAAGCCGATGTCGGAGCGGCGGATCTGGGTGCGGTCGATGTCCGACAATTGCGAGGTCGGCGTGCCCCCGACATAGACCTCGCCGTCATCGGGGGTTTCGAGCAGCCCCGCAATATGCAGCAGCGTCGACTTGCCGGACCCCGACGGCGCCACCAGCGCCACCGATTGCCCCGCCCACAGCGCCAGCTTGGCGCCGTTCAGAATCGTCAGCGTCGCTGCGCCCTGCACATACTGGCGCTTTATCTCGTGGAGATAGATGACCGGTACATCTTCTGCTGCCTCTGCCCCCTCGGCCATCTGGTCCTCACTCATACCGGAGCGCATCGACAGGATCGAGCCGCGCGGCGCGCCAGGACGGATAGAGCGTTGCCAGGAACGACAGCGTCAGCGCCATCACCACGACCGCCGTGGTCTCGCCGACATCGATCTCGGCCGGCAGCCGCGAGAGGAAATAGAGTTCCGGCGAGAACAGCTCGGTGTTGGTCATCCAGGACAGGAACTGGCGGATCGATTCGATATTCAGGCAGATCAGCATGCCGACGAAGAACCCGGTCAGCGTGCCGACCACGCCGATCGCCGCCCCCGTGATCAGGAATATCCGCATGATCGAGCCCTGCGAGGCGCCCATGGTGCGCAGGATCGCGATATCCTGCCCCTTGTCCTTCACCAGCATGATCAGGCCGGAGACGATGTTGAGCGCGGCGACCAGCACGATCATGGTCAGGATCAGGAACATCACGTTGCGCTCGACCTGAAGCGCGTTGAAGAAGGTCGAGTTGCGCTGCCGCCAGTCCACCAGGAAGACCGGCCGCCCGGCTGCCTCCGTCACGGTCTTGCGGAAGGTGTCGATGCGATCCGGATTGTTCGTGAAAATCTCGATCGCGGTGACGTCGTCCTTGCGGTTGAAATAGGCCTGTGCCTCTGGCAGCGGCATGAACACGAAGCTGGCGTCGTATTCGGACATGCCGATCTCGAACACTGCCGCCACCTTGTAGGGCTTGATGCGCGGGGTCGTACCCATCGGGGTCACCGCGCCCTTGGGCGCCACCAGCGTGATGGTGTCGCCGGCATGCAACGACAATTGATCGGCGAGCCGGCGGCCGATGATGACGCCCTGCCCCTCGTCAAAGCCTTCCAGCGTCCCCTGCTTGATGTTCTTGGCGATCGAGGTGAGGTTGTTCAGGTCGCCGGCACGCATGCCGCGCACCAGCACGCCCGAGGCGTTGAACGCCGACGACGCCAGCGCCTGGCCGTCCACGACGGGGGCCGCGAGGCGGATACCCTGCACCTGGCTGACGCGCTCGGCAACGTCCTTCCAGTCGGTCAGCGGCGATTCCAGCGGCTGGATCAGCACGTGGCCGTTGAGGCCGAGGATCTTGTCGAGCAGCTCTTTTCGAAAACCGTTCATCACGGCCATCACGATGATCAGCGTGGCGACGCCAAGCATGATTCCGAGAAAGGAAAAGCCGGCGATGACCGATATGAATCCTTCCTTGCGACGCGCGCGCAGATAGCGTCCGGACAGCAGCCATTCAAATGGCGCAAAAGGCGGGGTGCGGGCTGTCTCGTTCATGGTCTCATCCATCTTTCGATAATCCCATGATTCGGGCCAAATGTGGCCGCATTGGCCAACATATCGGCGCCGGGTGCATAATCTTACCCTGTTATCTTCGTCACCACTTCCGCCGGGCTGAGATTCTCGCGCGAACCGTCGCTGCGCCGCTTGATTTCGAGCTTGCCCTCGGCAAGTCCCTTCGGACCGACGAGGATCTGCCAGGGAATGCCGATCAGGTCGGCGGCGGCGAATTTTGCGCCGGCGCGCTGGTCGGTATCGTCGTAGAGCACGTCGACGCCCTTGGCCCCGAGCTCGCGATACAGCTTCTCGCAGGCGGCATCGACCGCCGCATCGCCCTGCTTCAGGTTCAGGATCACGGCGGTGAACGGCGCCACGGCTTCCGGCCATTTGATGCCGGCATCGTCATGGCAGGCCTCGATGATGGCGCCGACGAGGCGCGAGACGCCGACGCCGTAGGAGCCGCCATGGATCGGCACATCGACGCCGTCGGGGCCGGCGACCAGCGCCTTCATGGCGTCCGAATATTTGGTGCCGAAGTAGAAGATCTGGCCGACCTCGATGCCGCGGGTGTTGACCCGCTTGTCCTCAGGCACTTCGCTTTCATAGCGCGCGGCGTCGTGAACATCCTCGGTCGCGGCATAGACCGACGTCCACTGCTTGATGATGTCGGTGAGGTCGCCCTCGTAATTCACGTCATCGCCGGGGATCGGCAGATTCAGCACGTCGCTGTTGCAGAACACCCCGGATTCGCCGGTTTCCGCCAGCACGATGAATTCATGGCTGAGATCGCCGCCGATGGGCCCGGTCTCGGCGCGCATCGGGATCGCCTTCAGGCCCATCCGCGCGAAGGTGCGCAGGTACGCCACGAACATGCGGTTATAGGCACGGCGCGCCGCGGCCTCGTCGATATCGAACGAATACGCATCCTTCATCAGGAATTCGCGGCCGCGCATCACGCCGAAGCGCGGGCGCTGCTC
>JAQSDW010000096.1 GCA_029946105.1 Reyranella sp. | reverse complement strand
CCTTGGCGAAGGCCTCGACGCCGTTCTTGATGCCGTCGCGCACGGCGGCCGCCAGTGCGTTCACCGGCGGATTGTTGATGGTGAGAATCCCGATACGCCCCTCGGTGGAGCGAAGAACTGCGTCGGACATGGGCGTATCTTTCCCCGTGAAGGCTGTTGCTGTTGGCCTCGTCTTAGCACGGATGCAGCGACCGCAAGGCGTTCCGGGGTTTCGCGTTGCGGAGAATCGGCGCTTCTTTCGAGGGGTGGCCTGAGTTTTCCTACTTGTCGCTGCAAACGCCTGGAAGCATGGAGGAAAGCCGGAAAAAACGACACACCCGGCGTGACATTCCCCGGCCCACTTCCCGATCCCCCTCATGCTGAGGAGCGCCCCTGGGCGCGTCTCGAAGCACGGCCAACAGACGTCGCGCTCGCTCCCATGCTTCGAGTAAGGCGCATGTGAATGCGCCGGGACCGCTGCGCGGTCTCCTCAGCATGAGGTTGGTGTGGCGCAGGTTGGAAAATGACACCCGATGGGACACGTCAGATTGAGTCACCGTTGGGCATATTGGAGCGCCGGTCGCGGGGCCTGGCTCGTGTGTGGTTCAACATGAACATGATCAGGCGTTCGTCGTGGCGGCGGTAGGTGGCGGTCATGACGCCGTTGCGGAAGACGTAACGCGGAACGCCCGTGCGGGCGAGGGAGTAGCCCCTGTCGAGAAGCTCCTCCTCGCGGAGTTGCAGGGCCCTGTCCCAGCGTTCGCCGAAACGCGGATCCGTGTCGCGCCAGCGATAGAGCGTACGCCGGTCGATGCCGGCGCGCGCCGCCGAATAGCTGACCGAGCCGGTCTTTTCGAGTTCGCGCAGGAAGGTGACCCGACGGCGCAGGTTGGTGCGGCGCCGCGATTCCGCGACCCGTGGCGCTGTCCAAAGGTATTCGGTGACGTTCGGAAGCGGCTTATCCATCTCTATTCTCCTTTTGTTCTCAGCGGACAGGATAGTAGGGAGGATAGGAAGTGGACGTCAATCGTAATCTTGGATCATGAGTGGTGAATAGCAATCAACCCAGGACCGGTATGTTCGAAATTGCCCAAATGGCGGCCTCGCCCACTTGCAAGCGTGAACATTCCGGAGATCGATCAGTCTGCAGCGTTGATTGCCTACGCCTGCAAGGCATGCATGTCTTGAGCGATTGGAGAACCTCGCATGACCGGTGCGTGGCTACTCAGGTAGTCCCGCAAGGCGCATGCCTTCGACCATCATTTCAACATCCGCGGGCCTGCTCCATAGAATAGAGTTCCTCAAATTCGACAGGCGCAACAGCGGGTCTGCACGCCGTATGTCCTCCAGGAGTCTCCGGGCTTCCGCGATGTTGCCGGCATGCGCGTTCGCGATAACCGATTGTCGCTTAGCGATCATCCAGTTGGGTTGATGCGCGAGTGTCTTGGCCAGCCATTTTGCCGCTTCGTCATATTTGCGCAGGCCAAGGTTCGCGGCCCCCATGCCTCCTTCCGAAATGAAGCTTTGCGGGTCCATCGGGTTCAGACGTTGCGCCCGCGCGATCTGGTCGAGCGCCATTTGATGTTCGCCGAGCAGCACGCTGACCCATCCCCGAGTTTGCCAACCGACCGCCAAGTTCGGGTTGATTGCCAGTGCCCGATCGATGAGGGCCGCTCCGCTCTCGAGCTCCAGGCAGACGACCGCAATCGAGTGGCCGGCCCAACAAAGGGCCTCGGCATCGTCGTGCCCTATATCCGCGACGCGCTTGGCCAGGCGCATCGTCTCCGCCTGTTCCCACTCCTTGTCGACGATCCAACCCTGCTGCACGCGGAACGAATAGATGCGGGCGATCGCCCCGTGGGGTGCGGGAAAATCCGCATCGAGTTCAATGGCGCGGCGGTGGAATTCGAGGGCATTTTCCTGGGCTTCGCGTGTCATGATGCCGCCCTGTGCGAGGCCGCGCAGGAAACAGTCGTAGGCGTCGAGGTTCCCGGCCGACTTGCGCCGGGCACGCTCTATCTCCGCTTGCGTTATCTTAGGAGCGATCGCACCGACAACGCTGGTCGTCACCTGGTCCTGGAGCTCGAAGACATCCTCCAGGGATCCATCAAAGCGATCCGCCCACAAGTGAGTACCGCTCTCGCCATCGATGAGCTGGCCAGTGATGCGTACCTTGTTCGCGGCCTTGCGCACGCTGCCTTCCAGGACGTAGCGCACGCCCAGCTCCCGTCCGACCTGTTTGATGTCGATGGCGCGTCCCTTGTAGGTGAAGCTCGAATTGCGCGCGATGACGAACAGGGACTTGAACCGCGACAGTGCGGTGATGATGTCCTCGACCATCCCGTCAGCGAAGTACTCCTGCTCTGGGTCACCACTCATGTTCTGAAATGGCAGGACGGCAATCGACGGCTTGTCGGGCAGGGCGAGGGCCGGCGCAACGATCGCCGCTTGCTCCATAGGTTTAGGTGGGAGCGCAACCGTCGCCTGCCAGTCAGCCGCATCCCACTCCACCCGGAAGGCTCTGATCGGACGCTCGATGTTCTTGAGCGTGAGTTCGCCCAGCGCGTGAAGCTTGGCCTTGAGGCGGCCCTCGACCGCTTCACGAATGGCGCGCGAGACGACGATGCCACCCGCGGGTGCTTCCGCCTCGAGCCGGGCTGCCACGTTCACACCATCGCCGTAGAGATCATCGCCATCCACGATCAGGTCGCCGAGATGAAGCCCGGCCCGGAACACGATGGCGGTGTCCTCGGGCTGGTCTCGGTTGACCTCGGCCATGGCCTGCTGGAACTCGATGGCAGCGCCAAGCGCATCGACCGCACTGGGGAACTCGACCAAAGCACCATCGCCGGTCAGCTTGACCAGGCGGCCGCCGTGCCGGGTCAGTACCGGCTCCAAGCGCTGCTGGCGATGCTCTCGCAGGCGCGCCACCGTACCGCTCTCGTCCCGGCCCATGAGGCGGGAATAGCCGACTACATCGACTGCAACGATTGCTGCCAGTCGGCGCTGCTCACGTGTCAAAGGAATTCCCCCTACCCTGGATCGTAGAAGGGGTTAACCGGCTGGGCAATGACGCCGCCGGCATGCGTCGTCCATGCCGGCTAATGGCACTTCTGCGAATGGCGGCAGGATCGGCCGGCGGCGCGACGTCGATCACGTTCGCGGTCGGCTGGACCAGGGTGGGCCCGGTGATGACGGCCAGGACGACTGAAAATTTCGCAAGACGCATGCTCATCACCCGCGAAAAACTGGCATCCGACTGTGGCATTTAGGTGCCGCAGTCGCTATGCATCCCGCCAGAAAAAAATGAACACGGAGGAACGACCCGCCATGACGACGACCCGACGCACCCTGCTGCGCGCCACCGCCGGCCTCGCTTTGGCTGCGCCCTCGATCGTGCGCGCACAAGCTGCCTGGCCCAACAAGCCCATCACCATTGTGGTGAATTTCCCGGCCGGCGGCCTCACCGACGGCATCGCGCGCGCCTTTAGCCAGCATGTTCAGCAGGCCACCGGCCAGCAGGTGCTGATCGACAACAAGCCCGGCGCCAGCGGCAATATCGGTGCGGCACTGGTCTCGCGGTCGCCGGCCGACGGCTACACCTTCCTGCATTCGGTTTCGAGCACGCTCATCCAGAACCGCGTGATGTTCAAGACGCTGGGCTTCGACCCGGACAAGGACCTCACCATCGTCTCGGGCACCTCCTCGGGCGTGCTGCCGGTCGTGGTGCACAAGTCGCTGCCGCCCGAGGTCAAGGACCTCAAGTCGTTCATCGCCTACGCCAAGGACAAGAAGATCAACTTCGGCTCGTGGGCGCTGGGCTCCTCGGCCCACATCTTCGCGCAGAGCCT
>JAQSDW010000095.1:30234-43669 GCA_029946105.1 Reyranella sp. | reverse complement strand
ACCCACGTGCCCTATCACGAGCGCATCGACGACGGCTACGTGAACTTCGTGAACAACGATCATTGCCTGCTGAGCGCGCGTGCCACGCTGCGTCTCTCGCGGATGCTGCCCGGCGCGGCGTCAGGCCTGCCGATGGCACAGACCATCTGGTACATCCCGACCGGTCTCGACATCTGGAACCAGAAGATCGCCAAGGCGCCGGGGCATTATTCGCGCGGCTTCCAGATGGCCGACGGCCCGCCGCCGGTGCCGGTGGTACACTGGCCCGACCAGACGCCGCTCCAGCTCGACGGCCCGCTGCATGATCGCCTCGGCCAATGGATGACCCAGGTCCATCGTGGCCAGGTGGTCGATGCCTATCGCACCTTCCTCGGCCTCATGGCCAACCCTTCGGAGCGGCGCGCCGCGCTGGCCGAACTGGTCTTCGCCGGCCTGATCGACGTCCAGGATCGTTCCTTCCTGAACCGCTCCTACACCACCGGCCACAAGTCCTTCCGCGCCCGCGCGACCGTCGAACTGGGCGACGCCATCGGCTGGGACATGGCGCACGATGTGCTCTATGCAGGCGCGCTCGACATCGCCGTTGGCCCGCGCTGGTATTCGCTCTACGAGGCGGCCAGCAATGCCATCACCGTCTATCTCGAAGGCCACGAGCTCCATGCCGTACCCTACAGCGGCACGACGGAACGAGAGCGCGCCATCCTGTCAGGCAACAAGATCCCGCTCACCCAGGCCGAGGCCGATGCCTTCCTCGAGGCGGTGCTGCGCGAACCGGAGCCTGCCTATATCGAGCGTCTGACCGGGCTTCTGAAGGCTGGCAAGGACCCGCGCTCGATCCTCGACGCCATCCAGCTCGGCGCTGCACAGGTCGTCCTGGAGACCCATTCCGACATCAATTTCTCACTGCCGCAGCATTGCTACGAGTATTGCAATACGCTCGGCTGGTTCTGGGACAATTTCGAGCATCCGCAGCGGTTGAAGCTGCTCTATCTGGCCGCGGCCTATCTCAATCAGAATGCGCAGCACCAGAAGCTTAGCGGCGACCTGCTGCCACCCCGGATCGAGATGCCGTCGACTATCTCCGGCCTTGGCGCCGAAGAACTCGCGGCGCGCATCGAAGCAGCGACCATTGCCCTCGACGCCCCCAAGGCCGTGGGCTGGACCAAGGCCTATCTCGCGAGCAGTCGCGACCCGGCGCCGCTGGTCCGCGCGCTCGCCATGGCTGCAAGCCGGCTCGGCAACGACCCGCACAACCAGGAGATCGCGCTCTGCATGCTGGAGGATTTCGGCAAGAACCGTCTGCCCGATCATGGCCGGCTGTTGCTTGCTGCCGCCCAGCACACCGCGCGACACCGCAAGTACGGCGACGCGCTCGATTGCAGCCGCCGCTTCGGCGCGGCGCTCGACGTGGCGGCGCTCGCCTGAGGGGTGAGCGTTGACAGCCAGCGACTGCTGGGGCCATCCTTTCCTCGTTGCTGTAGGGCGCATCGGCTGACGGCCGAAGGGGCTATGCCCACCTACGTCACTTGAACCGTAATTGCGCCCATGCCGAACCTCGAAAATCTCCGGAAGCAGGCCAAGCTCTATCTGCGCTGGCATCGCGACGGCTATCATCCGGTTGCCGCGGCGATCAGAGCGTTGCTGCCGCGTTATACCCATTTGACCGACAGTCAGATATTGGTGGGAAGTTTCAAGCTAAGCGATGCACAGGAACTTGTCGCACGGCAATCTGGATTCGAAAGCTGGCAGGCGCTCAAGACAGGAGTCCAAGCCATGCCCGCAACGGCCAATCCGACAGTCTCGATGCCCGTGCTGAGTGAATTTGAAGCACAGCTGTACGTTTCGAACATCAAGGCATCGTGCGATTACTACTCGAAGCTCGGCTTCACGATGGCCTTCTCCTATGGCGAGCCGGCCTTCTATGGCCAGGTCAAGCGCGACAATGCCCGGCTCAATCTGCGCCTTGTCCGCGAGCCCGTCTTCGCCGGCGATATCCGCGAACGCGAGATCCTGTTGTCAGCCTCGATCACAGTCGACAGCGCCGAGGAGATCCGCCAGCTCTACGATCAATACAGATCAGCCGGCATCGACTTCAAGCAAGCCCTCAAAAAGGAGCCCTGGGGAGCGCGAACCTTCATCGTTCGCGATCCCGACGGCAATCTCCTGTTGTTTGCCGGACCCGCGGCCTAAAGCCGGAGCACGTACATGGCGAAGGGCTCGGCCGGAGCGCTCCGGGATTCGTAGAGGCCAATGGCCGCTGTATTGTCCGGCTCGGTGCCGACCCAGGCTTCCTGGCAGCCCAGCTCCCTGCCGAACGTCAGCATGGCGTCGAGGAGGCTCCGGGCAATGCCTTGCCGCTGGCGTGTCGGCGCCACCGCCACTTCGTCGATGTAGAGTTCGGTCGGCCGGCCATCCGGATGCCGATGCACGACGGCCGCGACCTGGCCCACGATCTCGCCGTCCACGATGGCCACCATGAGGTGATGTCCCGGCGTGGCAAGATAGTGGGTGAGCTGACGACGCTCGATGGGATGGTCGAACACGTCTTGGGCAACGCGGTCGAACAGTGCCTCATCGCCGGGTCCGACATAGCGGATTTCGACCTTCATGCGCTCTCTATAGACCACTAGCGCAGGGCCGCCACCAGGGCGCGGGCGATCGCCGCCGGCGATTTGCCGCCCGGCCGGTACCAGGTCGGCGTCCAGTTCAGCGCACCCAGAAGCTGCAGGCGCCACAAGGTGCGATCGACACCACGCGGCAATGGCAGCGCCTTCACCAGCTCGACGAAGCGCTTCTCGTAGCCGTCGCGCATCGCGACCAGCCGGCGGCGCAATCTGGTATCGAGGCGGCTGAGGTCGGCCGTCATGACCGCGGCATGCGCTTTGTCGGCCAGCAGCGATTCCAGATGGGCGACGCAGGCGGCTTCCAGCCGGCTCCACGGCGTCCGCGCCCGACCGACGGCCTGGTCGACGGCGGCGCCGATCTCGGCCACGCCCGCTTCATAGACCGCGGCAATCAGCTCGTTCTTGGAGGGAAAATGATAGTACATCGAGCCCGCCAGCATGCCCGCTTCGCCGGCTATGTCGCGCATCGACGTGGCCTCGAAGCCGCCCCTGGCGAAAAGGCGTGCCGATATGGCTAAAAGGTTGCCGCGGGACATGCTTCATTCTAGCAACCAAACACTTGTTTGGTAAGACGGTGGGCGCTAGCGTCCGCCCATGAGCTACGTTTTCGACCTCGGCAATCCCTCGACCAATGCCAATCCCTTCCCCGAGTTCGCGCGTCTGCGAGCGGAGGATCCGGTGCACTGGTCGCCCGCCATGAAGGCATGGATCGTGACGCGCCATGCCGACGTGAAGCAGGTGGCGCTGAACAACCGGCAGATCTCCGCCGACAGGCTGACACCGTTCTTCAAGACCAACCCCGAGTACCAGAGGGGCTCGATCGACAGCCTGGTGCGCTATCTCAACCACTGGATGGTCTTTCGCGATCCCCCGGACCACACCCGGCTGCGGCGCCTGTTCACCAAGGCCTTTACGCCGACCTCGGTCGAGAACCTGCGGCCCAACATCGAGGATATCGTCGGCCACCTGATCGACGGCATGCAGGCCAAGGCGGGCCGCGGCGAGACGGTCGACTACATCGCCGATTTCGCCTATCCGCTCCCCGCCTCGGTCATCATGGACCTGCTGGGCGTGCCGCGCGCCGACCTCGAGCGCGTAAAACTTTGGTCCGACGACATCGCACTGTTCATCGGCACCGCGCAGGTCGCCGGCAACAAGTACCTGCGCGCCGAATCGGGCGCCAAGGCGATGTCGGGCTATTTCCGCACCCTGGTCGAGGACCGCACCGGCCAGCCACGCGACGACATGATCAGCCAGCTCGTGCTGGCTCGCGACGACCGCGATGCGCTCAGCACCGACGAGATCATCGGCTCCTGCATCCTGCTGCTTTTCGCCGGCCACGAGACCACCACCAACCTGATCGGCAACGGCTTTCTCTATTCGATGAAGCATCGCGGCGAATGGGAGCGGCTGATCGCCGATCCATCGCTTGCCGCGACGGCGGTCGAGGAGTTCCTGCGCTACGACGGTCCTTCGGGTGCGTTCGCCCGCGTCGCCGCCGCCGACCTCGAGATGGGCGGCAAGACCATCCGCGAAGGCCAGCGCCTCTTTGCCTTCATGAATTCGGCCAACCGCGATCCCGACGCTTTCGACGATCCCGAACGGTTCGACATCGGCCGCGCACCGAATGCCCATCTCACCTTCGGCCACGGCATCCATTTCTGCCTGGGTGCGCCGCTTGCCCGCCTGGAGGCGCAGGTCGTGTCGACCCGGCTCGCGGAACGCCTGCCCCATATCCGGCTTTCCGGCGGCGATCCGGAGTGGCACGATTCGCTGATCCTGCGCGGTGTGAAGAGCTTGCCGGTGACGTTATGAAGGCCATGATCTGCCGCCAATGGGGCGGTCCCGAAGACCTGCGGCTGGAAGACGCCGAGCCGGCGCCCCTCAAGCCCGGGCAGGTCCGTATCCGCGTCCGGGCGGCGGGCGTCAGTTTCGCCACCACGCTGGTGATCGCGGGCAAGTACCAGCGCCGCCCACCCTTCCCCTTTGCACCGGGCACCGAGGTTTCGGGTGTCGTCACGGAAGTCGAAGCCGCCTGCCGCCGCCTCAAGGTGGGCGACGAGGTGGTGGCCGTCCTCGACTGGGGCGGCCTCGCCGAGGAAGCCGTCGCCCACGAGGTCAATGTCTTCCCCAAGCCGAAGAATCTGGGGTTCGTCGAGGCGATCCAGCTCGCCATCTCCTACCCGACGTCGGCTGGTGCGCTCACCTGGCCGATGGCCCTGGACGTGCAGAAGGGCCAGACCTTGCTGGTCCATGCCGCAGCCGGTGGCGTCGGCATGGCGGCCGTGGAAATCGGCAAGATCCTGGGCGCCACCGTGATCGCGACGGCCGGCGGCGCGCGCAAGACGGCGTTCGCCAAGGAACACGGCGCCGATCACGTGATCGACTACGCCGCCACCGATTTTCGCGAGGAAGTGCTGAAGCTGACGAACGGTCGGGGCGTCGATCGCGTCTACGATCCGGTCGGCGGCGACGTCTTTGCCCAGTCGCTGCGCTGCATGGCGGTCGAGGGCCGCATCTGCCCGATCGGCTTCGCCGGCGGCACCATTCCACAAGTACCGGCCAACATCCTTCTCGTGAAGACCATCGCCGTGACGGGCTTCAACTATGGCTATTATGTCGGCTGGAGCCCGCACGATGCCCGCTTCGAGGAAGCCGGCCGCACCTTCGCCCTGATGGAACGTATCCGCGGCTGGTGCGAGGCGGGCCTTTGCCGCCCCCACGTCGACCGCACCTTCCGTCTCGACCAGGCAGCCGATGCGATGCGCGCCCTGCTGGAGCGCAGCGTCACCGGCCGCGTGGCGATCGTGTGATGGACTGATTACTGCTTGGTGAGCTTGCCTTCGAATATGCAGTAGCCGTCGAGCTTGATCTTGGAAGCACCTTCCTTGATCTGGCCGATGACATCCATTGTGCCGCCGCCGCCCACGACCGCCGTTGTCTTGATGGCGCCGTCTGTGCCGAGCATCGCCTGGAAGTTACGCTCGGCCCGGACTTCCTGCTGGAAGAGGCCCTTCACAGCAGCTCCATCGACAGCGACATCGATCTTCATCTTGTAGGTCGAACACTTGCCGCTGCCGGGGACGTTCATGCCATATCCCGTCCAACGTATAGACGACCGGCTCAGCGTGGGCCGCACCGGCAACCAGAACTGCAGCCAGAGTCCCGGCCGCAATCGCCTTCAACATCGGATCATCTCCCGTCAGAAAAAGGCGCCGACAGCATGGCGATCGTTATCGACCGACTACTTCTTGGTGAGCTTGCCTTCGAACAGGCAGTAGCCGTCGAGCATGATCGTCGAAGCGCCCTCCTTGAGGGAGCCGACAACGTCCATCTTGTTGCCACCGCCGACGACTGCGACCGTCTTGAACTTCATGTCGGCGCCCATCGTCGCCTTAAAGTTCCGCTCCGGACGGCCTTCCTGCTGGAAGCGGCCCTGCACCTCGGTACCGACGACCGTGACGTCGATCACCATCTTGTAGGTCGGGCACTTGCCGCTTCCGGGCACGTTCAAACCATATCCGGTCCAAGTGTAGGCCGGCCCATCAGCCTGGGCCGCACCGGCAAACATAAGGGTCGCCAAGGCGCCCGCTGCAACGAACCTGTTCATCGAATGTCTCCCGTCTGAAACCACGTAACGTCCGAAGGCCGGCTCCCGTTGCCGGCCCGCGATCCTACAAAATCTGGGCCGAAAAATCGCCTTTTTCAGGGCACCGCTGGGGATTTTCCCACTGAGCGGCCCTTGTCAGCGGCCCTTGAAGACGGGGACCCGCTTTTCGAGAAAAGCCCTGATCCCTTCCTTCATGTCCTCGGTCTGCATCAGCGGCAAAAGTTGCAGGAATACATGGTGGACGTGCTCGTTGAACGGCTCGTTCCAGGCCATGCGCATCATCCGCTTGGCGGCCTGGATGGCGAGCGGCGCGTTGGCGGCGATTTCGAGCGCCAGGTCGCGCGCGGCCCCCATGACGTCGGCATCGGCCACGACCTTGTTGACCAGGCCGATTTCCAGCGACTGGGCGGCCGTCAGCGTGCGACCGGTGAAGATCAGCTCGGCCGCCTTCGCCCAGCCCAGCATCCGCGGCAGGTACCAGGTGCCCCCCGACTCGGGCAGCACGCCGCGCTTGGCGTAGGACGCGGCAAGTTTGGCCGACTGGGCCATCACCCGGATATCGGCGCCGAGCGCCAGATCGAGGCCATAGCCCGCCGCCGAGCCATTGAGCGCCGCGATCACCGGCTTGTCCATGGCATGCAGCACCGGCGGCGGCGTGTTGCGCAGGTCGATATTGGTGGGCGTTGCCCCCGAACCGACGCTGAGATTGTCAGTGCCCTTGGACTGGGCCTCGAGATTGAGCCCGGCGCAGAAGGCGCGCCCGGTGCCGGTCAGGATCACGACCCGCACAGCGGGATCCTCGTTCGTCCGGACCAGCGCCTCGGTGAGCTGTTTCAGCATCGGCCCCGAAATGGTGTTCATGCGCTGCGGAGCGTTCAATGTGACGGTCGCGATGGCGCCGTCGACGCCATAGAGCAACTCATCGGGCATTAGCGCCGGTGTGGGCTGGGCCACAAACTGGCTCATGTTTCCTCCCTCTGCCTTAAGCGGCTATGGTGGCGCAGGAGAACACGACACACCATGCAAAATCGTTTCATCGACCTCTACAGCGACACCAAGACCAAGCCCTCGCCCGGCATGCGGAAAGCCATGGCCGACGCCGAGGTGGGCGACGAGCAGAAGATGGAAGACCCCACCGTCAACCGCCTGCACGAGCGCGTCTGCGAGTTGCTGGGCAAGGAGGACTCGATCTTTCTGCCGAGCGGCACCATGGCGAACCAGATCGCCATCCGCGTTCATTGCCGGCTGGGCGACGAGGTGATCGCCGATCGGACGGCCCACATCATCAATGCCGAGGGCGGCGGCACGGCGGCCAATGCCGGCGTCATGATCCGCATGCTCGACGGCCCCAACGGCGTGTTTACCGGCGAGCAGGTGAAGGAAGCGCTGCGCGATCCCAACAGCCGCAACGCGCCGCGCTCCAGGTTGGTGTCGATCGAGAACACCTCGAACGGCGGCTGCGGCACCGTGTGGCCGCTCGCCACCATGCAGGGTGTGACCAAGGTCGCGCGCGAGGCTGGCCTCAGCCTCCACATGGACGGCGCGCGGCTTTGCAACGCGGCCGTCAAATCCGGCACCAAGGCAAGCGACTACGCAGCCTGCGTGGATTCGCTCTGGCTCGACTACACCAAGGGCCTGGGCGCGCCGGTCGGCGCCAGCATCGCGGGCTCGAAGGACTTCATCAAGGAAGCCTGGCGCCAGAAGCAGATGCTGGGCGGCTCGATGCGCCAATCAGGCGTGATCGCGGCAGCGGCGATCTATGCCCTCGAGCACAATTGGGACCGTCTCGCCGAGGACCACGACAATGCCCGGCACCTCTCCGAGGGCATCGCCAATATCAAGGGCCTCAAGATCGACGTGCCGCGCATGGAAACCAATCTGGTCTTCTTCGAGGTCACCAAACCGGGCTGGACGCCCGCCAGGCTGGTCGAGGCCTGCAAGGAGCGCGGCGTCGGCATGGGCGCCTCCGCCGGCAACCGCATCCGCGCCGTCACCCATCTCGACGTCAACCGCACCGACATCGACAGCGCCCTCAAGGTCATCGGCGACGCTCTGGCGGCCTAGCTGCCCATGACCGCGCCACTGAAACTCGGCCAATCCATTGCGCGGCGCGAAGACCGGCGCTTCCTGACCGGCGCGGGCCGCTACACCGACGACACCGCGCCAACGGCGGCGCTCGCGGTGCTGTTCGTGCGCTCGCCCTACGCCCATGCCCGGATCGCCGGCATCGACAGGGGCGCCGCCCTCGCCTCGCCGGGCGTCACCGCCGTCTATACCGCTGAGGACACGGCCGCCGATAAACTCGGCCACCTGCCCGCCATCAGCGAGATCAAGGACGCGGCCGGCAATCGCCACCGCGAACCGCCGCACCTGCCGATGCCGGTCGGCAAGGTCCGGCATGTCGGCGACATCGTCGCCATGATCGTGGCCGACACGCTCGACCGGGCGCGCGATGCCGGCGACCTGTTGGTCGTCGACTACGAGGAACTGCCCGCCGTCGTGACGGTGGCGCAGGCGCTCGAACCCGGCGCGGCGCTGGTCCATGACGAGGTGCCGGGCAATCTGATGTGTCGCTGGAGCAAGGGCGATGCCGCCGCGACCGAAACAGCCTTCGCCAAGGCAGCCCACGTCTCGACCCTCTCGATCCGCTCGCCGCGCCAGATCGTCCACTACATGGAGACCCGCGCGGCCTGGTCGGCCTACGACCCGAGCGCCGATCTTGTGACCGTCACCTTCGGCTCGCAGGGCGTGCAGATCCCGCACCGTCTGATGTGCGAGCGCATCCTGAACGTCGCCAAGGACAAGCTGCGCCTGATCACCGAGGACGTGGGCGGCGGCTTCGGACCCAAGTATCCGATCTATGCCGAGCCGACCTTGATTGCCTGGGCGACGCGCAAGCTCGGGCGCGGCCTGCGCTGGACCGCCGACCGCGCCGAGCTGGCCCTGGCCGACAGCCATTCGCGCGACCTCGTGGCCACCGGCGAACTGGCACTCGACGCTGACGGAAAGTTTCTGGCCGTGCGGGTGAAGGCCCAAGCCAACTATGGTGCCTACGTTTCGATGTTCGCGCCGACCATCGCCACCACCGGGATGGCCAAGGTGATCTCCGGCCTCTACCGCATTCCGGCAATCCGCCTCGACTTCGACTGCGCCTTCACCAACACCGTGCCGGTCGACGCCATCCGCGGCGCCGGCAAGCCCGAAGCTCTATTCTTGCTCGAGCGGCTGGTCGATATCGCCGCCCATGAAACCGGCCGCTCGCCGATCGATCTCCGCCGCCTCAATCTGCTCCGGCTCGAGGACATGCCGTACGCCGCGGCCAGCGGCTACACCTACGATGCCGCCGACTGCACCAGGCTCTTCGAGACCGCGCTCCGCCACGCCGATGCGGCGGGCTTCGCGGCCCGGCGCGCGGCGAGCGAGGCCGCCGGCAAGCGCCGCGGTCTTGGTCTCTCCTGCCATCTTCACGGCACCGGCGGCATCGCCGACGAACATGTCGTGGTGCAGGTCGGGCCCGATCGCCTGGTGGCGAGCCTCGGCACGCAGAGCCAGGGCCAGGGCCATGAGACGATCTTCGCCCAGATGCTGTCTTCGGCGCTGGGCGTCCCGGTCGAACGCATCGATATCCGCCAGGGCGACACGCTGACCATACCGCAGGGCGGCGGCACTGGCGGCTCGTCGTCGACCATCATCAGCGGCACCACGCTCACCCGCGCCGCCGACGTCGTCATCCAGCGCGGCCGCGATCTTGCCGCCGAGCGGCTGGAAACGGCGGCGGCCGACATCGCCTATCGCGACGGCGCCTTCGAGATCGTGGGCACCGACCGGCGCGTCGGGCTGTTCGAGCTGGCGGCCTGGAAGCCGTTCGAGGGCGATGCGGTGTTTGCCGACAAGATCGAGGCCTTCCCGACCGGCGTCATGGTGTGCGAGGTCGAGGTCGACCCGGAGACCGGCGCCACCCGCATCGACGGCTTCATTGCCGTCACCGACGCCGGCGTGGTGGTGAACCCACGCCTGCTGGCCGGCCAGATGCATGGCGGCATCGTGCATGGGCTGGGCAATGCGCTGATGGAAGAGGCCGTCTACGACGAGCAGACGGGACAACTCCTGAGCGGCACCTTGATGGACTACGCCCTGCCGCGCGCCGACGACGTGCCCGATCTCGGGATCGAGACCATCGCCACGCCCTCGCCCAACAATTTCCTCGGTCTGAAGGGCATCGGCGAACTGCCGACCAACGGCGCACCGGTGGCGCTGGCCAACGCCGTCCTCGATGCGCTGCGCCCGCTCGGCGTACGCCATCTCGACATGCCGCTGACATCGCACAAGGTGTGGAAGGCCTTGAATCAGTGAGGCTATGAATCAGTGAAGCGATTTCGCGCATCGTGAGCAGAAGCGCCGGCAAATCGCGAAAAGTACGGGCCATTCCACGAAAGGCCGATGGATCGGCGGCAGCACGTGATGCACGTTCGGCGGATGAAAAACTGGATCCGCCTCCCCCTTCTCGGCCTCACCGCTCTCGTTGTCCTCGTTGTCGGCGCCTTTGCCGCCGTCATCGCCTTCGATTCTCCCGGGACACCGCCGGTGCTGGCCGCCGGCAATTCCATCCCCGGGATCGCCCAATGGAACTTCGCCGAGCTCCCCAAGGTGCTGAGCATCAAGGCGCGCGACGGCGCGCCGCTCAATTATCGCCTCTATCCCGGCCGCGCCGATCGCGTGGTTGTTCTGGTGCACGGCTCGACCGGCTCCGGCATGGAAATGCTCAAGCTCGCCCAGTCGTTGCAGGCGGCCGGCGCGACGGTTTATGCCATAAGCCTGCGCGGCCACGGCGGCAGCGGTACCCGCAACGGCGATGTCGCCTATCGCGGCCAGCTCGACGATGACCTGGCCGATCTCGTCAAGGGAGTCGGGATCGACAAACCGGGCGTTCACCGCACCCTTGCCGGCTTCTCCTCCGGCGGTGGCTTCGTGTTGCGCATTGCCGGCGGATCGCACGCAGCCCTGTTCGACGACTATCTCGCGATCTCGCCCTTCGTCGCCCCGGACTCGCCCACCAACAAGCCAAATGCCGGCGGATGGGCCGGTGTGGCGATGCCCCGCATCGTGGCGCTGTCGCTGCTCGACGGCTTCGGCCTCCCCTGGTTCCAGGGCCTGCCCGCCGTGCACTTCGCCACCCAGGCCAAGGCCGATGACAACCGCACGCCGGTCTACTCGTTCCGGCAGATGGCCAGCCTGCAGCTCGGCCGGGATTGGCGTGGCGTGCTGGCCCACATCGCCAAGCCCACTACCATCGTGATCGGCGCCAACGACGAGCTGTTCAACGCCGATCAGTTCCCGTCCCTGATGCAGGCGATCAATCCCCGCATCGGCGTCACCATCGTGGCGGACGAGGGCCATCTCGGCATGATCGCCGATCCGCCGGCAACGGCCGTCATTGCTGCCGCGTGGCGAAAGTTGGCGGGCGACTGAACCCTCGGCTAACATCGGCCACAGGGAGGAAATCAATGAAGATGTTTGCCAAAGCAGCGCTCGCTGGAGTGCTGGCATTGCTGTCGACCGGAGCGTTGGCCCCCGGAGCGTTCGCCCAAGCCTGGCCCAACAAGCCGATCAAGCTCGTGGCGCCCTATCCGCCCGGCGGCCAGACCGACGTGGTGTCGCGCTACTTTGCCGACAAGCTCTCGGCTGTGCTGGGGCAGCAGGTGATCGTCGAGAACAAGGCCGGCGCCCAGGGCATGGTCGGCGCCGAGATCGTGAAGAACGCCGCGCCCGACGGCTACACTTTCGTCTACGTCAACTCGTCGATGATGTGCATCAATCCCTACGTCTACAAGAAGATGCCCTACGACGGCTTCAAGGACTTCGTGCCGGTGACCCAGCATGGCCTGGCGCCGCTGGTCATGGTGGTGCCGCCCACACTGGGGCCGAAATCGGTCAAGGAGTTCGTCGTCTGGGCCAACCAGCGCAAGGGCAAGGTCAACTTCGCCTCGTTCGGCCTCGGCTCCTCGTCGCACATCTGGGGTGAGATGCTGAACCAGGCCGAGAAGCTCGACATGACGCACGTGCCCTATAAGGGCGCGGGGCCGGCGATCCAGGACACGCTGGCCGGCCACATCCCGATGACCATCCAGGATCTCGCCGCCAGCGGCCCCGCCATCTCCGGCGGCAAGCTCCTGCCGCTTGCCGTCACCTCGACGGTACGCTGGCCGCGTCTGCCTGATGTGCCGACCTTCGACGAGGCCGGCTACAAGATCAATCTCACCGGCTGGAACGGCATCATGGCGCCGGCCGGCACGCCCAAGGAAATCGTGGATCGCATGAGCGCCGAGATCCGCAAGCTGGTGCAGACGCCGGAGGGCAAGGAGAAGCTGCTCGACATGGGTCTGTTCGCCACCGGCACGACGCCGGCGGAGATGACCGAGATCATGAAGACCGGCTGTGCGGCCTGGGGCGACGCCGTGAAGCGCGCCGGCGTCGAGCCGGAATGACCTAGATCAAGGTCAACCTCAGGCGGTCATGCGAGTGACTTCGCATGACCGCAAAGATCCTGATCCTCAACGGCCATCCCGATCCTGTCCGCAAGGGGCTTTGCCACGCGCTCGCGGACGCCTACGGCACGGGCGCAGTCGAGGCTGGCCACGACGTGCGGCGCCTCGACATCGCCACGCTCGACTTCGGTTTCGTCCATTCGCAGGCCGAATTCGAACATGGCAATGCACCAGCCGACATTGAAGCCGCACAAGCATCGATCAAATGGGCGAACCACATGGTGGTGATTTTCCCACTATGGCTGGGCGATGTACCGGCCGTGCTCAAGGCCTTCCTCGAGCAGACGCTGCGGCCGGGCTTTGCCTACGCTTACCGGCCAAGCGGCTTTCCCGAGATGTTCCTGAAGGGCCGGTCGGTTCGGGTCGTGGTGACCATGGGAATGCCTGCCATCGTCTATCGCTGGTACTTCCGCGCCCATGGGCTGAAGAACCTCAAACGCAACATCCTGCGCTTCGTGGGCTTCTCGCCGGTACGCGACACCTTGCTCGGCAGCGTCGGGACGCGCAGCAAGGAGCAGATCGCGCGCTGGTTCGACGACATGAAGGCACTCGGCCGCCGGGCAGCCTGAACTATCGGCAGGATGATGTCGGGTTGAATCGGTTGAGCGACTTCCGGGATCTCCAATCATCGTCTTCCGGACCGCGGGGGGGGGGGG
>JAQSDW010000095.1:0-30224 GCA_029946105.1 Reyranella sp. | reverse complement strand
GTAACCCCCGCGCTGAGGACGCCCGCGGTCCAGATGAGCATGAAAACGGAGTCCGAAGCTCAAATCATCCCGCTCTGCGGCCGCCGAGCTTTGCAAGTGCCATCGCGATTGCCTCGCGCGTCGCGGCGGGCTGCTCGCCAATAGCATGACCCAACAAATCCAGCTGGCGCCGCAGGGTGTTCACCTGGTCGACCAGGTCGACCACGGTTTCCACCGACTCGTCATCGAAGCCCATATCGTCGATGAGCTCGGCCAGCAGGCGGGCCCGCGCGACGTCGATCTGCTCGAAGCGCCAAGTCTCTGCCGGGCCCGAGGGGCGCAGCAGGCCCTGCGCCACCCAGCGCTCGACATGCACTGTGGTCAGGCGGCCGTGCAGGCGCAGCAGTTCGTCGAGGGTCGTCACGTGAACTGCTCCATCTCCTTGCGCGGATCGTAGGCGCGACCCGCCTCCCAGCCCTCGAGGAACTCCTTGAGCTTGTCGTCGGGCTGGTCGGGCAGCACGACCTTCAGCTTCACATATTGGTCGCCGTGCTGGCCCGACTTGCGGTCGAGAAGGCCGCGGCCCTTGAGGCGGAGCGACGTGCCCGTGTTCGAGCCCGCCGGCACATTCAGCATCACCGCGCCGCCGATCGTCGGTACCTTCACCTTGCCACCGAGTGCTGCTTCCGAGACCGTCACCGGCAAGTCGACATGGATGTCGTTGTCGCGCGGCTGGAAGAAGGCATGCGGATCGACGTGGATCTCGACATAGGCATCACCGGGCGGTCGACCTTGCGTGCCGGGCATGCCCTGCCCCTTCAGCCGCAGCGTCTGGCCATCCGTCGTTCCTTCGGGAACGTCTATGTCGAGCGTCTTGCCATCGGGCAGCGTGACCCTCTGCTTGCCACCGCGCGCTGCGACCAGGAACGGCACGCGCAGGGAATAGGTGACGGGCATGCTGCCCATGTCGAAGCCGCCCCCAGTGCCGCCGCCACCGCCGAATCCCCGGCGCTCGCCGAACATCTCGGAGAAAATGCCGCCCATGTCGACGAACGACTCATGTGCGCCGGCGCGCTCGTACTTGCCGCCGAAGCCGCCAGCGCCTGTCTGGTCGCGATAGAAGCCACGCGGCGGCATCTCCTGCCCCGTGCCATCGATCTCGCCCGCGTCGAAGCGACGCCGCTTCTCGGTATCCGAGAGCAGGTCGTTGGCCTGGCTGATCTCCTTGAACTTCGCCTCGGCGGCCTTGTCGCCGGGATTGAGATCGGGATGGTGCTTTTTGGCGAGCTTGCGGAAGGCCTTGCGGATGTCGTCGTCCGAGGCGGTCCTTGGCACGCCCAGGACGGAATAGGGATCGGTCATAGCCCTACAGATGAGGTGTGAATTGCATCGTTGCAAGGGCCAGGTGAATAAGGGCCGGATGAAGCCTCATGGCATTGCCCCGCGGTACGGAACGCCCCTCGCGCTGCCACCGGAGAAAACCCGCCCTGCCGGAGGCCCTTCCGGACCGCTGATTTTCAGCAGGCGCACTATCCGCTCCTCTCCGGGGAGCAGGTGGAAACCTTCGTCTTCCGCCCGGTAGTGGACGTCCTCGATCTGGATGCTCGTCGCAAGCCCAATGGCGAGAAGCCGGAGCGTCCACCCCGCCTCGTCCAGGATCGGTTCGACTGAAAGACCTGGATCGACATCGAGCGCGGCGCGCCCCAGCGGAAAATGAATGGCGTCGCTCAGCCGCGCACCCGTCCCGGCATCGTCCAGCGTCACGATCGTGGCGTCGAGCGGCGCGGTGCCGAAGCGGTAGGCGTAGGTGATGTCGAAGAATGCGCCGATCACGTCGGCGGAACTCAGGGTCAGGTTGCCGCGCGCCGGAAGATCGCCTTCGCGCTCGCGGCGCATCACCACCCGCTCACCTCCCTGCAGGCAGAGCAGGGTGAGCCTGGCACGAACGACAACCGCGGTATCGTTCGCGAGATGAATGCCGAGGCCGTTCAACCCTTCATCGGTCAAACCAACCTGCACGGGCCGGAACGCCCGCCGCAGGCCATGCCAGGCGAGCTTCGGAGCGCCCGTGGAATCGACGACGCCCCACCCCGCGCCAGGCATGAAATCCTTCAGCATCCACACGATGGCGCCGTCGCACGAAGAGCCGGCGCGACGCCATTCGGCGACCGAGACTTCCATCACTTCTGCCGTGGCCACGCGAGAGAGGCGAAGGTAGCGCGCGGGATCGTCGGTGCGGAGCTGAACGGGGTCGACACCGTAGAGCAGGCGCAGATAGTGGTCGCGAACATACTCGAAATCCCACGCGGCGCCGTGGTCGCGAGGAACCGCGGCCTTCCACCGGACGGAATCGGTCCAGGGCACGCCGGCACTATTGGCCGCCGGAACGTTGGCGAAGGCCAGGCACTCCGAGGCAAAGCGCACATCGGAACGCCGGGCGTCCTCGAGCGGGCGCAGATAGGCACCGACGCCATAGTAGTGTGAGACGCCGCTATCGGTCGCGAACGGCACGTCGCCGCCCATCGGCGATTGGGCAACGTAGATCACGTCGGCCCGCAGCTCCGCTGCTGCGCGCGGCAGGATGTCGTCATGCAGCGGACTGCTCCATGCCGACGGCGGAAGCCCGAACATGGCGGCCTGTTGCGCCACTTCGCTGCCGCCACAGACCACGGCGAGCGCGGGGTGGCCTTGCGTGCGACGGAGGAACTGCGTCGCCTCGGCCACGACGCTGGTCCTGAACGCAGCATCGCCAACGGGATAGTCCATGTTGGCGAACATGAAGTCGTGCCAGACCAGGATGCCCAGTTCGTCGCACAGCGCGAAGAAATCGTCGCTCTCGTAGATCATGGTGCCGCCGACGCGGATCATGTTCATATGCGCGGCACGCACTTGTTCGAGCCAAGGCGACAGCTGGGCACGACCGCCGGCCAGGGACACCAGGTCGACGGCGCTCCAGCAGACACCACGGGCAAAGATCTTCTGGCCATTCACCTTGAGGCCAAAGCCCTTGCCGTCGGCGCCGCGATCGACTTCGAGCGAGCGGAATCCCGTGCGGCCGAGGTCGATCTCCACATCACCCAACCGCACCTGTACCCGGTACAGCGTGGGCACCCCGTGGGTATGGGGCCACCATCTATCGACCTTCGGCACCCGTAGAGTTCCTTCGAGGCGACGGTCATCCACCCAAGTCAGGGGGCAAGCCCCATCGCCCACCTGGAGCATCGCCGAGGGTCGCACCCCGTTGCAGTCGATCTCCAATTCGACGGTCAGCAGTCCATCGTTGCCCTCGAGCCTGGCCTGCATTTCAACCGCCCGAACTTGTATCGGACCGGTCTCATCGATCATCTCGATCCCACGCCACGGGCCCACGGCATGGATCGGCGGCTGCCAGCCGGGCATATGGCCGAGCAGGGTCGTGCGCACGAGGCGAAGCGTGTTGTCGTCCACGAGCCGGGTTCGCCAACGCGCGCGTCCCATGCGTCGGGCGCGCCGGGCGTCCAATTCCCTGTCGAGAGACCGGAAGGCGATCAGCAATTCGTTGCTGCCTAGCAGATCGACCTCGACCTCGCGCATCAGGAACATGTTGTCGCTGGCGAGAACCAGCGTTCCGTTCAGCCAGACCTCGGCCAGTGTCGCGAGGCCATGAAAACGAAGCGTGTGCCGGCCACGCCCGGCCAGGTTGGTGCGATACCAGATGTCCTGGTCGTGCAGTGGCGCAGGTTGCTCGACGCTCCATCGACCGGCATCGCGCAAGGCTTGCGCCGCGGTGCCGGGAACGACGGCTGCGATCCAGTCGAGCGCCGACGACAGGTCGTTGGGCTCCTGTGCTGCGCCCGGTGCGGTGAGTGCCAGCCGCCAACCCTCATCGAGAGGAACGACCCGACGCCCGGTGACGGACCGAAGCGCCGACATCAGGGGAACCGGGCCGCGAGCGTCGACATGATGAGCGCGTAGTCGGCTTCAATCGGGTCGAGCTTCAGGGCGGCAACATCGAATTTCCGTCGATGAGACATCCGCGCCAACTGGAACTGCAGGGTCTTGGCCGCTTCAGCGACGCGCCGGCAGGCCAGTGCAGCTTCGACCAGCCCTTCCTCGCCGTGCGCGCCGAGCCAACTCAGGTAGGTGCCCAGCATCTCGAAATTGGCGCCGAGCTGACGCGGCAGATTGAAGGCGTAGAGATGGAAAAAATCCATATCGCGCATCGCGAGCCGCTCGAAGTGCTGCGGCAAGGCCATCCGCCAGCCAGTCACGGGATTGGCGACGGGACGATGCTTCAGGTGGAGGCGCAGGAGATCGGTCGAGGCGGCGACCATCGCCCCATCGGCCAGCGCCGTATCATCGCACTTCACGAACTCGACGTAGGGAAACAGCGTGCCGGACGCCGCGCGCGATTGGAACAGGCCGTCGTAGTCCTCGCCCTCGAGCAAATGATATCCGACGCCGTGGAAATAGCCGAGCCGCCGGGCCGCCGGATCGAGGGCAACAGCTGCCACGCTCGTCTTCACATGTTGCTGGCGATAGGCGAGTTCGGCATCCGGAAGCCAATGCGCATCGACCTCGATCAAAACAGGCCGGCCGCGGCCGAGCTGCTCCAGCGTGTGCGCTTCGACGCTGTCGTAGATCGCTAGTTCCTGAACGGAGAGTCCGAACAGCACCCGCAGATCATCGAGGGGAAACTTGGAAAAGGTGAAATGATCGCCTTCGAAATCCTGAAGCACGGTGAAGGGCAACGCCGCCTCCGCCGGGTGTCCCAGGGCTGGAAGCAATTCTACCCAGACGTCGACATAGCAATTCGTTTCCGTCCAGACGCGATCGCCGGCATGCAGCGCCGGCCGCGCCCACGTCGCCGGATCGAGGCCGAGCAGGTCGACGGCGCTAGAGCCCGAGGACATCGCGAACGTCTCGCGGCCAGTCCTTGACGGCAAAGCCATGGTGCTTGAACAGCGCCAGCGCGATGCGCTCGACGCCGAAGCCGACGCAGGCTGAGTGCGCAGGCTCGCCGGCCGTAGTCTCGATGCTCCAGGCGCGGCCGAACAGATCGCGATGATAGTTGAAGCTGACGCAGGCCGTCGGCTCTTCCTTGGAGGTGATCGGCACCAGTAGCTCGAACTTGAGATGCTCTTCGCGCTGCTGCGTCGCCAGCAATTTGCCGGCCCGTCCAAAGAATGGATCCGTGGCGGCCGCGACATCGCACGGCAGGCCGAAGGACTCGATGATGGCTCGGCCGCGGCTCATCCAGAGATCGCGGAACACCACCGTCTGCTCATGCGTGCCGAGCCGCACATGCTCGCGCTGACGGAACATCTGCATGCGCGCCGGATCGATCGAGGGCTCGTTCCGAAAGCAAAAGGCGTAGATGTCGACCAACGCTCCGTCATCCGACAAGCGGCCGCGCGCGGCGACGGTGGGATAGACGCCGTAGCAGGCGGCGGGCGTCAGGGCGACCTGCGTCGTCGCCTGGGCCTCCGTCCAGTCGCCGCCCTTGTCGAGCATTTCAATAAGCGCACGATGTTCGTGATCGGAACCGAAGAAGCTGTAGACCGTGCCCGCTAGTTGCGGAAACTTCCTCATGTAGCCGCTCTGCTCGAGCTGCCATTTGCCGATGCCGGGTGGGAACCGCATGACTTCCGGCCGGTCGGGATCGCCGATCACGCTGATCGCTGCGTTGATTCGGTCGATCACGTGCTCGAAGGCCCCGCTACGGCCGTACAGACCATCGACGCCCATGGAGATGAGCAATCCATGGCGCAGCAGCTCATCACGGTATGCGCGGTGTGCGTCGGCAAGGGCAGTCGCGGCAGGCATCACTCCAGTAACCCCGGATCCTCCCGCAACGCCACCAGAAGCTGGGCGGTATTGGCCAGGATGCGGTCATTGTTGACCATCAACGCCGCTGAATGGGCGTCGCGAAGATGGCGGCCGAGGCTGAAAGCCGTATCGTTGCGATAGCCGGCCAGGCCACAAACCAGCATCGCCTGATGGATGACCTGGACCGCGATCTGCGACGAGCCGGTCTTGAGGTTGTTCATGGCAACCGCGAAGGGCAGCGCCGTGAGCCGGTCTTCCGAACCCACGGCGGCTTCATACTGGCGCAGCGCGGCAACGACATTCGACTTCATGAGCTGCAAAAGGCTTGCCGCCTCGGCCAGGCGCCAGTTGCCGTCCGCCACGCTGCCGTGTGTCTTCTTCGCCTCGGCACGCACGTAGGCCCGGGCGCGCGTGACGGCGTCGGTGGCAATGCCGAGCCAGAGTGCACTCCAAACCAGATGCGAGACCGGCAACATCGTCTGGGCCGAGACATCGGCAAACGGCACCGGGATCACCTGCTCCATACCGCCCTTGGCCGCGAGACGATAGCCATTGGAGCAGGTGCCGCGCATGCCGAGCGCGTCCCATCCGCTCGTCTGTTCGAGTTCCCAGTCCTCTTTGAGCACCACGACGATGACTTGGTCGGATGCCGGCGACTGCGGCGTGCGCCGCGCGGTGACGAGGATGCCGTCGCAATCGGCGCCATAGGAAATGACGGGCGCCTGCTTGAAGAGCGTGAAGCGGCCATCCTTTTCCTCGATCGCGCAGATGCTCGACCGCAGATCTCCGCCGACGCCGACTTCAGACGTCGCCGAACCCAGCAGGAACTGGTCCTCGGCGAGCCGCTTCATGAAGGTACGATGCCAGGGATTCCCCGCAGCGTGATGGACAACGCACGCGACCTGGATCTGGTGCATGGCATAGATCATTGCCGTCGAGGCACAGGACCGGCCGAGCGCGTGGCAGATCGAGACCACTTCGGCGATGCCGGCACCGACACCGCCTTCGCTCTCGGGCACCATGATGCCCAGCAACTGACGGTCCTTCAGGGCGGCAAGGGCTTCCTTGGGGAAGCGGCCGCGCGCATCGACGTCGTCTGCGTGCCGGGCGGCAATTTCGACGCCCACCGCGCGTGCCGCGGCGAGCCGGGAGATCATGCGGCTGCTTTGTGGACGCCAATCTCATCCAGCGACTGGGTGATGGCATTGACGCTGGAGAATGTCCGCCGACGCAGCAGGCTGTCGGGAAACTCGATATCGAAGGCCTCTTCAAGGGCCAGCATCAGGTTCACGGTGGCGTGAGAGGTCAGCCCGGCCGCATAGAGGTCGGCGTCGTCTGCCAAACCTGCGATGTCCGCCTGCAACAGCGCGTTTTGCTTCAGAACGGCGCGAACACGCGCCTCTACAGGCTGAGCCATGCTTGCCCCAGAATTGAATATCTCAACGTGGATTTTGAACATCTCGACCACTTAGTCACTAGCAATAATTTCAATAAGGATGAAGTAACTTTCTGGCCACTTCATGGTTGCCATCATCTCCTAAAAGTTTGCAGCCATCTAATAAAATGTAATACTATCAACCGCTTAGGAAATTTCACTGCGGTCGGGGAAATTATAACCGCAGTTTAATTGCAATATGTTATCAACATGCCTGAGTTGGACCGGCGGCTGTTTTGCCCGCCACCATGTGCATGTCGCAATCGTTTCCTGGCAGTGCTGCAAGGGCAATGACGGGCCCGAGAATGGGACGGAATATGACGCCAGTCGCCTTCGACGGCTGTTTTGGTTGGCTGCATGCCCCGCGCGAGGGCGCGGGCGGCGATGTCGCCGTCCTAATCTGCCCGAGCCTCATGGAGGACGCGGTCGTCGCCCATTGCTCGTTGCGCTCGCTCGCCGACGGGCTGGCGGCCACAGGCTATTGGGTGCTGCGGTTCGACCATCCCGGCACCGGCGACTCCAGCGACGGCGACATCGAGGGCAACGGCGGACATTGGGCCGCTTGGCAGCAGAGCATCGATGCCGCCGCGACCTGGCTGCGGACCACCACCGGCGCGAAGCGGCTGGTCCTCTGCGGTTTGCGTATCGGCGCCACATTGGCAGCGCTTGCCACCGCCCGTCGCGACGATATCGCCGGTCTCGTCCTGTTCGAGCCCGTGCTGGGCGGGCATTCCTACGTGCGCCAGCTGCGCCTCGATGCCGAGATGCTGCACGGACAGCGCCCCGCAGGAGACGAAGGCCTCGCCATCCGGGAGTTCCGGTTCAGCGCCAGAACCCTCGAACAGATAGCGGCCGTCGATCTGCGGCGGCTCCCATTGCCAGCCGGATCGAAGGTGGCGGTCTTCGCGCGCTCGGAGACCAGACGGCTCGACGAGTGCGTGCGAGCCTGGACCGGCGCTGGCGCGGAGGTGGCCCGCCTCGACTGGGAAGGTCTTACCCCGCTCGTGCACCAGAACATCATCGAGGAAGACCTGCTCGCCGACTTCAGCGGCCTCTTCCGCTGGCTGGAGCAGGCCGTTCCCCCGGGAGTCGCTCCGCAAGGCGTGGCGCCCGTGCCGAGAAATGCCGACCCCGAACCCGCCGCTCTTCGTCCCCCGGGCTGCATCGAGACACCGCTCACCTTCGGCGGCGATCGACGCCTGTTCGGCATGCTCTGCCAGCCGGCCCAGGGGAGCCCGGGCGATGTCGTCATCATCGGCAACGTCGGGCGTGAGCCACACTACGGCACGGCACGGCACACGGTGGCCTTCGCCCGCCGGCTCGCCTCGGTCGGCATCGCCTCGCTGCGGATCGATTATGCCGGGCTGGGCGACAGCCTCGGTCCTGCAGGCCGGGAGAACATCCGCAGCCATGTCTTCAACGTCGATCGCGGCCCCGATGTCCGCGCCGCCGTCGACGCGCTGGAACAACGGGGCTTTCGCCGTTTCGCGCTGCAAGGCGTCTGCTCCGGCGCCTATCATGCCTTCCACGGCGCCCTCTACGAGCCGCGGATCTCGGAGCTCCTGCTCGTCAACATACCGCTGTACACGCTGCCCGACGGCGACGTGCGCGCTCATATCGAGCATCGGGACCTCACGCCCCTCCTCCAGAAGCTGGTCATCGCTCGCAGCTGGCAGAGGCTGTTCAGCGGTCAGTCGAACTTGCGCAACGTCGCCCAGGCCCAACTGGCCAATGTCCGCGCCAAAGGCGCGAGCAAGGCACGAAGGCTTGCCGAACGGCTGGGCCTCAGTCGAGAACGGAGCTTTGCGCAACAGGCGTTGGCGACATTGTCCAAGCGCGGTGTGCGGACGCTGTTCCTGTTCTCGCCGGACGAAGGCGATATCGCCGTCTTCGCGCGCGAGTTCGGCCGCACGGGCGCGGACCTCGACGCCTATCCAGGTGCGGCGATGCGCATCGTGCCGGGGATGGACCACAGCCAGATGAAGGACGCCGGGCGCGACGTGGCGGAGCGATGGACGATCGAGTTCCTGGCTGAGGCGCATTGGCCGCGGGCTCAAATCGACTGATTCCTGGCCGACTAATTCTTGGCCGCGAGGGCGGCCGCGATCAGGCTTGCCGCAAGGGCGTTGCCACGATCGGTGTAGTGGTCGGCGACGAAGTAGGCGGGATCCGTCGTCGCGGCGGCGGCGGCAAAAGCCGCTGAGGTATCGAGCGTCGCCAGTCCCGCCTGCCTGGCGCAGGCAAGGACCGCGGCCACCTTCTGCTCGACGACGGCACGCTGCAGAGGATGGTTCCAGCGATCGCTTTGCCGGAGGGCAACGACCAGCGCTTTGACATTGTACTTCCGGGCGAGCGCGGCAAACCTCTCCATCAGCCGGCAGGAGACGAGAACGCCGTCGATGCCGGTGCCGACGTTGTTGCCGAACCAAAAGTCATAAGCGTCGAGTCGGCGCATGAGAGTGTCCAGCAGGTGCGAATAGCCGAGGACACTGCGCATCGCGACGAGCGGGCCGGAGAGCGGTGTCGTGGGCACCGGCACGTTGCGCAGTTCGAGGCCATCGCCGGCCGGAACGAAATAGGGCTTGTGCTTGAAATCGCGGAACGACAGCGCCGTGCGTTCGATATCGGAGCCGATGAAGGCGAGCACCATCGTCCGCGGCTTGAAGCGCGGCACCAGGCGCTCGGCGCGCAACACCATCTGGTCGATGCCGTAGCCGCGCACGCCGGCATTCAGGGTGCGTCGACCGGTCTGTCGCTCGAGGTGGGCGGGCCAGCTCTCGTCGCCCGACACCGACCAGCCCTCGGTATAGGAGTCGCCCAGCACAAGGATCGACGGCCCTGCTGCTGGCGGCGCGCCCAGATTCTGCGTGCGGAAGCCATCCGTCGAATACGATATGGGCCGGCCGTTCACCGTTCCCGAAGCGCCAGGCACCGGCTCGTAGCCCAATTCGCTGTCGTAGCGCAGGACGCCACGCTCTTCCGGATCGACGGCCCATGCCTTCTGCCAGACGTCGATATAGTTGGGATAGCGCCACAGCGACGCCGATGGATCGCGGAGGCGGTCGACGATTTCGGCCGCCAGCAAGACCACGACCACGGTGGCGACGGCGAGGATGAGCCCACCGCCGAGCGATGGTCGACGACGTGATGTGGTCGCCACGAGTCCGGGCTCGTTGGTCATGGGCGACCACTCATCCCGTTCACGACGTCGGCGAACAGGCGGTATTTAACGCCGACAACTGACAACTCGCGGGCCCAATTGACGAAGTCGCCCCACGGGTCGTTGAGCTTGCCGAGACCCGAGACGATCGCCACCACCGTGCCGACTTCGATGCGGCCTTCGACGGCAAACCAGCCGCCGACGCCAAGCGCCGCCGCGACCGAGAAGTAGTACATGAGGTTCATCGCCAGGTTCATCGAGTACTTGAACTTGTAGATGCCCATGTTGAGCGCGAAGACCTGGTCGATGCGCCGGCTCTCGGTCGGCACGTCGAGAGCGTCGGCGTCGGCGATGCCGCTGCTCACGTCACGCATGGTGCGAATGCGGGCCTCGGCGCGGCGGTTGATCGCCCACTGCATCAGCGGCACGAACACGAGCTGGGGCAGGAAGAACAGCGGGCAGAGCACCGCCATCCACGGCTCGAGGTAGATCATGTAGCCGATGACGCTGGCCAGGATGCCGCCCTGCAGCAGTGGCTCGGAGATGCTGATGCCGACGAAGCCGCCGATCGGTTCGGCTTCCTGGACGATCATCGCGATCTCCACGCCCGTAGCTTCCGTCGAGGCGACCGCGACGTCTGCTCGTTGCACATGGAGCGTCCGCCGGAGCGCGCGCACCGCGGTCTCGCTCACCCAGGCGCGATAGACGTTGAGCGCGAGCTTGAGCGCCTGCTCGAGCAGCGCCACGCCGGCATAGGCCAGCGCCAGCAGGAAGATGGAGCGCACGGCGCCGCTGCCGATGGCGTCGTTGACGATGCGGCGCTGCAGTTCGAGCGGCACGGCGCTCAACGCGAACACCGCGACCGACAGCAGCGCCAGTGCGACCTGATGGATCCCGCTCTGCTGCAGGACGTAGCCCATGATCGTCCGCGGCAACATCCGGTCCATGGTCGGGATCAAGTCGCCCTGCGGCAACTTAGGCGAGATGGCGCAGGCATCCGGCCTCTTCGAGCACCGGCTCGAGCCGCCGCCGGGCCGCCGCGGGAAGAGCGGCCAGGCGCTTGCGCAGCGCATCGAAGCATTTGCCCTGGTAGCGAAACGGCCCCTGGGCATAGGGCCGGCCGAGCACCTCGACCTCGAAGGTCTCGGCCCCGTCCTGCAGCGCGCGGGCGTTGGCGGCGAGGAACGGCAGATAGGTCGCGCCGGCATGCTTCAGCAGGGCGGTGATGCCCTCGGGCAGCGGCGCCGCGGCGTCGATCCAGGCGCCGTCCACGCCCGAGGCATCGTCCAGCCGCATCAGCCAGCAGAACACGTCGGGCGCGCGGGCGCGCATTTCGGCCGCCGGCGTCGGATCGACCGACAGTATCTGCAGCTGGCCGTAGATGCCGAAGTCGGCCAGCGACGGCCGCGAGCCCAGCAGGAACGGCACCTGGCGCAGATGACGACCCAGCGTGTCGAGCACGAAGCGATAGCTCTCCTCGATGACCGGCCGGTTCTCCTCGGTGCAGCCGACCAGCGCCATGCGCCCGACCTGGCGGTCGTTGAAGACCTGCATCGCCTGACGGCGCGCGCCCTTCTCCATCACCGGATCGCGCGAGCTCACCACCCACACCTGCGCGAACGCGCGGTCGTCGGCGTAGTACCAGCGATAATGGAACATCATCTTGGTGATCCATTCGTCGCCGAAATCCTCCAACAGATCGCTGAGATAGGCGAGAGCCGGATCGTCGGGCACCACCGAGCGTCGGCCGGGATGCTCGCGCTCCAGCGCATGAGCGAGCGGCGTCGAGTCGTTCATCACCCGCCCGTCCGGGAAGCGCAGCACCGGGATGACGGGCGGCAGGCCGGCGGCCACGGCAACGTCGCGCGGGTTGCCGGTGGCGTGCCAGACGAAGGGCAGCCGGCGGTAACGCATCAGCGCCCGCATCTTCACCGAATAGGGCGACGGGTTGAAGCCGTGCAGCGCGTAGACGCCGCTCTCTGCGCCCATCACAGGCCCAACACTGCCTTGGCGATGATGTTGCGCTGGACCTCGTTCGAGCCGGCGTAGATCGAGGCCGCCCGGTTGTTGAGATAGAGCGGCATCGCCGTGATGCCCCACTCCGGCGTGACCGTCGGCGCGTTGTGGCCCAACATCCGCGCCTCGGGCTCGAAGGGTGCGGCATACCAGGCCAGCGCCTCGACGCCGAGATGGTCGATCTTCTGCGAGGTCTCGCTACCCCTGATCTTCATCGCCGACGAGGCGGCACCCGGGTTCTTGCCCTTGCTGAGATCGGACAGAACCTGCAGCTCGATCATTTCGAGCGCCTGGATGTCCATCTCGGCCTCGGCCAGCCGCTCGGCGAAGCTGCGCTCGGTCGCGAGCTTGCCCGATCCGTCGGCCGCCTCCTCGCGCACGATGCGGCGCAGGTCGTCGAGCCGGGCGTAGAGGTTGGGCGTATAGGCCTCGCCGCCGCGCTCGAACTCGAGCAGGTACTTCGCCACCGTCCAGCCTGCGTTCTCCGGCCCGATGCGGTTGGCGATCGGCGTGCGCACATTGTCGAAGAACACCTGGTTGACCTCGTGGTCGCCGGCCAGGGTCACGATCGGCTTCACGGTGAGGCCCGGCACGTCCATCGAATCGATCAGCACGAAGGAGATGCCGTCCTGCGGCTTGCCTTCCGTGCCGGTGCGCACCAGGCAGAACATGTGGTTGGCGACATGCGCGCCCGTGGTCCAGATCTTGGTGCCGTTGATCACATAATCGTCACCGTCGCGCACGGCGCGCGTCTTCAGGCTGGCGAGATCGGAGCCCGAACCCGGTTCGGAGTAGCCTTGGCAGAACACGGTGTCGCCCGCGACGATGCCCGGCAGGTACTTCGCCTTCTGCTCCGGCGTGCCGTACTTCATGATCACGGGCCCGACCATGCGCAGCCCCATGGCGAAGATGCGCGGCGCGTCGACGGCGGTGCCTTCGCGCGAGAAGATGTAGCGCTGGATGGCGCTCCAGCCGGTGCCGCCGTATTCCTTGGGCCAGGTCGGCGCCGACCAGCCCTTCTTCGCCAGCACCTTGTGCCAGCGCATACCTTGCTCGGCGTCGGCGAAGACGCCGCCGGTCTTGCGCCCTGCTTCGCGCAGATCCTCGGTCAGGTTCTCGTCGAGAAAACGGCGGACCTCGCCGCGAAAGGCCTCGTCCTGGGGGCTGAGAGCTAGATCCACGGGCTTCCTCCGGCTGGTCTGTCCACAGAGGCTAGCGGGCGCCGCCGGCCGCCGTCCAGAGCGCGGCTGACACAGGCTTCCGGCGGGCGGTATGGTTCGTGCTTGCTTGACAGCGTTGGTTGGAGGTCGGCCATGCGTATGTTGCTCCCCCTGCTCGCACTCCTCTTCCTCGCCATGCCTGCCCACTCTCAGGTCCAGGCCCCGGCCCAGGATCGCAAGGAAGTCGACATGGCGCTGGCGATGGCCATCGACATCTCGGGCAGCATCGACCCCGACGAGGCTCGCCTGCAACGCCAGGGCTATGTCGAGGCCTTCCGCGATCCGGTGATCGTCAAGGCGATCCTGGGCGGCAGCAACGGTCGGATCGCCGTCGCCTATTATGAATGGTCCGACTCCTGGGTGCAGAAGCTCCTGATCGACTGGACCCTGCTCGACTCCGAGCAGGCGATCATGGATTTCGCCGCCCGCCTCGGCGCTGCGCCAATCTCGATCGCGCGCCGCACCTCGATCAGCGGCGCCATCCGCTACGCCATCCCACTCTTCGGTCGCAACCCCTATGAAGCCGAGCGCAAGGTGCTCGACATCTCGGGCGACGGCTCGAACAACGACGGCGGCCTGGTCACCGACCTGCGCCACGACGCGCTGAAGGAGCGCATCATGATCAACGGACTGCCGATCATGAACGACCGGCCCAATCCCTATGGCTTCCCCAGCGAAACCGACCTCGACCGCTACTACCTCCATTGCGTGATCGGCGGCCCGCGTTCCTTCGTCGAGGTCGCCGTCAATTTCGAGGATTTCCCCCGCGCGGTGCGCAAGAAGCTCCTGCAGGAGGTGGCCGACATCGGCCCTCGCCTCGAATTTGGCCACGACTTCGACGTCGGTGACCTCGGCCTTCCCGCCGCACGCGACGGCGTGCAGCTTGCCCAGACCGCGCCGCGCCGCCCGACCAGCGCCGTCGACGACTACACCCGCTTCGTGCGTCCCGAGTACGAACTCGGCTGCGACGTCGGCGAGCGCCGCAGCCGCGAATTCTGGCAGCGCCGGTTCGGCGTGACGCCCGACTGAACGCTTCCTATCCTGCGCGACGCGACGGCGCCTCAAGCGGCTGATCCTTCTGGTTTTTTCGCAGATTCCGCCGCCGCGGAATGGGAAACCGGATGTCGATTTTCAGCGCTCGCCCGGCGGTCGAAATAATCCAGCGTGCGGATGGCGACACGGTGCGTAAGCGCCCGCCGCATGCCGACCTCGAGGCCCTTGTAATAGACCGTGTGCAATTCGCCCTCGCGGACGATCGCCATCAGCCGGTCCTCGACGATCTGCCGGCGCTGCATCAGCGTGCTGTTCCAACGATCGCGGAACCTGGCGTCGCGTTCGCGCCAGCGGTAGACGGTCGACAGCGGCACCCCAGTGCGCTTGGCGGCGAGGCTGACCTCGCCGCACTGGCGCAACTGACGAAGAAAGAAGACCCGCAGGCGTGGCGGCGTGCGCCGCTTCACCGGACCCCGCAGCACGCGCACCAAAAACTCGGAAGCACTCCAGGCCACGTCCGTCTCCATGGTCATCTCCATTCCGCGTTAGATCGGCTCTGTCGAGCGGATTGATAGTACGTTCTTATCCTCTCGGCAAGCCGCAATTATCTCGATCACTCCGCCGTCACACTGCGGTGAAACACCCGGTCGTGAAGGCATGTGAAGGTCGCACCGACATAGCGTGCGGCCGGTCAAACACCCTGGAGGATCGGGCATGAAGTTGAAGGCATTGCTGGTAGCCGGCGCCGTCGCAATCGGCGGACCTGCCTCAATCAGTGGATCAGTCTTGGCGAGCGGCACGGAAGCGCCCGCGCGGGATTTTTCCGGCGACTATGGAATGGCAGGCAAGGGCTTCGGACCGCGCGATAGCGCCTATGCCGGGACCTGCAAATTAAGCGCGGCCGTCCAGGGCTACGACGTCTCCTGCTTCAATGCCGACACCCGCCATACCTACGTCGGCAAAGGCACGGCCCAGGGCGACACGCTGGCGGTCTTCATCGGCGACACCCTGCGGGGCGACCACAACAGCGTCTTCATGGGCGAGTATCTGGTGTTGTACCGCGCCCGCGCCGACGGCGTGCTCGAGGGGACATGGCTCCATGCCGGCAGCACCGCCGCCGGCACTGAAACCCTGACGCCGGCACGCTGAAGGTCAGGCCCCTCGTCACACCCGGATCAAGGCTCGGAGGCGATCGTCAGTGCCAGGACGAGACGTCGAATGAAGGGCGCTGCCAGGAGGACGATCGGAGCCATCGCGGCCCAGGCGATCAGCCAGGAGGCGAGCCAATGGACCATGAAGGTGGCGTCATCCAGAAACGGCGTGCTGGCGATCGCGGCGGCGATGGCCGAGGTCATCCCGGATTGGATGACGGCAAAGACGAAATGCGCATGGCGCCTGGGTATTCGCAGCATGTTCTGCTCTCTCTTGATCGCTCTTGCTCAGCGGCGGGGCAAACATCATGCCATGCCACCATTTACTCCGCCTATCGCTTCCCGGTCTGCATCCAGTAGTGCAAGCGGCTGCCCATCCCGATGGTGATGAGCAACCCGATCGTGACGAGCACCAGCCCGGCGATCTGCAGGGGACCCGGAATTTCGCCGACGATGGGAATGCCGATCAGGACCGACACCGCCGGCACGATGGCGGGAAACAGCACGGCCCGGCTGACGCCCAGCAGGACGACAGCCTGGCTGTAGGCAACCATCGTGACTACGCCCTGCAACCCTCCCTGGACCAGCCCCTGGAAAGCCAGCATCCCGAACGGCAACGCCATCAAGTGGGCCACGCCCATCCACAGCAGATAGGCCGGCGTCGCCACCACCATCGACAACACAGCAACGACTGCGGTGGCGCGGAGCGCAGAGAGCCGCCAATGGCGCAGCAGCAACGTGAACCCCGCCCATAGCAGGCTGGAGGCGAAAAACAGAAGATCGCCGATCCAGGCCCGCTCGCCGGATTTGGCCGTCGACTGGACGATCCCGTCCCAGCCGATAAGGCCGATGCCGAGCAGAACGATGGCCGCGCCGGCGAGATGCGCGGGCCCGAGCCGTTCGCGCAGAAAGATCGCGGCGCCGATGGTACTGACGATGGTGACGGTCGAGGGTGCAATGACGGCGCCGTGTGCCAGCGGCGCAAATCCGTAGCCGCCGGTCTGAAGCAACGCGAACGGTGCACCTCCCAGGGCGGTCAGGATCGCGGCGCGCCTGAAGCCGATGCCGGCCAGCGTCGGCAGGCCCCAGCGCACGAGCAAGGGCAGCATGACCAGGCCGGCCACGAGGAAACGGGCAAAGATCAGGTCAGGGACGCCCAGGCCGCCCAGGATTCCGGCGCGCGCCACGGCGAACGACAGCGACGCGCCCAGCGCCATCGTGGCGCCGGACAGGATTCCCCAACGCTCGCGACGCGCCCGCTCCGCCTCCGTCGCCTCTGCCATGCCATCGCGGTAGCACGCTCGCCAGCGCGGACATAGTATTTTGTAGCGATTGCTCTAAAAACGTGCTCTGGTCACAAAATGGGCCGCCTGAAGGAATTCGACGAGGGCAGAGCAATCGACAGTGCTGTCGACTGTTTCTGGGCGCGCGGCTACGAAGCAACGTCGGTGCGCGATCTCGCGGAGCACATGGGCATCGGCGGCGCCAGCCTCTACAACGCCTACGGTGGCAAGCGCGCCCTGTTCGTCACTGCACTGGAACGCTACGCCAATCGCTCGTCGCGCGAGCGCATCGCACGTCTCGAAGCCACCGGCCGGCCCAGGCAGGCGATCGAAGCCTTTCTCGCCGAGATCATCGACCGGTCCCTGAAGGACCGTCAACGCAAGGGCTGCCTGCTGGTCAATTCGGCGCTCGATGTCGCGCCGCACGATGCCGAGATCGGCAAGGTCGTCGCCGGATATCTCGAGGAAATTCGCGCCTTCTTCGAGCGCAACATCGAGGCCGGCCGTCGCGCCGGGCAGATACCGCGCACCATCGACGCCGCTTCCGTCTCGGCCCATCTGCTGGGCGTGCTGCTGGGGCTCCGAGTGCTGGCACGCACCCGGCCCGACCGGGCACTTCTCGAAAGCGTCGTCCGTCCGGCGCTCGACCTGTTGACCATGCCGGCAGCGCCCAGAGCTCGACGAGGCATGCCATGAGCGACCGGCCATGAACCATCAAGACGCAACCGTCGAGCATCTCAACATCGAGGCACTGTCCGCCCTGGCCGACGATGCGCCCGTGACCATGCTCAACCTGATGCGCTTCCGTGAGCGGTCGCTGGACGGCGATGGCAGCGGCTGGGACGCCTATCTGCGCTACAGCGCACTCGCCATCAGGTCGATCAAGGCACAGGGCGGAACCATTGTCTGGACGGGAACCGCGGAAGCCGTGGCGCTCGGCATTCCGGACGACAATCGCTGGGACTATGTGGCGCTTGTCCGCTACCCCTCGCGCCGATCCTTCATCGCCATGATGACGTCCGCCGACTATGCGCGGGCCAACGTCGAACGCGAGAACGGCTGCGCCGCGCACACGATCCTCGCGATCCGCGAGACCTACAACAAGCTCACGAACACGCCGACCAAGGAGTAGAGAATGTCACTGGCAGACAAACTGGCGGCAACCCGTGCCGCAAGCGCAGGACGGATCCCACCGGACCGGCAGGCGATCATGCATCGGGCGACGGACGATCTCCGCAAGTCCGGAATCCTCGACCGCATCGTGGCAGTCGGCAGCCCAGCCCCCGCCTTCGAGCTGGCCAATCACGATGGCCGGCGGGTCTCGTCGGCCGATCTTGTCGCCGGCGGGCCCCTGGTCCTGTCGTTCTTCCGAGGATCCTGGTGACCCTATTGCAGGCATGAGCTGGACGCTCTGCAGACCATCTACGCCGACATCGCGGACCTTGGCGCCTCGCTCGTCGTGATCTCGCCCGAACTGCCGGAACGCACGGCGGACATGGCAGCCAAGCAGAAGCTCACCTTCCCGATCGTATGGGACAAGAACTCCGATGTCGCCGAAGCCTTCGGCCTCGCCTTCGCCCTGCCCGACGATCTCAAGACGGTCTATCTGGGCTTCGGCAACGATCTCGCGGTCCGCAACGGCGATCCGTCGTGGCGCTTGCCGGTGCCGTCGCGCTTCGTCATCGACGCCCGAGGCATCGTGCGCTTCGTTCAGGCCGACCCCGACTACACCTACAGGCCCGAGCCGGAGACGACGCTCGAAGCACTGCGCAAGGTCGTTGCTGAGTGACAAATACCGCCAACCAAGGGAGAGGCATGTCGCGGAACGACTCGATCTGCCTCTCGCGAGACCAGCATGCCGAACTGTACGGCCGCGGCAGTCAACCGCGCTTGATCGTCGATCACCCGTCGAATGCGCCGCTGTTCGGAGCGCACGCCCAGGCCACTCTGGTGCGCGCGGCTGAACTCGTTGTCGAGGCGGGTGACGAATCGGCGGTCGTTTATGCCGCCTGCGGTGGCCACACCCGGCGCATCGCCACCGCCGCGGTCATGTCACGCAAGGGCGGCGCCATCGGCTTGGGCGATTGGCAGATCGAGCCCGGATACGAATGCGCCACCGCCGCCGATCGCGAGACCGTGGTTCACCGGATCACCCGGGCGGCGGAGCCGTCCAAATAGCGCCACCGAACGACCTCACTGCTGGGCGTCGAAGAAGGCGTCGGCGCTCTCCACCTCGATCAGCTTTCCCTTGCGGATCTCCAGGAAGCGCGTCGCCGCCGTCCGGGTGAAATAGCGGTCGTGGCTGACGAACAGGCACGAGACCTCGCCCTGCTCCAGCTCGGCCTCCAGCGCTTCCTGGCCTTCGATGTCGAGATGGTTGGTGGGCTCGTCCAGCAGGTAGAGGTTGGGCCGCAGCAGCTTCATCTTCAGGAATACCAGCCGGGCGCGCTCGCCGTGGCTCAACAGGCCGATCGGCTGACGGATACGGGCGAAGGCGAAGCCCGCCTGGGCGAGCAGCCGGATCGCTTCCTTCTCGGTGGCACCTTCGGCCTCCTCGACATAGTCGAGGATCGTCGTCGTCGTCGGCAGGTCGCGCATCGTCTGGTCGAAGTAGACCAGCCGGCAGGACGGGTTGAAGCGGATCGCGGCCTGGCTGTCGTAGTGCTCCAGCGCCGGATCGTAAGCGGCGGCCAGCGCCGACAGCAGCGTCGATTTGCCCGCACCGTTCGCCCCCAGCACCGCCACGCGATCCCCCGCCGCCACGGTCAGCCGGTCGATGGCCAGCAGCTTGCGTCCTCCATTCGGCACCACGACGTCGAGATTGGACAGTCTCAGCGCCACCTTGGCGTCGATCTCACTGTCGCTCAGTTCAAGGCGACGGTCGCGCGCGACATAGGTCTGCGTGCGGTCGGCCTCGATGCGCGCGATCCGCGATTCGACGGCGTTCTTGCGCTTGTTGAGGTCGGGGTTCTTGACCGCCCAGACCTTGTAGCGCGCTGCCGCCTTCTCCAGCCGTTCGATCTCCTTGTCTTCCAGCCGACTGCGCGCCGCCGCCGTCGCGTCGCAGCGTAGCAGCTCCTCGCGCGCGAGCGAAAAGCGCGTCTTGAAGGCATGGACGCCGTCGCTGCGCAGAAACAGCGTGCGCTCGGTCACGCGATCGAGGCATTCGCGGTCGTGGCTCACGATCAGCATCGGGATCTTGAAATCGACCGTCAGCCAGCGCTCGAGCGTGTTGATGTTGGCAAGGTCGAGATGGTTGGTCGGCTCGTCGAGGATCAGGAGGTCGGGCTCCTCCAGCCGCGCCGCGCCGGCGATCAGCATCAGCCGCTGCCAGCCGCCCGACAGCGTGCCGAAAATCTGGTCGGCAATGGCCGGCGCCACGCCGATCTCGTCGAGCAGCACATCGATGCGCCAGTCCTCGCCGCCGAGACCGGCGCGTTCGAGCGAGGCGGCCAGCACCTCGCGCACGGTCTGGCTCACCAGCCCTTCGGGGATGTCCTGCGGCAGGCTGCCGACGCGCAGCCCGCGCGAGCGGATCACCTTGCCGCCGTTCAGCTCGAGCTGGCCCGTCAGGCACTTCAGCAGGGTGGATTTGCCCGCGCCGTTCTCGCCGACCAGCGCCGTGCGCGCGTCGTCGAGCAGGAACGACACGCCCTCGAAGACGCGCCCTGCCCCGTAGTAGAAACCGGCATTCTCCATGCCCAGGACGGCCTGACGCGGCGCCATTGCCCTTCTCGCGATCTCCCGAATAACCCGCCCGACGGGTGGAGCACTAACCCGCCCTGCGGGCGGTGCGCGGTTTTGGGATGCGAAGCCCCGCCCGTCAATAGACCGTCCCGACCTTGTCTTTCGCCGGGGAGCCCGTCAGCCTGCCGGCCTTGGTATCGAGGAGAAGACGACATGGCCGTTGTAGAGACCGAACGCCACGGACAAGTGCTGGTAGTCCGCATGAACCGGCCGGAGCGGCTGAATGCCCTCAGCCACGAGATGCGCACCGAACTGTCCAAGGCCTGGAACGACTTCCGGACCAGCAAGGAATTCGAGGTCGCCATCTTCACCGGCACCGGCCGCGGCTTCTGCGCCGGCGAGGACATGAAGGAGTCGCTGCAGAAGGGCGTGGCAGGCGGCCAGCGGCCGGAGATCGAGGACCCGTTCATGTCGGGCAAGCTCGAAAAGCCGGTGATCGCGGCGGTCAACGGTTTCGCCATGGGCGGCGGCTTCATGCTGGTCGAACGCACCGACCTGCGCGTCGCCGTCCGCGAGGCGGTGTTCGAAGTGTCCGAGGCCAAGCGCTGGCTGCTGGGCGGTTATAACCACGGCCACATCGCCAACGTGCCCTATCCCGTCGCCATGGAAATGGCGCTGGGCTTCCGCTTCACCGCCCAGCGCTTCTACGAGATCGGCTTCCTCAACCGCGTGGTCGAGGCCGACCAGCTCATGCCGACGGCCATCGGCATGGCCGAGCACCTGCTCACCCTGCCCCCGGCCTCGCGGGTCAACACCGTGCACATGATGCGCCAGATGCGGCCCGCGCCGGGACCCGAGATGCAGCGCCTGGCCGAAGCCCTGCACGACCATGGCGCCAAGAGCGATCTCATGGAGTCGCGCGCGGCCTTCGCCGAGAAGCGCAAGCCCAACTTCAAGGGCTGGAACGATCCCGAGGACCGCTTCCGGCTGCCGACGCTCGATTCGATCAAATAGAGAGTCGAGCTGCCGGGATGCGATAGAAGCGGATGGCGTTTTGCGCAAAGAACTTGCCGAGTGTTTCCGGTGTCTCGTGCACCAGCGCCTCCAGCATGACATCGATGATGCCTTTGAAATCCGTGCTGAGGGTCGAGACCGGCAGGTTGCTACCGAAGATGATGCGATCGGCCCCGAAGATCGCCGCCGCTTCGCGTACCACTCGCACGTTGCTGGGAACATCCCATTTGCCGTGTGGCAGGCCGAGTTCCGATAGCTTGATGATCACGTTCGGGCACCCGGCGAGCGCCTCGAGGCCGTGCCGCCAGATCGCGAGGCCGTCGTCCGAGCGATCGAGCGGCAGGCCGGTGTGGTTCACCACCATGGGGATGCGCGGGAAACTCCGCGCGACCTCGGCACCCTCCTCCAGATGCCAGTAGGGAATGCGCATGTCCCAGGACATGCCGTGCTTTTCCAGCAGTGCGAAGTTCCGCCGCCAATGATCGTCCTGCATGGTACCGGGCGCACCGGCGATCCGCTCATTCGGTCCCTTCGAGGTCACCGGCCGCGAGCGAATGCCGCGCATCAGCGGCGAGCGCGCATGGCCCTCCAGCACCGCCGCACAATCCGGCTGGGTGAAGGTGACGTGTCCCACCATCACGCACGGCAGGCCATGCTGGCGGTTCACCGTCTCCAGCCATTCCGTCTCGGCAACTTGTTCGTCCGGCGCACGGCCGGCCTGGATATGGACGCTGCCGACGACGCGGAAGCCCGCGAGATCCCCGACATAGTCGGCGGGCAGATAGTCGCGGCAGATCTTGCGGTAGTCGCCGAGGAAGAAATTCTTGTCGTACTGGTCCTGCTTGGTGGGGTAGCTCCCGGCGCTCAGATCCCAGAGGTGATGATGGGAATCGACGATCGGCATCGCGAAATCACGCGGCGCCGCCAGGGTGCTGAGGATATTCATTTCTTCCGCCCGCCCATTTCACTGCCTCGATGAGGCTGGCGGGCCGGGCCGATGTCAATAATTCGCGCTCGCCCCTCGGAACAAATCGGGCGAAACGCTCACGCCATCGGATAATCGTAGCGGATGAAACCCACGTGCCGCGCCACCTTGTCGTAGAGGCCGCGGGCGCGGATGTTGTTGGCCTGCGTCAGCCAGTAGTAACGCGGGCAGCCTTGGGCGCGCGCGGCCGCCGCCACTGCCTCGATCAGCGCGCGTGCGGCACCCTGGCCGCGCACCGTCTCATCGACGAACAGGTCGGCGAGGTAGCAGACATCATCGAACCAGACACTGGCCTGGAACATGTAGTGGGCGATGCCGACCACGCGGCCGTCCAGCCGCGCGGCGAGACAGTGCAGCTCCTTCGCCTCGATCAGGCGGGCAAAGGCGCGATCATAGGCGGCGTCGGGCAGCACCCGCTCGTAGAAGCTGTTGTAGCCGACCGCGAGCGGCTGCCAGCCGGCACGGTCTTCGGGACGAAGCGGCGAGATCTCGATCATGCCGCCTTGTAGCGCAGGTGAGCGGCGTCGCCTACATCTCGACGAGGGTCTTGAAGCCGCCGTAGGCCATGCGCTTCATGTCGAAGGGCATCTCCTTCGGCATGCCGGACATCATGCGCTTGTCGGTCATGACCTTGGCGTTGACCTTGTCGCGATCCGCACGCGACTTGTAGACGATATAGGAGAAAACGATGGTCTCGCCCGCCTTGGTCTTGGCGAGCTTGGTGAAGGGCAGGCCGAACTTCACCTTGAGATCGTCGCCGACGCACTCGCGATACTCGAGTGCGCCGTGTTCACGCCAGATCTTGCCGGCCTTACGGGCCATGCTCTTGTAAATCGCCAGCTTTTTCTTGGGCACGACCAGTACAAAACCATCGACGTAGGACATGTGTCAGCTCCAACACTTAACTTGATAGTTAAGCGATAAGGAATTGCACACTATGTTTCAATCCGGCTGCAGCACCGAGAGCGCCAGCAGCCGCCGGGCGGCGAAGTCGAGGAACGCCTCGATCTTGGGCGCGCGATGGGCGCGTCCCTTGGTGACGAGATGGACGGGCAGCGGCGGCAGTTCCCAGGCCTGCAGCAGCCGCACCAGCCGGCCCGCCGCCAGGTCGTCGGCCACCTGGTAGGACAGGAACTGGGCGATGCCGCGACCCTCGCGCGCCGCGCGCAGCCGCGTCTCGACGTCGTCGACCCGGAGCCGCCCGGTCATGTGCATCGGCGCACCGCGCAGGCCGCCGGCGAAGACCCAGTCGATCGTGCCGGGCGAAGTACCCAGCACCGCCTCGTGCGCGGCGAGGTCACCGGGGGCGCGCGGCGTGCCGTGCCGCTTGAGATAGGCCGGGCTCGCCACCCACAGCCGGCGCACATGGCCGACCGGCCGAGCGGTGAGGCTGGAATCGGCCAACGCACCGATGCGCAGCGCGACATCGATGCCCTCGTCGATTAGGTCGATGTTGCGATCGTTCAGCAGCAGCTCGACCTCGACCGAGTCGTGGGCGTCGAGGAAGCGCGAGACGACCGGCGCGATATGCCGGCGACCGAACTGGACCGGCGCCGTGATGCGAAGCAGGCCGCGCACCGGAGCATCGTGGGCGCCCGAGGTTGCCGCCTCATAATCGGCGACCAGCGTTCGGGCCTTGTCGTAGAGCGCGCGGCCGGCCTCGGTCGGCGCGAGACGGCGCGTCGTGCGGTCGATCAGGCGGACACCGATGCGATCCTCGAGGGCCGCCAGGGCGCGCGTCACGGCCGGCGGCGATCGCCGCAGGCGCGAGGCGGCGCGCGCCAGACTGCCCTCCTCCACGATCCGCACGAAGACGCCGAGTTCGTCGAGACGATCCATCTTATTATTCCATTAAATGGAATTATGATTTGTACATTCATGCTCTACCCGGTGCAATCGGGCCGACCTATCTTCGACCTGTCACTGCGAGGAGAAAGTCATGCTGACGGGAAGCTGTCTCTGCGGCGGTGTCGCCTATGAGGTCGACGCCGAATTGAGCCGGATCGTCCACTGCCATTGCCCGACCTGCCGCAAGACCCATGGCGCCGCCTTCTCGTCGGTCACCGCGGTGCCGCGCGAAAAATTCCGCTGGGTGCGCGGCGCCGAGTTGCTCGGCAGCTTCGAATCCTCGCCCGGCAAGTTCCGTCGCTTCTGCACCCGCTGCGGCTCGCACATCATGGCCGAGCGCATGGCCCAACCCACCGTGCTGCTGCGGCTGGGCTGCCTCGACACGGCCGTCGGCGAACGGCCGCAGGTCCATATCTGGCGATCGGAGGGCGCTTCCTGGTACGACCCCAAGAAGCAGTTCGAAGAGCAGCCGGAGGGCCTCACGTGAGCCCGCCGGACAGCACGATGGATGCACAGCCGTTCCATCGCGACGAGCTGACGGCGCAGACGCTGGCGGGCCAACGCCCCGGCGTTGCGCACATCCGCCCCTTCATGCCCGACCAGCACCGGGCGTTCTTCACCCTGCTGCCCTACCTGTTCGTCGCCACGGCGGACGAGCGGGGCTGGCCGGTGGCCTCGGTGCTGGCCGGCACGCCCGCCTTCGCGCACGCGCCCGATCCGGTGACCCTGCGCCTCGATGCCCTCCCCGATTCCGGCGATCCGGCCGCCGTGGGCCTGGCTGTCGGCCGCGACGTCGGCCTGCTCGGTCTCGATCTCACGACGCGGCGGCGCAATCGCGCCAACGGCCAGATCGCCGCCGTCGATGCGCAGGGCCTCGACGTGCATGTCACCCAGAGCTTCGGCAATTGCGCCCAGTACATCCAGACGGGGCGACCGACGGCGGCGGTGCGGCAAGCAGCACCAGTCGAGGCCTTCAGTGGACTGGACGACGCGGCGCGGGCGCTGATCGCGGCGGCGGACACGTTCTTCGTCGCCAGCCGCTCGCGGTCCGAGATTGGCACCGACGATGGCCTTGGCGGCGGGCTCGACATGTCGCACCGCGGCGGACGGCCGGGCTTCGTCGGCGTGCACGGCGATACGCTGGCCATCCCCGACTTCCGCGGCAACCGGTTCTTCAACACGCTGGGCAACCTGCTGGGCGATCCGCGCACCGGCCTTCTGTTCATCGACTTCGCAACCGGCGACCTGCTGCAGCTCCAGGGCCGCGCGGAGATCGACTGGACTCCCGGCGACACGGGCCCGGCCGGCGCGGAGCGGCTGTGGCGGGTCAAGGTCGAGCGCGGCTGGCGCCGGCGCGGCGCCTTCCCCTTTGCCTGGGCCTTCGGCGACTATGCGCCGACGACCCTCAAGACGGGGGTGTGGTGATCCCTCGCTCGCGGCGCAGGCGGGAGACCATCGCCTCGAGGGCGAGGACGTAGGAATCGACACCGAAGCCCGCGATCATGCCAATCGCGGCCTCCGAGGTGACCGAGCCGTAGCCGCGCTTCTCGATGTTGGTGATGTGGATCTCGATCGCCGGCGCGCGGATCGAGCGCAGGCAGTCGCGCAACGCGTGGCCGGCATGAAGGAAGCCGGCCGGGTTGAACAGGATGCCGTCGATCTTGGCGCGGTCAGCCTTGTAGATCGCCGACACGGCCTCACCTTCGGTGTTGGTGTACAGGATCTCGAGCGACACACTGAGCGCGCGCGCCTGCCGTCGGAGCAGATTGTCCAGTTCCTTGGCCGTCGTCGTGCCGTACAATTCGGGCTGGCGCGTGCCCAAGTATTCCATGTTGGCGCCCTGAATCAGCAGCAACTTCATCACGTCCCCAAGAAATATACGCGACACGGCACCCTCCCCAAGGCCCGCATCGGTTGTTCCGGAGAAGCTTATAACAATTGTCACTCGAACTGAAACGCCCGGATTGGGGAGACCCGCCTAACGAGGTAGTGTGGAACTTCCCATCAGTGCCTCGTCGATCGAGCGAGCGCACTGGCGGCCTTCGCGGATCGCCCACACCACCAGGGACTGGCCGCGGCGCATGTCGCCGGCGGCGAACAGCTTGGGCACCGACGTCTTGTAGTCGGCCACGTTGGCCGCGATGTTGCCGCGCGGATCCAGGGCGACACCCGCCTGCTCGACCATGCCGGGCTTGCGCGGACCCAGGAATCCCATCGCCAGCAGCACCAGGTCGGCTTTTAGCTGGAAGGCGCTGCCCGCGATCTCCTGCATGCCCATGCGGCCGTCGGCGCCCTTGCCCCACTCGACCCGCACGCACTCCAGCGCCTCGATCCGGCCGTCCTTGCCGATCGCCCGCTTCGTCAGCACGGCGAAATCGCGATCGACACCTTCCTCGTGGCTCGACGAGGTCCGCATCTTGAGCGGCCAGTCCGGCCACGTGAGCGCCTTGTCCTCGTGCTCCGGCGGCTGCGGCATCACTTCCAGCTGGGTCACCGACGCAGCACCCTGGCGGTTCGACGTGCCGACGCAGTCCGAGCCGGTATCGCCGCCGCCGATCACGATGACATGCTTGCCCTTGGCCGTGAGCGTGCCCCGGGGCGCGGCGCGCGCCTCGTCGTCGCCGGCGACGCGCTTGTTCTGCTGGACCAGGAAATCCATGGCGTAGTGAATTCCCTCGAGTTCGCGGCCCGGTACTTCGAGGTCGCGCGGCAGCTCGGCCCCACCCGTCAGCGCCACCGCGTCGTAGCCTTCGAGCAGGGACTTGATCGAGAGCGTGGCGCCAACCTCGACGCCGGTACGGAACTCGACGCCCTCGGCCTCCATCTGGCGCATGCGTCGGTCGATCAGCCGCTTCTCCATCTTGAAGTCGGGAATGCCGTAGCGCAGCAGGCCGCCGACACGGTCGGACTTCTCGAACAGCGCGACCGAATGGCCGGCGCGCGCAAGCTGCTGGGCACAGGCCATGCCGGCCGGGCCGGAGCCGACGACGGCGACGCGCTTGCCGGTCTTCTGGACCGGCACGAGCGGGGCGACCCAGCCCTCTTCCCAGCCGCGATCGACGATGGCGCATTCGATCGATTTGATGGTGACCGGGTTGTCGTCGATGTTCAGCGTGCACGCCGCTTCGCACGGCGCCGGGCAGATGCGGCCGGTGAATTCCGGGAAGTTGTTGGTCGAATGCAGCATCTCGAGCGCGTCCCGCCAGCGGTCGCGACGCACGAGATCGTTCCAGTCGGGGATCAGGTTGTTGACCGGACAGCCGTTGTGACAGAACGGAATGCCGCAATCCATGCAGCGCGCGCCCTGCTTGCCGATCTCGGCCGGCGGCAGCGGCAGCACGAATTCCTTCCAGTTCTTGAGCCGCTTCTCGACCTTCTCGTACGGCCGGTCCTTGCGCTCGATTTCCAGAAAGCCGGTGGGTAGACCCATGGCTCAGAGACTCCGTTTATGCAGTCGTATTGTCATCCTGAGCGCAGCGACGGATCCTTCGCGGCGTTCAGGATGACAACGGTAAGTTGAAAGATCACTCGGCAGCGACGGCCTTGGCCGTCGCCCGTTCATGTGCCTGCAGCAGCGCGCGCTTGTAGTCGCGCGGCATCACCTTGACGAAGCATTCCAGCGCATTGTCCCAGCCTTCCAGGAGCGCGCGCGCACGCGCGCTGCCGGTGTGCAGAAGGTGGCGCTCGACCAGGATACGCAAGCGCTCGGCATCGAAGCGCAGCACGTCACCCATGCCGTTGTCCTCGACGTCATGCGCCCTCTGGCGCGGCCGCCCCGGATCCTTGGCGGGATCGTCCGCTGTGCCCGCATCCACCGGGCCAATCTTCTCGAGATCGACCATCGCGGGATTGCAGAGCTGCGTGAACCGTTTGCGCGGATCGTAGACATAGGCGACGCCACCCGACATGCCGGCCGCGAAGTTGCGTCCGGTATCGCCCAGTACGACGACAACGCCACCGGTCATGTACTCGCAGCCGTGATCGCCCGTGCCTTCGACGACGCAGACCGCGCCCGAGTTGCGCACCGCGAAGCGTTCGCCGGCGACGCCCTCGAAATAGGCTTCGCCTGCAATGGCACCGTACAGCACGGTGTTGCCGACGATGATGTTGTGCAGCGGATCACGCTCGCAGTTCTCGGGCTGGCGAACGACGACACGTCCGCCCGACAGGCCCTTGCCGACATAGTCGTTGGCATCGCCCGCCAACTCGATCGACACGCCGCGCGCGAGGAAGGCGCCGAAGCTCTGGCCGGCCGTGCCGGTCAGTTTCACCGAGATCGTGCCGTCGGCGAGACCGGCATGGCCGGTGCGCCGGGCGACTTCGCCCGACAGCATGGCGCCCACCGTGCGGTTGACGTTGGTGACCGATTGCTCGATCCGCACCGGCTGATTGTTGTCGAGCGCCGGCTGCGCCGCTTCTATCAGAACGTGGTCGAGCGCCTTGTCGAGGCCGTGATCCTGACGCTCGCTGTTGTTGATCGCGACGCCGGGCCGGGCTGGCATCTGGTGCAGGATCTTGGTGAGGTCGACGCCGCCCGCCTTCCAGTGATCGAGCGCGCGGTGCATGTTGAGCCGGTCGACCCGGCCGGTCATCTCGGCGATCGTGCGGAAGCCAAGCCGCGCCATGATCTCGCGCAGCTCCTCGGCCACGAAGAAGAAGTAGTTGATGACGTGCTCGGGCTGGCCGGTGAAGCGCTTGCGCAGGACCGGGTCCTGCGTCGCCACGCCGACCGGGCAGGTGTTGAGATGGCACTTGCGCATCATGATGCAGCCAGCAGCGATCAGCGGTGCCGTGGCGAAGCCGAATTCGTCGGCGCCCAGCAGCGCTCCGATCGCGACGTCGCGGCCGGTACGAATCCCGCCGTCGACCTGGACGGCGATGCGGCCGCGCAGCCCGTTCAGCACCAGGGTCTGCTGCGTCTCGGCGAGGCCGATCTCCCATGGCGAGCCGGCATGGGTGAGCGAGGTGAGCGGCGAGGCGCCGGTGCCGCCCTCGAAGCCGGAGATGGTGACGTGATCGGCGCGCGCCTTGCTGACGCCAGCGGCGACCGTGCCGACACCGACTTCTGAGACGAGCTTCACCGAGACGCGGGCCTTCGGATTGACGTTCTTGAGGTCATGGATGAGCTGCGCCAAGTCCTCGATCGAATAGATGTCGTGGTGCGGCGGCGGCGAGATCAGGCCGACACCGGGCGTCGAGCGCCGGACGCGGGCGATGTTCTCGTCGACCTTGTGACCGGGCAGCTGGCCGCCCTCGCCGGGCTTGGCGCCCTGCGCCATCTTGATCTGGATGTCGTCGGCGTTGACCAGGTACTCGGTGGTCACGCCGAAACGGCCCGAGGCCACCTGCTTGATGGCCGAGCGCATGGAGTCGCCGTTGGGCAGCGGCTTGAAGCGATCGGATTCTTCGCCGCCCTCGCCGGTGTTCGACTTGCCGCCGATCCGGTTCATGGCCATGGCCAGGGTGGTGTGGGCCTCGCGGCTGATGGAGCCGAAGCTCATGGCGCCGGTGGCGAAGCGCTTGACGATCTCGCTGGCCGGTTCGACCTCGTCCAGGCTGAGCGGGGTTTCCGCCAGCTTGAAGCGCATCAGGCCGCGGATGGTCAGCAGGCGCTGGGATTGCTCGTTGATGCCGGCGGCGAAGGC
>JAQSDW010000094.1 GCA_029946105.1 Reyranella sp. | reverse complement strand
TCGATACATCGCTAACGCTGGATATGCTTCGATATGAACCGAAAAGACTCTAGCCGATCTGGGCGACGTAAGTCCTGAGCGCGTCGCGGGCACCCTCGACGCTTTTCTCGGCGTCAGACCGGCGTCCGGCCAGGACCTCGAGCTGTGTTTCCTGCTTGTCGAGGGTCGCGAGGTAGCGTCGCTGCAGGTCGCTGTTGGCCGGCACTCGGGCGAGGTTTTCGCGCAACCGCGCCTGTTCCTGGACGATCTGCTGCCGCTCGGCGTCGACCTGGGTCACCTTGCGCTGCGCCTCGGCGACGGCCTGCTGCAATTGCAGAACCTTGGTCAGCGCCTCCCGGGTCTTGGCGTCGAACTCGCGTGCCTGGGCATAGACGCGGATCTGATCGGGCGAGCCGTCGACCAGGCGCAGCTCCTGCTGCTGCGTCTGCTCCTGCACGACCTCGAAGGTCTGGGTCTGGTCGCCGCCCGGCAGGGCGAATGAGATGCGGTAGTTGCCTTCGCTGATGTCGATGCCCTTGGCGTCGGGCTTGGTCAGCGTCCAACCCGCCAGCCGGCGCTGCACGACCACGAGCTGGCGCGGCTCCTTGGCAGGCCCGCGCACGCGGTAGGTCGTGGTCTGGCGCACGATGCGCGACAGCTTCAACGCGCCTTGGGAAATGGTTCCGGTGGCGAGCCGGTCGGCCTGGGCAACATCGCGTTCGATGATGATCTTCTCGTCGAGCGCATAGGCCAGCAGCCGTGTTTCGCCGATCGGGAAGGCCGACAGGCGGGCATCGCCCACGTAGGAGACGTTTCCGGTCTTGTCGCGCTCGTAGATCGTGATCAGGCCCGGCGGCAGGCCGCTCTCGCCGTCGTTGGTGAGCCGGATGGCGGCCAGCGGATTGCGCGCAGCCGTGTCGGCTTGATAGAGCGCCATCCGCAACGCCGGGACCTGCCGGTCGATGATCGGGATCGACAGCGTTCGGCCGTTGTCGACGCTGACGGCGCGCGGGAACTTGAAGATGACCTGGGTCGCGGCATCCGTGGCCTCGATCTGGTCGGCCGCGGCGGCGACGGGCGGCGGTGGCGGCGGGGGCGCACCGGCCGGCGCCATCGTGCGTTCCTGTTGCGGACGATACGGCGACGGCGCGGGCATGGCCGGCATGGTCGATGCCTTGGGCTGGCTGGTGGCAACGCCTCCACGATCCACGTTGGGCACAAGACGTCCGGCGACTTCGACCGGCACTTCCGGCCGTGTGACGTAATAGGCGTCGTAGAGAGCCTGTCTGAAGGCGACCGGCCGGCCCGATACCAACGTGAGCTCGACGTCCTTCCAGTCCTGGCCGCTCAGGTTCTCGATCGTGGCCCAGCCCTGCAGCGCCGAGCGGGCCGCTGTCGGGTCCGCTCCGAGGGTCAGGCGGTAGGACGCCTTCCACACCGGTGCCTCGACGATATAGGCAACACGGACGGTGCGTTTGCCCGCGCCGCGTGTCGACAGTTCGATGGTGCGGGCATCCTTGGCGCGATTTCCCTGGATGGCGATCAAGGCCTGGCCGACCTTGTCACGCAATGCGGCGTCGGCGAACTGCAGGTTCTCGGCGTCTTCCAGAATGAACTGCTGCAGGCCGCGATCGGTGAACAAGGTGACGCGCGTACGCGTGGTCGTTCCCTTGTCGCTGCCGAGGGCAACGGTCTCTTCCTGGACCGAGACGATGCGGCCTGACACCGAGCGGCTGCCACCGACCGTGACCTGCGCTCCCTTCAGAGTGGCCAGCAGCTGACTGGGCGATCCGAGCGACTCCTGATCGAACGGGAGGTCCTTGAAGGCCTGGGCCAGCGGCTCGCGGCCCGGCAGGCTGAGACCGCCGACCCCGCCTTTGTCGTCATAGACGACCAGGCTCTTCAGCACGTCGTCGACCTGCGGGAGCGAAACCGTGAGCTTCAACGTCGCGTCGCCGTCGACGGTGGCTTCGTATTCGAAGTAACCCATGCCGCCCGACGACAGCATGACCCGTTTCAGCGCGAGGTCCTGGGCGAAGGCGAGGGTTGGAAACGCGAAAAGGCCCAACAGAGCCAGACTGGTGAGAAAGTGTCGCATAAAGCCTCCCCGGCGATGCAGCACACACCGTGACCTCTGACTATGTCCCAAGCGGGGCGGCGGCGCGACGAAACTAGGAGAGAGCGTCTTTCAGAGCCTCGAACGGCAGCAGCACGCACTCCTGCCGCGACTTGTGTGCGGCCACGGGTGCGAAGGCGGCGAACGGTTCGGCGGCTTCGCCTGCCTCCCGTCCGATTGCCCGTTCGGCATCATGACGCACGGCGGCAATGCCCGCCGCGTCCCGGCCCACGGCGACCGAAGACAAGGCCGAGGCCGACGCCTGGCAGAGCAGGCAGCCGCGCACCTGATGGGCGATCTCTTCGATCCGTCCCTGCCCGTCCAGCCGGACGTCGATCGTCACGCGGTCGCCGCACAGCGGGTTGTCGCGACGGGCCGATTTCGTCGGCGCCGCCAGCTTGCCCGCGCCGGTCTTGGCCTTGGCGAGCGCCACGATCCGGTCCTGGTAGAGCTGGTCGCTCATCGCAGGGTCTTGGCCGCGCGGCGGACGCCGGTCAGCAGGGCGTCGATGTCGCTGCCGTCGTTGTACGGCGCCATTGAAACCCGGGTCGTGCCGTCGAGATCGAAGCGGTCCATGAGCGGCTGCGCACAGTGATGGCCGGCACGCACGGCGACGCCGAAGGAATCGAGGGTCTGGGCGACATCGTGCGGGTGCACGCCGTCCAGCGTGAATGACACGACGGGATAGCGGTTCTGCAGTCCTGCCGGTCCGAATATCCGTGCACCGTCGATCTTCTGCAGACCATCCATCAGGTGCTGCACCATCGTCATTTCGTGCGCGTGCGCGCCAGTCCAGTCCAGTGCCTGCATCCATTTGCAGGCGGCGCCGAGGCCGATCGCGGGCCCGATGGGTGGCGTCCCCGCTTCGAAGCGACGCGGCGGCGGCGCCCAGGTCGTCTCGGCGAAAGTCACTCGGCCGATCATCGAGCCACCACCCATGAAAGGCGGCATGGCGTCGAGCAGGTCCGGCTTGGCCCACAAAACGCCAATGCCGTTCGGCCCATAGGCCTTGTGACCGGCAAAGACATAGAAATCGATGCCGAGCGACGGCAGGTCGACGGGCCCGTGCGGTGCGCGCTGTGCGCCATCGAGCATGACCTTGGCGCCGACGGACTTTGCGGCGGCGACCACGGCGCCGACATCGATCATCGCACCGGTCACGTTGGAGACATGCGCCAGCGAGATGAGCCTGGTCCGCGGCGTGAGAAGGCCCGGGAGTTTTTCGAGATCGATCCGGCCATCGGTCGTCACCGGGATCATGTCGATCTCGAGGCCGGCGCGCGCGCGCAGGAGCTGCCACGGCACGATGTTGGAATGGTGTTCGAGCTCCGACAGCAGGATGCGATCGCCCGGCTTCAGCAGCGAGCCGTAGGAATAGGCGACCAGATTGATCGCCGCGGTACATCCGCCGGTGAATACGATCTCCATCGGCTGAACGCCGAGAAATCGCGCGACGTCGGCGCGTGCGTTCTCGTAGGCGTCGGTCGCCCGCTCGGCGAGCCGATGGACGCCGCGCAGGACATTGGCGCGGCCCGTGGTTTCGTAGGTTCGCACGGCGTCGAGCACCGCATCGGGCGTCTGCGCCGATGCGCCATTGTCGAGATAGTGGATCGGCCGACCGTCGATGATCTCGGACAGGATCGGAAACTGGCCACGAACTGCGGCGACGTCAAAGCTCATGATGGGCAACTCATGCCAGACTCCGTTCCCGCCACGCCGCCAGCGCTTCGGGTGTGTCGATGTCGGTGATTGCGGCCTCCCCTGCCATCTCGACCTCGCAGACGAGATCGGCATGTTCGCCGATCAGGTGCTTGGCGCCACTGTCGCCGGACAGCAAGGCCATCTCCGGAAAGAAGCGCCGTGCCCACAGAACCGGATTGCCGCGCTTGCCGCCGACCGTCGGCACGCAGATGGCGCGACCTTCGACCGGACTGAAGGCTGCGATCAGGCGATTGAGGAGACCGGCGCCAACGCCCGGCATGTCACCGAGCTGCACGACCGCTGCATCGGCGTTGGAGCTGAGCGCACCGATCCCGGTGCGCACCGACGTGCTGAGGCCTTCGGCAAAATCAGGATTGGTGACAAAGCGCAGGCGCGACCGACCTGGGATGGCAGTTTCGATGGCCGCCCTCACTTGGTCGGCCATGTGGCCGAGCACGACCACGATTTCGACGGCCTGGGAGGCGAGTGCGGCCTTCACGGCATGCACGATCAGAGGCTCGCCGTTGGCGTGGGCCAGCATCTTGTTGGGGCCGCCCATGCGCGTCGACCGCCCGGCGGCCAGCACCAGAACCGCAACCCGGGGCGCCTGCTGCGGCCCCTCGTCCTCTGTCGGATCAATGTCGTCGCGCGGCTGAGGGCGGCTCGCGATCTCGGCGAGCAGACCGCCCGCGCCCATGCGGACGATTTCAGCGCGGCCCACAGTCAGGCCGGCAGCCAGCCGTTCCAGCACCATGTCGAAACCGTTATACTTGGGCGATTTCGCGCAGCCCGGCAGGCCGAGCACCGGTTTGCCGTCGAGTTCGGCGGTCAGCAACAGATTGCCGGGATCGACCGGCATGCCGAAGTGATGAACCTCGCCACCCGCCGCGGCGATGCCGAGCGGCACGACATCGTGGCGATCGACGATCGCCGACGCGCCCGCGATCAGGAAGAGGTCGCAGCCTTCCGCCTTCAATTCCTTCAACGCCCCTGCGATGGCGTCGGCATCGTGCGCGACGCGGCGTTCACCGTTCAATGTGCTGCCAAGGGACGTCAGCCGCTTGGTCGTCGTGCCGAGGGCCTTGTCGAGCACCTTGTCGCGTGTGCCCGGTAGTTTTGTCTGCACCAGCCCCGCTCGCATCGCCCGGAATGGCGCCACGGAAATGAGAGGCCGGTTGGCCGAATGCGCCACGCCGACGGCGCGATCGACCGCGGTACGCGGGGCGCCATAGGGAATGATCTTCACCGTGGCCACCATCTGGCGCGGCTCGACGCGCGCAAAGGGCGGCAGCGTGGCGACGGTCACCGACTCGTCCAGTTCGTTCAGCGCATCGATGCGCTCGTGATCGACGACGACCAGACCCGAGCCTTTGGCGAAATGATTGCAGCGACCGGTGAACGGCGCGGTGACCTCGATGCCCTCGCCCGCCAAGGCCTTGGCGACCGTCGCGGCGGCTTCGTCCTCATGCACATCGTCGGGATCGAGGCGCGCAGCGACGACGGTCGACACTCCTGCAGCCTTCAGCTTGGCGACATCGTCCGCGGACAAGGTCCTGCCCTTGGCGAAGTTGACTCCACCCGAGCGCCAGCTATGGCCCAGGATGGCGCCGGTGGCCTCGTCGATCGGAGTCTCGCCAAACCTCACGCCGCGACCACCTTCGGACCGGCCAGCGCCTCGAGGCGGCACGCCCGCACTTCGACGATCTGACCCAGGATCGAAACGGCAATCTCGGCCGGCGACTTGGCGCCGATATTGAGGCCGACCGGGCCGTGGACGCGCGCGAACATCTCGTCGGTAATCCCCACTTCGGCCAGCCGCTCCTTGCGCCTGGCATGGGTCTTCCGGCTGCCGAGCGCACCGATATAGAAGACATCGGACTTGAGCGCCGACTCGAGCGCCGGATCGTCGAGCTTGGGATCGTGCGTCAACGTGACGACGGCGGTCGAAACGTCGAGGCCCATCGCTTGAAACGCCTCGTCGGCCCAGTCCTGAATCACCTTCACGCCGGGAAAGCGCGCGCTGGTCGCCCAGGCGCCGCGCGGATCGACCACGGTGACGTCGAAGTCGAGCATGGTCGCCATCGGCGCCAGTGTCTGTGCGATATGGACCGCGCCCACGACGATAAGGCGCGGCGGCGGCACGTAGACATTCAGGAAGATCTTCTGGTCGCCGAAATCGATCGTCTCGCTGCGGCCCATCGCCATGGCGCGGCGCGCAGCAGACACGAGCGTGGCATCGCCCGCCATCGCGCCCTCGGCCTTGTCGATATAGATCAAGGTTTCGGCGGCATCACTGAGGCGCGTCGCCAAGGTGACGGCGGTGCGCTTGGTACGGGCCTGCTGAAGGGCCGCAATGGTCTCGGTCTTCATCGGATCAGCTCACCTTCTCGACGAACACCTGGACCTTGCCACCGCAGGCCAGGCCGACGTCCCAGGCCTGTTCATCGGTGACGCCGAAATCGAGCAGCCGCGGCTTGCCGTCGGCGATCGCCGCCAGCGCTTCCTTCACCACGGCGCCCTCGATACAGCCGCCCGACACGGAGCCCACCATGGCGCCCGAGTCATCGACGCCGAGCTGGCTGCCCACCGGCCGGGGAGAGGATCCCCAGGTCGTGATCACCGTGGCCACGGCGACGCCTTTGCCCGAATTTTTCCATTTGCCGACCTGATCCAGCACGTCGAGAGCGTCGCTCATGATCCCTACTCCTTGCGCAGTTCCGTCTGCCAAGCTGCGAGCCGCCTGTCGGCGCCCGGTATCACCGCCCCCAGAGCCGCGATCAGCCCGGTCAGGCTCTCGAGGTTGTGGACGGGACGAAACTCATCGACATGAGGCAACATCGCCTTGTTGCCTTGAGATTTGGGTTCATAGGCACCGTAGCGCAAGAGCGGGTTGAGCCAAACCAGGCGGGAGCAGGATTTGTGCAGCCGCTCCATCTCCTCGGCCAGCCCGCCGCCGCCTTCCCGATCCAGCCCATCGGTGATCAGCACGACAACCGCGCCTTGGCCCAGCACCCGGCGCGACCATTTGTTGTTGAATTCATGCAGAGCCAGTCCAATGCGTGTGCCACCCGACCAATCTTCGACCTGCGCCGAGGCTTTGGCCAGCGCTATATCCACATCCCTATAACGCAAGGCCCGGGTCACGTTGGTCAGCCGCGTGCCGAAAGTGAAGCAGTAGACCCGGTCCCGATCGTTGGTGATGGTATGCATGAAGTGCAGGAACATGCGGGTGTAACGCGACATCGAGCCCGAGATATCGCACAGGATGACCAGCGGCGGCGGTCGGCGGCGCGGCTCGCGGCGGCGCAGCTCGGTAAGACCTTCCGGCCGCAGCGCCCGGCGCAGCGAGGCGCGGAAATCCACCCGCGGCCCGCGCCGCGCGGCACGGTAGCGGCGGGTCCGCCGCTCGGGCACCGGCAGGCGCATCCGGGCGATGGCGCGCAGCGCGTCGTCGATCTCGGCCTGCGACATCTGCTCGAAGTCCTTGTGCTGCAGGATCTCGCGGTCGGAGACGGTGAAGGTGGCTTCGACCTCGACTTCCGGCGGCTCGTCCTCGTTGGTCGGCGCCTCGCCGCGGCCGGGCTGCAGCGCTTCCTGCAGGCGGCGGCTGAGTTGCTTGCGCTCGTCCTGGTCCGCCGGCACACCAACCTGCGGCAGCAGCATCTCCATCATCTTTTCCAGGAGACGCGGATTGCGCCAATAGACGTGGAAGGCCTGATCGAAGATCTCGCGCTGATCGCGCCGGTTCACGAAGACCGAATGCAGGGTCCAGTAGAAGTCGTCGCGCTTCTTCAGGCCAGCGGCCTCGACGGCTTCGATGGCGCGCAGAATTTGCCCCGGACCGACGCGCAGGCCGGCGGTGCGCAGCGTGCGGGCAAAGTGCACGATGTTGGTGGCGAGCTTGCCGTCGCCCGGATCAGGCGCGGCCGATGTGTCGGGCAGCGCGTCCATGGCCGCGGCCTCAGCCCAGCGGCGCTGCTGCAATGTCGGACTTCACCTTGCGCAGTATCTCCGCCGCTTCGGAACCTTGCAGACGCTGGATGTCGTCCTGGTATTTCAGCAGCACACCCAGCGTGTCGTTGATGGTCCTGGGGTCGAGGTCGAGCGTGTTCAGCTCCGACAGTGCCGTGGCCCAGTCGATCGACTCGGCCACACCCGGCGCCTTGAAGAGGTCGAGCTTGCGCAGTTCCTGCACGAAGCCCACGACTTGGCGTGACAGGCGCTCGCTCGATCCCGGCGCCTTCACCTTGAGGATCTCCAGTTCGCGCTTCAGGTCGGGATAGTCGACCCAGTGATAGAAGCAGCGGCGCTTGAGTGCGTCGTGGATTTCACGGGTGCGATTGGAAGTCACGATCACGATCGGCGTCTGCGCCGCCTTCACCGTGCCGAGTTCGGGGATCGTGACCTGGAAGTCGGAAAGCAACTCGAGCAGGTAGGCTTCGAAAGGTTCGTCGGTCCTGTCCAATTCGTCGATCAGCAGGATCGGTGCGCCTTCGGTGTGCGGGCTGAGGGCCTCGAGCAACGGGCGACGGATCAGGAACCGTTCGTCGAAAATGTCGGCCGCCAACTGGCCGCGATCGTGCACGCCTTGCGCCTCGGCCAGCCGGATCTCGATCATCTGCCTTGCATAGTTCCATTCGTACACGGCCGAGGAGACATCGAGGCCTTCGTAGCATTGCAGGCGAATCAGCGGCCGCTTCAGGGTCGCGGCTAACACCTTGGCGATCTCCGTCTTGCCCACGCCCGCCTCGCCTTCGCAGAACAGCGGACGGCCAAGCTTGAGGGCGAGGTAAAGGACGGTGGCGAGGCTGCGATCGGCGATATAGTCGCCGCTCTTCAGAAGCTCGACGGTGGCGTCGATGGAGGCCGGCGTGGCGGAGGACATGCAACTCCCGTGGGAACGCTTGGGGAAAACGCTGAAGGAATGCGCTGGCGTCAGTGTAGCGGATGGCGCGGGCCGCCGATATGGTGGGAATCGCTAGAGAGATCAAGAGCTTGGGGGATGGGCATGGAGGCGGAATTGTTCAAGGGCCGGACGGCGATCGTGACCGGTGGCGCGCGTGGCATCGGCCTCGCCTGCGCGGCGAAGATCACGGCCGGCGGTGGTCGTGCCGCCCTCTGGGATCGTGACCTGGCGCGCGCCGAGCAGTCGGCGGCCGCGCTGAAGGGCGCCATCGCCATAGAGGTCGACGTGACCAGCGAAACGTCCGTTGCCGCAGCGCTCGCCGCCACAGAGAAACGGCTCGCACCGCCCGATATCCTGGTCGCGAGCGCCGGCATCACCGGGCCGAACACGACGGTTGCCACCTATCCTGTCGATGCCTGGCGGCAGGTGATCGATATCAATCTCACTGGCGTGTTTCTTTGCAATCGCGCGGTGGCTGACGGCATGGCCAAGCGTGGCTGGGGACGCATCGTCAACATCGCCTCGGTCGCCGGCAAGGAAGGCAATCCCAACGCCTCGGCCTACTCCGCCTCGAAGGCCGGCGTGATCGGCCTCACCAAGTCGCTCGGCAAGGAACTTGCTACGACGGGTGTGCTGGTGAACTGCGTCGCGCCGGCAGTGGTGAAGACGGAGTTGTTCAGCCAGATGACCGAGCAGCACATCAACTACATGCTGTCGAAGATTCCCATGAACCGCTTCGGCGAAGTCGACGAAGTGGCCGAGATGGTCGCGTGGCTCGCCTCGAGCAACTGCACCTTCTCGACCGGCGCGACGTTCGACCTCTCCGGCGGCCGCGCAACTTATTAAAGGTGAGCACCGACATGAGCCTGCACACACTCACCCTGACCGAACTCGCGGCCGGCCTCGCCGCCAAACAATTCTCGTCGCGCGAGATCGTCGATGCCCTGCTCGGCCGAATCGCCAAGGGCAACGACAAGCTCCACGCCTTCACCGAGGTCTACGCCGATGCGGCCAAGGCGATGGCGGACGGCGCCGACAGTGCGCGCGTGGCGGGCTTCCCCTTGCCGGCGCTGCACGGCCTGCCCGTCGCCTACAAGGATCTCTGCGATATCGCCGGCAAGGTCGGCACCGGCGGCTCGAAGATGTTCGAGGCGCGGGTCGCCACCGAGACTTCCAATACCGTCGAGCGCCTCACCGCCGCCGGCATGATCCCGCTCGGCAAGCTGCACATGGTCGAGTTCGCCTTCGGCGGCTGGGGCACCAATCCCCTGATGGGCGCGCCGTGGAATCCCTGGGACCTTGCGACCCATCGCGTGCCTGGCGGTTCCTCGAGCGGCACCGGCGTTGCCGTTGCGGCGCGGCTGACGCCGGCCGGTATCGGCAGCGACACTGGCGGCTCCGTGCGTATTCCCTCGGCCTTCAACGGCCTCGTCGGCCTGAAAGTCACCTTCGGGCGCATCGGCCTTTCCGGCACCATCATGTTGAGCTGGAGTCTCGATTCGATCGGACCGATGGCCCGTTCGGTCGAGGATTGCGCGCTGATGCTGAATGCGCTTGCAGCACCCGACCCGCGCGACCCGACGACGCTCGGCCAGCCGCTGGAGGATTTCACGCTCGCGGCGCGGCCCGGCTCGATCGAGGGCATGCGGATCGCGGTGCCGGACACCAAGCAGATGCCGAACTTCACGCATCCCGACGTGATCAAGGCCTGGCAGGCGGCAGCCCGGACGTTCGAAGCCCTCGGCGCCGTCGTCGAAGCGGTGCGTCTGCCGGACTGGTATTTCGATCTCTCGCGACCGGCGGGAACGATGATCTCGTCGGAGGCCTATTCGCTCCATCGCGACTACATCGAGGACATGAGCAAGGCGATCGGCCCTGGCGTGCGCGAGCGCGCGCGGGCGGCCAAGATGCTGCTGCCCGGTGCCTACGCCGAGGAGATTCGCATGATGGGCGAGCGCCGGCGGATTTTCGCCGACTGGTTCCGGCCCTACGATGCCATCGTGATGCCGACCATGGCCGTGCCGGCGATCCCGCTCCCCGAAGTCGACGAGACCTCGCCCATCCCGGGCTTCCTGACGCGACCGGCCAACTACCTCGGCCTCTGCAGCCTCGCCATGCCCTCCGGCCAATCGGGCGGCCTGCCGCTCGGCATCCAGATCGTCGGCAAGCCGTTCGCCGAAGGCGACGTCCTGCGTCTCGGCAAAGCCTTCCAGGACGCGACGGACTTCCATCGTCGCGCGCCTGATCTGTCCGCGCTGGGACTCTAGTCGCGCTGCGGCATGCCCTGCGGCACGACTGTCTTCACCAGCGAGGCGTCCAGCGCCTCGTACTCATGATAGCGGATCGTGTCGTAGAGTTCCTGGCGCGTCTGCATCTGGTCGAGCGCGTTCTGCGTGCCACCATCGCGCTTGATGGCCGCGTACACCCTCTCCTGCGCCTTGTTCGCCGCCCGTAGCGCCGACACCGGCCAGATCACCATGTGGTAGCCCATGGCCTCGAACTCGCCTGCCGTAAAAAATGGCGTCCGCCCGAACTCGGTCATGTTGGCGAGCAGTTTGACACCCGGCATCGCCTTGGCGAAGGCGCGAAACATCTCGGCGTTGGTCAAGGCCTCCGGGAAGATCGCGTCGGCGCCCGCCTCGAGATAGAGCCTGGCCCGCGCCACGGCGCCATCGATACCCTCGCTTGCCGCGGCATCGGTGCGGGCGATGACCACGAGGTTGCGCCGCGCCTTGGCGGCGCCGGCGATCTTGGCCGCCATGTCGTGCGGCTCCGCCAGTTTCTTGTTGTTCAGGTGGCCGCATTTCTTGGGCAGGATCTGGTCTTCTATGTGCACGGCACCGGCGCCCGCCTCTTCGAAGGCGCGGACCATGTGCATGACATTCAGCGCCTCGCCATAGCCGGTGTCGCCGTCGACCAGCACCGGCAGGCCGGACGCCCGCGCCACCTGGCGAATGAAGAAGCAGACCTCGTCGACGGTGATGACACCGAGATCGGGCAATCCCATGGACGACGACATGGCCGCCCCCGACAGATAGAGCGCTTCGAAGCCCGCACGCGTCGCCTGCAGGGCGGCAATGCCGTTGTGCGTGCCCGGCATGCGCAGGATCTGCGGTCGTTCGAGCAGTGCGCGGAAACGAACGCCGGCAGGTTCTGTCGGCAAATCGGTGGCAACGAGATAAGGCATGGTCTCTCCTGCTCAAGTCTTTGCCGGTCGGCGGCCTTGCCAGCCGACCATCAGGCCTGCGCCCACGATCACCGCGGTCCCAAGCCAGGTGTAGAAGTCCGGCACTTCGGCGAACATCAGGTAGCCCACGATGACCGAGCCGATCATCTGCGTATAGTTGAACGGCGCCACGAAGTTGGCCGAGGCGTAGGTCATGGCCTTGGCGACGCAGTAGTGGCCGAGCGCACCGAACAGGCCCAGCGAGCAGAGCAGCGCCCAGTCGGTCCAGGCAACGGGCGTCTTCCAGACGAACGGCAGCCAGAGCGACATCAGGATCGCGCCCAGCAGGACACTGTAGAAGATCGACGTCGCGGGCGCGTCGATGCCGGCCAGGCGCCGGATCAGGATCTGGTAGACCGCGTAGCAGATGGCGCTGCCCAGCAGCAGCAGCGACGCCCACTGGAACACGGCACTTCCCGGCCGGATCACGATCAGCACGCCGGTGAAGCCCACGACCACGGCGGCCAGCCGGAACATCGTGATGCGCTCACCGAGCAGCGGCCAGGCGAGCAACACGACCGCGAGCGGCGCCACGAAGGTGACGGAGATCGCCTCCGCGACCGGGATCGACTTCACCGCCGAGAAGAAGAACAGGGTCGATAGCAGCATCATCACCGAACTTACGAATTGCGTGCCGATCCGACGCGTATGCAGGAGGCCCAGCCCCATGCGCGGCATGAACACGGCCGCGACCAGTACCAGATGCGAGACGATGCGGAACCAGACGATCTGCTGGGGCTCGTAGCTCACGGCCAGCAGCTTCACGATCCCGTTCATGATCGGGAACAAGGCGCAGGCGATGCACATGAAGAGGACGCCGCGCAATGGCCGGGACGTCCGGCTCGGCACCGTGATTTCAGCCACGGTTAACTCAGCGGATGAAGCGTTCGAGCGCGCCCAGCAGCAGCGTTCCAGCCGTCGCGATCACGATCAGGGAAGCGGCGATCGAGGTGAAGCGGCCGATTTCCTGGGAACGGCCGTCGCCGATGATCAGCCGGTGCGCGACCATCGACGCCATGCCGATGGCCGCCAGCGTGATCGCCATGCCGGAGGCGATGGCCACGACGCCGATGACCCCGGCCCACATCACGCCCAGCGCCACCGACAGCAGTATCACCACCAGGGCGCCGGCGCATGGCGCGATGCCGGCCGCCGTCAGCAGCAGCCAACCCGCGATTGTCCGTTGCGGCGCGGCGTGCTCGTGGTGATGTCCGTGATCGTGATCATGATCATGATCATGCCCTGCCCCGTGGGAATGCTCATGCAGTCGCCCCGTGACGCCTGCCCACAGCCGCCAGAAGCCAACAAGCAGGATCAGGACATAGGAGACGATCTCGACGTTGCGCACTTCGCGGAGCGCGCCGAGCAGGCCGACGGCGTAGAACATTTTTAAGGCGCCAGCGAGCAGCAGAGCCGCGAGCGTATGGGTGAAGGCGATCCAGGCACCGGCGAAGATGCCCTCGACCCAGACCCTGGGCTTGGTGCTGTCGAGGAAATAGGCAACGACGACAGCCTTGCCGTGGCCCGGGCCCAGCGTGTGCACGACGCCATAGCCGAAGCAGACGGCGACAAGGGTCCACAGCGCCACCGAGCCGGAGCCGGACTGGATGTCGCGCAGCGCCGTCGACAGCGACTGCTGGATCTGCCGCTGGTATTGGGCGCTGTAGCGTGCGAGTTCCGCGACGCCGTCGCTGAAGACCAGCGCGCCCATCAGCGCCAGCAGCAACAGCACGCCGACCCAGAGGAATGGCGAGCGCAGGACGGCCGACTTCACGGAAGCCGGCATGTCACGATGTCCGCGAACACGGGATAGCCGCGCACGAACTCGGTCTTGTGCGCCGGATTCCTCGACAGCGAGCAACCGGCGGGAACCGACGCCTTGTCGACCTCGAGCCGCATGAAGTCCTCCGGATCGTAGGTAACGATCGAAAACATCTTGGTCGGTTCGGGCAGCGCGAAGCGCATGACGTACACCAGGTTGCGCGGCCCGTTCTTGCGTGGCGCATCGGGCGATGCGCTCCGCTTGTTGGCGGGCATCGGCATGCCGGAATTGTCACCGGCGCTGCGGTCCCATTCGGGCGGGATGAAGCTTGCCGGATCGTCGATGCGGGCAGAGAAAGCCGGATGCTGGGTCGGGCGGAAATCCTTGGCGCCGGTATTCAGCCAAGTGAGATAGCCGTACTTCTTGAGCTCGGGCATCATCTCGTCGGCCAGTACCTTCGTTTCCTTGGCCGAGAACTTGCCGTCCTTGTTCTCGTCGATCAGGGGAATCTCGATCTCGCTCGAAAACGGATCGAACCGCCATTCGATCTCGACATGAGTATATTTGCCGTCCTTGGCGATGACCCGGACCACTTCCTGAATCCAGATGTGAGGATGGGCATGGGCCACGGCGGAGACCAGGAGGCCGGCAATCGCGAGAAGCAGTCCGCCGACGATCCTCATGTTGATCCTCACGTCGCGCTGTCCTGCACCGGAACCTGTCGCGGCTTGCCCTCATTGTCGATCGCCACGAAGACGAAGGTGCCGTGGGTGACGCGCAAATCCGTCTCCTCGTGGCGGCGATGCACCACCGTCTCCAGGGCGATGGTGATCGAGGTCCGGCCGACTTTTACGACTTCTCCGTAGATCGACACCATATCTCCTACCTTGATCGGCTGGACGAAGGTCATGGCCGTGATCGCCACGGTCGCCACCCTGCCCTTGGCCACCCGGGCGGCCAGCGAGCCGCCCGCAATGTCCATCTGGGAGAGCACCCAGCCGCCAAAAATGTCGCCGTTGCCGTTCATATCGGCAGGCTGCGGCACGGTCCTTACGATGGGATCACGGCGACTTTCAGACATCGATACCCCACCGGATATGGTTGATTTCGGGCAATTTTGCTACCATACCCATGCTCCACCGGCCATCAAGTGATCCCCTCGCGCGGCCGGTAACAAAAGAAGCAAACATGGCCAAGAACGGCGATCTGTTCGATCGGTCGGGAGGCGGCAAGCGCGCCGCGGCGACCAAGGACAATTCCTACACTGCCCGCGATATCGAGGTGCTGGAGGGGCTCGAGCCCGTCCGCAAGCGCCCGGGCATGTATATCGGCGGCACCGACGAGCGGGCCATGCATCATCTCGTGGCCGAGGTGCTCGACAATTCGATGGACGAGGCCGTCGCCGGCCACGCCGACACGATCTGGCTTGAGATGCTGCCGGGCAATCGCATCCTGGTCCGCGACAACGGCCGCGGCATTCCGACCGACCCGCACCCCAAGTTCAAGAACAAGTCGGCACTGGAAGTCATCCTCACCACGCTGCATTCCGGCGGCAAGTTCAACAACAAGGTCTATGCCACGTCGGGCGGCCTGCACGGCGTCGGCGTCTCTGTCGTGAATGCCCTCTCCGACGATCTGGTGGTCGAGGTCGCCCGCGATCGCCAGGCCTGGGTCCAGACCTTCTCGCGCGGCAAGCCGGCCACCAAGCTGAAGTCGGCCGGACCGGCGCCCAACCGTCGCGGCACGACCATCACCTTCCATCCCGATCCCGAGATCTTCAGCAAGCAGTTGTTCGTGCCCGAGCGGCTCTACCGCATGGCGCGCTCCAAGGCGTATCTGTTCCGCGGCGTCGAGATTCGCTGGAAATGCGACAAGTCCCTGCTGCCACGTAACGACAAGGGGGGGAGCGGCGAGATTCCCGAGGAAGAGAGTTTCCACTTCCCCGGTGGTCTCAAGGACTACCTGACCTCCGAGATCGGCCAGCGCGGCACCGTGGTGCCGCAGCCCTTCGCCGGTGAAGCCAAGAGCGAGAGCAACGGTACCATCGGCGGCAAGGTCGAGTGGGCCGTGTGGTGGCCGAACGACGAAGAAGGCTTCGTCCGCTCCTACTGCAACACCGTGCCGACGGCCGAGGGCGGCACGCACGAATCGGGCTTCCGCAGCGCCCTGCTGCGCGGCCTCAAGCGCTATGCCGAGCTCACGGGCAACCGCAAGGGTTCGGTCATCACGGCCGACGACGTGCTCGATGGCGCGGCCGGCCTCGTCTCGATCTTCATCGAGCAGCCGCAGTTCCAGGGCCAGACCAAGGAACGGCTGGTCAGCGTCGAGGCGACCAAGCTCGTCGAGACGGTCATCGGCGACAATTTCGAGCATTGGCTGACCGGCGACAAGGAAGTCGGCAACGTCCTGCTGGAGCATGTCGTCGCCAAGGCCGAGGACCGGCTGCGCCGCAAGCAGGACCGCGAGCAGCAACGCAAGACGGCGACACGCAAGCTGCGGCTGCCGGGCAAGCTCGCCGACTGCAGCAGCTCGGCCTCGCTCGGTACCGAGATCTTCCTGGTCGAGGGCGATTCGGCCGGCGGCTCGGCCAAGGCTGCGCGCAATCGCGAGACGCAGGCCATTCTGCCGTTGCGTGGAAAAATCCTGAACGTGGCCAGCGCCACTTCCGACAAGATGCGTGAGAACCAGGAGATCCAGGACCTCATCCAGGCGCTGGGCTGCGGCGCCGGTGCGCACTACAACGACGATCGCCTGCGCTACGAGCGGGTGATCATCATGACCGACGCCGACGTCGACGGCGCCCATATCGCTTCGCTGCTGATGACGTTCTTCTATCGCGAGATGCCGAAGCTGATCGAGAACGGCCATCTCTTTCTCGCCCAGCCGCCGTTGTTCCGTATCAGCAAGGGCGGCAAGACCGCTTATGCGCAGGACGACGCCCAGAAGGACGAGCTGATGCGGACCGAATTCAACGGCAAGGCCGATGTCACCCGCTTCAAGGGCCTGGGCGAGATGCAGTCGGTCCATCTGCGCGAGACGACGATGGACCCGACCAAACGGGTGCTGCTGCAGGTCGATGTTCCGACCGCGGCCCAAGATCGCCGCGAGGACGAGATGCGTACGCGCGTTCTGGTCGAGGATCTGATGGGCCGGAAGCCGGAGAAGCGTTACGCCTTCATCCAGGAAAATGCCAAGTTCGCGCGCGACCTGGATGTCTGATCAGCTTACGCCGGGCTGACGCCCGATGCGCGATAATGTGATGTGATGCGGCCACAATCGTCCCGTACCGTGTAGGACCAGGAAAGGCGCTGAGGAGAACGTCCACATGCGTTACGCCAAGAGAATTGCAGCGGCAGTTGCTGCCGTCATTGCCGTCCCGGCCATCGCCTGCGCGGCCACCATCGGCGGCGTCTGGTACGCTCCCCAGTACGACTACACCGACTTCTGGGTTGCCGCCGACAACAAGCCCTTCCAGGTCGTCATCCAGGGCAATCCGTTCCCCAATGTGCCGTTCGACGAGGTTGCCCAGGCGCTGCTACCGGCCATGCAGGCGGCCAAGCCGCGGCACAACCTCACCTTCACCTATTCCAAGCCCTCCGAGGATCCCCGTCCCTACTACCGGCTCGAGCTGGTGTTCGATTACGCCAACGATCTTCGCGCCGACGCGGTCTGCCAGAGCGTGAAGCGAAGCGGCCCCAGTACGCCCGGCGTGTTCAAGGTCTTCGCCGTCTACTGTCGCAACGACATGACGATGTCGACGACGACCGCCTGGACGCCCGCGACTGGCCCCGACGATCCGCGCATCCAGCAGCTCTTCCGCGAGTTGTTCATGGTCGTGTTCAGCGACTCGATGGCTCTGCGGCCGCAGAACGGCTTCGACCGCCGCTAAGGCCCAACTCCACTAAGCCTCAACTTCTCTAAGGGGCGAGCGCTCCACAGGGACTCTCTGCTAACCAGACGGCCATGGCCGTCTGGTATTCCCTCGCCGATGTGATTCTGTCCCGCCTCGACGCGGAGACGGCGCACGGTCTGGCGCTTCGCGCCCTCAAAAGCGGATTGATGCCGGCGGATCGCCGTCCCGACCCGCCGTCGCTTGCGGTTTCCGCCTGGGGCCGCCAGTTGCCCAATCCCATCGGTCTCGCCGCCGGCTTCGACAAGAATGCCGAGGTTCCCGATGCCATGCTCGGTCTCGGCTTCGGCTTCGTCGAGATCGGCAGCGTCACGCCCCGGCCGCAGGAGGGCAATCCGCGCCCGCGTCTCTTCCGGCTGCCCGAGGATCGCGGCGTCATCAACCGCATGGGCTTCCCCGGCGAAGGGTTGGAAGCCGCCCGCTCGAGACTGGCCGCCCGGCCCCGGCGCGGCTTTGTCGGCGTCAACGTCGGGGCGAACAAGGACAGCACCGATCGGGCCGCGGACTACGTCGCCTGCAGCGTGGCGCTCGCGCCCTACGCCGACTACCTCGTGTGCAATGTCTCCTCGCCCAACACGCCGGGACTTCGCAATCTCCAGGGCCGCACCCAGCTCTCCGACCTGCTCAAGCGCGTGCAGGACGCGATCTCGGACAAGCCGGTGCCGCTCGTGGTCAAGATCGCACCCGACGCCAGCGACGATGATCTCGACGACATCGTCGCCGTCTGCCGCAATCTTCGCATGGACGGTATCATCGTCGGCAACACGACGCTGTCGCGTCTATCGTCGCTGCGCTCGGCACGCCGCGAAGAGACCGGCGGTCTTTCGGGCGCGCCGCTCACCGCCCTGTCGACCGAAGTGCTGCGCCGGACCGCGCGCCGTGTCGAAGGCCAGTTCCTCCTGATCGGTTGTGGCGGCATCGGCTCGGGTGCCGACGCCTATGCCAAGCTCCGCGCAGGCGCGACCCTCGTGCAGCTCTACTCGGCAATGGTGTACGAGGGCCCACCGCTGGTCCGCAGCATCAAGGACGAGTTGGCGAGTTTACTCGCCCGCGACGGCTTCGCGTCGGTGACGGAAGCGATCGGCGCCGATCTACACTGACGGCGCGTCGAGGTACTGGCCGGCGTCGAATTTGACGTAGGCGCTCTCGGCATCGAAAGCCACGCCGATCGGATCGCCGCCCTTGGCGACGATATCGATCTGCTTCTGCAGCAGGACGCGCAGCATCGAGACGCCTTGATCCGAGGACATCAGATGCTCCTCGGAGTGGAAGGTGATGGCGCCTTGGCCGACCTGCGCCTCGACATCGCCGGGGAATTTCTGGTGTTCCTCCGGCGTCAGCTCGGCCCAGGTCTTGCCGTTGTAGCGCGACTTGAACTTGGCGAGCTCGCCCTTCTCGCGCACACGGCCGGCGACATAGATGCGATAGTGCGTGTCGTCGATCGGCAGCGTCCAGCCGATCGATTCGACCATGCCGTATTGGGCGACCCGCGGATTGGCCACGACACGCAGGGTCGGCACCACCGCTTCGGTGACGCGGCGGAAGGTTTTACCGTCGGCACTCGGGCGGATCGAAGTTGCCTTCACGCCCTGGCGTCCGTACTCGAACTTCACCTTGGGAAAGGCGTTCATCTCCTCGACGAACTGCGGTCCACTGAACGAGCCATGCAGGATGGGCACGTGGTAGGGATCGACCACATTCTCGAAATGCTGCAGCCAGTTACAGGGAGCGATCGCGGTGCCGCCGCTGCCGATGCTGGAATCGTCCGCCTCGACGAATTCTCCGGACTGCATCACTTCCAGGCATTCGTAGCGCGGCAGTAGTGGCTTCTTCGCCGGCGGGCCGAGATAGGCGAAGACCAGCCCGTAACGTTCCTCGACCGGATACCATGGCTGGCGCACGCGCTGGCATTGCGCGCCGGTCGGGTTGGGTTCGCACGGCATTTCCAGGCAATGACCTTCGACGTCGAACAGCCAGCCGTGATAGCAACAGCGGATGCCGCGCTCCTCGATCTTGCCGTAGTACAGCGTCGTGCCGCGATGGCAGCAGCGCGGATAGACCAGTCCCGCCCGGCCTGCGCCGTCGCGGAACAGGATCAACTCCTCGCCGAGGATCTTTATCGGTCGCGGCGTGGCATCGGCGTCGGCTGCCATGCCGACGGGATGCCAGTAGCGCCGCAGCAGCTCGCCCATCGGCGTTCCACGCCCCACTTCGGTGAGCTTAGCATTGTAGGTCGGCGGCTTCAGCTCATATGCCGAACGAATATCGGTGGTCGCACTCATGCTGAGCTCCCTACTCGACCTTGGCGCCGGATTGCTTGATGAGATCGGCCCAGATCGGCGTCTCGCGCGCGAGGACGGCGGCGAGTTCGGCGGGCGTCGAGCCCACCGGAGTCTGGCCCTGGGCGATCAGTTTCTCGGCGACGTCGGGCTGGCGGATCACCGCCGCGATCTCGCGCTGCATGCGGTTCACGATGTCGGCCGGCGTTCCGGCCGGCGCGTAGGCCGCGACGAAGAGGCTGAGGTCGAAGCCGGCCACGAGCTGCTCGGCGAAGGTCCCAAGCTCGGGCATCGACGCGGAGCGCTTGGCCCCGGCAACGGCCAGCGGCTTCACCCGGCCGGCGGTGATCTGCGGCTTGGCGCTGGTCGGGCTCGCCCAGGTGATGTCGAGCGTTCCGTTCGCGACATCCTGGATGGCCGGCACGTCGCCGCGATAGGGCACGTGGCTGTAGAGCGCGCCACCATTGGGACTGCCGAGAGATTTCTCGAACATCAGCCCATAGAGATGGCCGCTCGAGCCGATGCCCCAGCTTCCATAGGTGGCGGGCCGGCCAAGCCCCTTCGCCCAGGCGGCCATGCCGCGGAGATCGCTGAACGGTGCATCGGCCTTCACCACCACGAGGATCGTTCCCAACGACACCAGCGACACCGGGATCAGGTCCTTGTCGGGATCGAACGGCAGCTTGGCGTAAAGGCTCGGGTTGTTGGTGTGGGTCGAATTCGTCGTGATCAGGAAGGTGTAGCCATCGGGGGCTGCCTTGGCGACGATGTCCGCGCCCACGATCGTGTTGGCGCCGGGCTTGGGATCGACCAGGACCTGCTGGCCCAGCCGCGTCGTGAGGCCATCGGCGATGACGCGCACCAGGGCATCGATCGCCCCGCCCGGATTGAACGGCACGACGATCCGGATGGGTTTGGTCGGCCAGGCGCCTTGCCCCCGTGCTGCCGCACCGAGCAAGGGGGCGGAAAGCGCGGCCCCGACAATGCTTCGCCGACCGAGCGCTTTTCCCAGCATCGCTTCCCCCTGGATGTCCACGAAGACGTGGCCTTTCTTTTTGGCACCTGGATGCGCTTGATCGCCCCTGATGCGGTCGGGACTTTAGCCACGCCGGTGGCCGATGCATAGGTCGCCTGCAGCCGAAATAAGGCCTGCATCGCGGAAATCTGGACGGCAGACGCGCGTTTGGGGAAGCCATACACTCCTCGCAAGGGAGAACATGCCGTGCCGCTCTGGATACCGATCACCATCGCCGCCGCGTTGTGCCAGAACATCCGGACGACGATGCAGCAGAAGATTCGCGGGCTGCTGAGCGTCGATGGCGCCAATTTCGTCCGTTACCTCTACGGCGCCCCGCTGGCGCTCGGCGCCCTGGCCTTCCTGGTCTGGGGCACGGGCCGCCATGTGCCGACGATTACCTGGATGTTCCTGCTCCTGGTCACCATCGCCGGTGTCGCACAGATCGTGGCCACCTCGCTGATGATCCATGCCTTCTCCTTGCGCAACTTCGCCGTCGGCACGGTCTATTCCAAGACCGAGATGGTGTTCGTGGCCCTGTACGCGACCTTCATCGCGGGCGAGCCACTGGCGTTGGGCGCCTGGGCGGGCATCCTGGTCTGCCTGGGCGGCGTCGCCATCCTGAGCGTGCGCGGCAAGTTTTCCGACATACGCGGCGTGCTGGCCGATCTCACCCACAAGGGGGCGCGCTATGGAATCCTCTCCGGTGCGATCTTTGCCATTGCCGCCGGCACGATCCGCGAGGCGTCCAAGCAACTGCCCGAAGGCGACTTTCTGGTGCGCGGCATCACGGTGCTCGCCTGCATGAACACCATCCAGGTCATGTTGATGGGGATATACCTCTTGCGACGCGACCGCCCGCAACTCGGCAAGGTCTGGGTCAACTGGCGCTCCTCGATCTGGGTCGGCATCTTCAGTGTGATGGGATCGGCCGGATGGGCGCTCGCCACGACACTCGAGAATGCCGCACTGGTGCGCGCCGTCGGCCAGATCGAGCTCGTCTTCACCTTCATCTCCTCGCGTCTCGTTCTCAAGGAGCGGCCGTCCCTCGGCGAATGGATCGGCAGCATCCTCGTGGTCGGCGGCGTCGTTCTCGTCCTCGTAACGCGGTGATCTCATGACTGAACAGACAAGGCCGCTGCACGGCCTGCGCGTCCTCGACTTCTCGACGACCATCGCGGGCCCGCATTGCACCCGCCTGTTGGCCGACATGGGCGCCGACGTCATCAAGGTCGAATCGCCGGAGGGCGACCTGATGCGCTCGCGGCCCGTGCAGAGGAACGGCGCCGGCACGATGTTCGGCCAGCTCAACGCCGGCAAGAAGTCGATCGTGCTCGACCTCAAGAAGACCGAGGCGATCGTGGCCGTGAAGAAGCTCGTCAAGGTCGTCGACATCGTGCTGGAGAACTACCGGCCGGGCGTGATGAAGCGCCTGGGCCTGGATTATCCAGAGCTGGCGAAGGTCAATCCCCGGATCATCTATGGCGCCATCTCCGGCTACGGCCAGACCGGGCCCGCCGCCGGACGGCCAGCCTATGCCCCGGTCATCCACGCCTCGACCGGCTACGACCGGGCTCATCTTTTCTATCAGCAAGGCCGTGAGCGGCCGGATAATTGCGGCATCTTCGTCGCCGATTATGCCAGCGGCGCCTACGCCATGGGCGCCATTCTGGCCGCGCTCCATCAGCGCAACGCCACCGGCCGAGGCCAGATGGTCGACGTCTCGATGTTCGAGAGTCTGGTCGGCATGCTGCTGGGGGAAGTGAACCGAGCGCAGTTCGATTTCGAGATGCCGTCGCGGCCGATGTATGGACCGGTCGAGGCCAAGGACGGCTATGTCATGCTGGCAACGGCGAGCGAAAAGACGTTCCAGGACATGGCGACGGCGGCCGGCCGGCGCGACTGGCTGACCGATCCGCGTTTCGAGAAGTACGGCGACCGCCGCATGAATTGGGACAAGTTCGTCGACGAGTTCGAGGCCTGGTCGAAGACGCTCACGGTCAAGGAATGCGTCGCGGCGCTGGAGAAGCACGGCGTGCCCTGCTCGCCCTACCTCACCGTCACCGAAGCGCTGCAGGATCCGCAGGTCGAGCATCGCGGTTCGCTCTGCACCATCGAGGACAGCGCAGGTGCCTACAAGTCACCGGCGCCGCCCTTCCGCTTCTCGGGCTCGCCTCTGCAAAGCGGACCGAAGGTCGCCGACCTTGGCGAGCACACCAGGAGTGTCCTGGCCGACGCCGGCCTGGCACCCACGGAAATCGAAGTGTTGTTGAAATGATCGACGATCGGACACCCATCCTCGTCGGCTGCGGCCAGATCACCGACACGACGGGCGCGCCGTCGAGCGAACGTTCGCGCGTCGCCTTCTGCGCCGAAGCGGCGGCCGCCGCGCTCGACGACACCGGTGCTGAAATAGGCGGCCACGGCCTTGGCCATATGATCGACGCCATCGCCGTCATGGAGTTCTTCAGCGACATCAGCCCGCGCTTCGCCTCGCCCTTCGGCCGCTCCAGCAATGCGCCCCAGAGCGTTGCCGACCGGCTGCATGCCCATCCGCGCCAGCTGCTCTACAGCCATTCCGGCGGCAACATGCCCCAGTACCTGGTCAACCGCTTCGCCGAGGAGATCGCGGGCGGCGAGACCGATCTGGCGCTGATCTGCGGCGCCGAATTGCTGCGCAGCACGCAGATCGCGCGCAAGGCCGGACAAAGGATCGACTGGAACGAGGATCCCGGCGGTGAACCGATGCGCATCGGCGATCCGCGTTTCGGCTTCAGCGAGGAGGAAGCCCGCCACGAGCTGCGCGCCGCCATCCATTTCTATCCGCTGCTGGAGAACGCCATTCGCGGCGGGCTGAAGCGCGACGTCCAGAGCCACATGAAGGCGATGGGTCGCCTGTTCGAACGTCTGGCTTCCGTGGCCAAGAAAAATCCACTGGCGACGCGGCGCGAGGGCTATAACGCCGACGCGCTGTCGACGATTTCGGGCGACAACCGCTGGATCTGCTTCCCCTACCCGCGGCTGATGAATGCCAACGCCATCATCGACCAGGCCGCCGCCGTGCTGATGACCTCCGTCGCCAAGGCCCTCGAATGGGGCATCCCGCCGGACCGCTGGGTGTTCCTGCACGGCTGCGCCGACGGCACCGACACCTGGGTGGTCTCCGAGCGCGAGAAGCTGAATGCCTCGCCCGCGATCCATGGCTGCGCGCGCATCGCCCTCGACATGGCCGGCAAGACGGTGGCCGACGTCGACGCCTTCGACCTCTACAGCTGCTTCCCGTCCGCGGTCGAAGTGGCGATGCAGGAGATCGGCATCGCCGAGGACGACCCGCGGCCGATCAGCGTCACCGGCGGGCTGCCGTTCTTCGGCGGCCCGGGCAACAACTACGTCACCCATTCGATCGCCGAGATGATGAATGTCGTTCGCCGCAAGCCCGGCTCGTTCGGCATGGTGACGGCCAACGGCAACTACCTCACCAAACATTCGGCCGGCCTCTATTCGACCGAGCCGACCAAGGGACCGTGGAAGCGCGAGGACCCGAAGAAGTTCCAGGCCGAGCTCGATGCCCGCCCCAAGCGCCGCGTCGATACGAAGCCCTCCGGCACCGGAACCGTCGAGACCTATTGCGTGACCTACGGCAAGGACGCGCCGGAACGGGGCTACATTCTCGGCCGACTCGATGCATCGGGAGACCGCTTCGTCGCCATGGCGCCGGATGAACCTGCGATCCTGGCCGACATGATGACGCGCGAGCAGCTTGGGCGTAAAGTATCGGTCTCCGATGAGGGCGGCCGCAACGTCTTCCGCCCACTATAGGCCGAGGAACCGATGTCCAACATCCTGAACGCGGCTCAGACGGCCGAATTCAATGAAAAGGGCTTCACCTATGCGCGCGGCCTGTTCGCGCCCGACGAGGTGAAGCTTCTCACCCGCGCGATGGAAGAAGATCCCGCCGTGCGCGACAGCATTCTCGACCGCCGCGACGGCGAGGGCCGCTCGACCCGCATCGCGCTCTGGAACCGCGCCGGCGACAGTGTCTACGGTCTCGCCGCCCGGACGCGTCGCATGATCGACACGTCCGCGGCACTGCTGGGCGGTCCGGTCTATCATTACCAGTCGAAGCTCACGGCCAAGGAACCCGAAGTCGGCGGCGCCTGGGAATGGCATCAGGATTACGGCTACTGGTATTATAACGGCTGCCTCCGGCCCGACCTGCTGTCGGTCATGATCGCGCTCGACAAGACCGACCGGAACAACGGTTGCCTGCAGATCGCCAGCGGCTCGCACAGGCTCGGCCGCATCGACCACACGCCGCTGTCGCCGACCCAGAACGAGGTCGATCCCAAGCGCATGCCGTACATCCTGGAGAAGTGCCCGGTCGAGTATTGCGAACTGGAAGCCGGCGATGCGCTGATCTTCCACTGCAATGCCATCCATCGCTCCGACGCCAACCGCTCGGCCAACCGGCGCTGGACGCTGCTGATCTGTTACAACCGCGTCGACAACGACACCTTCACCAGGGTCGACGACCGCTTCTTCGTGCCGCTCGAGCCGGTCGATGACGAGGCGATCCGCCGGGCCGGCCTCCGCTTCGCGTCAGGCAACCAGGAACACTTCGCCAGCAAGCCCTACGTCCCGGACCTGCGCAAGGCGTCGTAGGCCGGGGGCCGGCGATGGAGATTAGGAAGTCGATCGCTTCGGATCTCGATGCGATCGTCGTTCTGGTCGAACGCAATCGCCGCCAGTACCAGAAGTATCAGCCGACATTCTGGCGCAAAGCCGCCAACTCGGCCGAGACGACTCGAAGCTTCTTCACCAAGCTGCTGTCAGAACCAGAGACGTTCTTCCTGGTCGCGATCGAAGGCGTCCAGTTGCTGGGCTTCCTGATCGCGCGGAAGTTTCCCGCCCCTCCCGTCTATGCGCCGGGCGGCGACACCTACCTGGTCGACGACTTTTGCGTCCTCGAACCCCATCACTGGCTGACGATCGGCGAGGCCCTGCTCTCGCACGCCTCGACGTTGATCCACGAGGCAGGCGCCGCCCAGATCCTGGTGGTCGGCGCCGACCGCGATCTTGCCAAGGCCGAGATGCTGCGCCGGTCCGACCTCACCATCGCGTCGAACTGGTGGACGAAGCCACTGCGTTGAAGTCACTGCGTTAGCGGGCACGAACGCAGTCCGCTACGCCACCTGGGGACGCCAGGCGATGACACCTTCGGTTCGCGCCCGCACCTCCGGCGAGGCGAGGCACGTGGTGACGGCCTCATAGCCCGGTGCGCCGGGATAAGGCGCCACACGCGTGGGCGGGCTGTGGTTGGCCGGGCAGAACAGGATCGACTCGTCGGGTCCTACAGCGGCCAGGTCGAGGATCGCGTTGGAGCGCGTCAGAAGGAAGAGCGGCCGGCCGCCGGCGCCGCGACGACGCAGGTGGGCGATTAACGCCTCCTGCGCGGCCTGATCCAGCCCCTTCTCCACCAGGTCGACGACCAGCACGGCGGGGCCTTCGGCTTCCAGTCCGACGAGCAGCGCGACCAGGGGCTTCGATACCACGGCACCGTCCTCGACGAGCCACGCCAGGCTCTCATCGACGCGCGCCTTGAGGGCCGGATCCGTGTCCAACCGCGCCTGCGCTGCGGCGCCGTCCTCCGCCAACCGGTCCAGGCCCAGGAAAGCAGCGTCAGGCAAGGTCTCCGCCAGACGAAGGGCCAGCCGTGTCTTGCCGCTGCCCAGCGGGCCGATGATGTAGTTCAGCGCGCGGATGTCGCGCAGTTCGAACCGTTCACCGCCCCACGGCCAGGGAAGGTCGAAGGCGACACTGAGATCGGCCGGCGGCCCCAGCAGCCGGGCAAGTTCCCCCGACGTCGGCATCTGGCCTTGTGCAATATCGGTCCGCAGGCCGCGGATCTTCTCCACGGTGGCGGCGAGTTCGCGGGCCCGGCCTTCGAGCGTGACCTGATGTGCGGCCAGGGCCGGCTCCAGATCCCCGGCGTCGCCCCACAGCACCCGTGCCACCTGGGCGAGGCTGAGGCCGAGCGCGCGCAGGGCCACGATCTCGGCCGCCCGGGACATTTCGGCGGGACCATAGGCCCGCCATCCGGCCGCACTTCGGACCGGCGTGAGCAGACCACGCTGTTCGTAGAGTCGAAGGGCCTTGGTGGAGACGCCCAGTCGCCGGGCGGCTTCCGAAGAATTCAGGAATTGGGCGGAAGAGCTCACGATTCACCTCGTTGCTTGCTGACCGCTCTCCTTATCGGGGCTGCCCCAGGGGCCGGGTCAAGCCGCAATCTCTCGTTTGTCCACCACCAAGAGATCCGCGCCGAGGAAGAAGGCGCTACACCCCCAGCCGCTCGAGTGCCGTGCTGAGGCGCGTGCGGGTCTGCTCCGCCTGGCGGCGGCGCTCGCGCTGCTCCTCGACGACTTCTTCCGGCGCGCGCGACACGAAGGTGGCATTGCCGAGCTTGGCGTCGATCTTGGCGATCTCGTCGCTGAGCTTCTTGATTTCCTTCTGCAGCCGCGCACTTTCGGCCTTGAGATCGATGACGTCGGTCACCGGCAAAGCGTAGGTCGCCTCGCCGACCACGATCTGCAGCGCGCCCTTGGGCGCAGTCTCCGCCGTCTCGATCCCTTCGATGCGCGCCAGCCGCTCGATTGCGGCACGATGGGTTTCCAGCCGCTTCGCCGTGGTGCCGTCGCCGCCCACCACCAGCATCCGGAGCTTGGCTCCGGCCGGCACGTTCAACTCGGCGCGCGCCGAGCGGATGTCGGAAATCAGCTTCACAAGCCAGCCCATTTCGGCATCGGCGGCCGCATCGAGCGACGGCGGCACGGGCCAGGGCTGTCCGATCAAGGCGCCATGCTCGGCGCGGTGGCCGAGCTTGTCCCACAGTTCCTCGGTGATGAACGGCATCACCGGGTGCAGGAGCTTGACCGTCTCGCGCAGCACATAGGCGGTGACGGCGCGCGTCTCGTCCTTCTCAGCGCCGTCGGCGCCCTGAAGGATCGGCTTGGTGAGTTCGACATACCAGTCGCAGACCACGCCCCAGATGAACTCGTAGAGCGCGGTCGACGCCTCGTTAAGCCGGAATTCCGTCAGGGCCTTGTCGATCGTGGTGTTGGCGCGCGCCAATTCACCCAGCATCCACTTGTTGACGGTGAGCTTTGCTGTGGCCGGATCGAATCCTTTTGGCAGTGCGGCGCCGTTCATCTCGGCATAGCGCGTGGCGTTCCACAGCTTGGTCGCGAAATTGCGCGAGCCTTCGACGCGCGCCGGCGCCAGGCGGAGGCGGCCGGCCTGCGAGGCGGCAAGCGATGTCATGGTGAAGCGCAGCGCGTCGGCGCCGTACTTGTCGATCAGTTCCAGGGGATCGATCACGTTCCCCTTGGACTTGGACATCTTCTGGCCCTTCTCGTCCGTCACCAGCCCGTGCAGGTAGACGGTGCCGAACGGCACTTCCTTCATGAAGTGCATGCCCATCATCATCATGCGGGCGACCCAGAAGAACAGGATGTCCCAACCGGTCACCAGCACGCTGGTCGGATAGTACTTCGCGAGTTCGGGCGTCTGGTCGGGCCAGCCCAGCGTCGAGAACGGCCACAGCGCCGAGCTGAACCAGGTGTCGAGCACATCGGGATCGCGCTCCAGCGCGACGTCCTTGCCGTAGTGGGCGCGCGCTTCTGCCTTGGCCTCTTCCTCGGAGAGCGCCACGAACACCTTCTTGTCCGGGCCATACCAGGCCGGGATCTGATGCCCCCACCAGAGTTGGCGCGACACGCACCACGGCTGGATGTTCTCCATCCAGCGGAAGAATTCCTCGCGCCCGCGCTCGGGCACGAACTTCACGCGGCCGTCGCGCGCCGCCGCGATCGGTTCCTGGGCGAGCTTCTTGGCGTCGGCATACCACTGCTCGGTGAGATAGGGCTCGACCGGCACGCCGCCGCGGTCGCCGTAGGGCACGGCATGGGTGTGCGGCTCGATCTTCTCGACGAGACCGAGCTCTTCCATCTCCGCCACGATCTTCTTGCGGGCATCGAAGCGGTCGAGGCCGCGATACTTCTCCGGCACCTTGTCGTTCAGCGCCGCGAACTTGTCGAAGATGTTGATGGCTTCGAGATTGTGCCGGCGGCCGACCTCGAAGTCGTTGAAGTCGTGCGCCGGCGTAATCTTCACCGCGCCCGAGCCCTTTTCCGGGTCCGAGTATTCGTCGGCCACGATCCTGATCTTGCGGCCGACCAGCGGCAGCACGGCATGCTTGCCGATCAGGTGCTTCCACTTGGGATCGTCGGAGTGCACGGCGATGCCGGTATCGCCCAGCATCGTCTCGGGCCGCGTCGTCGCCACGACGATGAACTCGTCGGCCGCGCCCTCGATCGGATATTTGAAATACCAGAGGCTGCCCCTCACCTCGCGCGTTTCGACCTCGAGGTCCGAGATCGCCGTCAGCATCTTGGGGTCCCAGTTGACCAGCCGGAGGTCCTTGTAGATCAGGCCGGCCTTGTAGAGCTCGACGAACACTTTCAGGACCGCCTTCGACAGCCCCTCGTCCATGGTGAAGCGCTCGCGGCTCCAGTCACATGAAGCGCCGAGGCGGCGGAGCTGCCCAGTGATGGTGCCGCCTGAAAAAGCCTTCCACTCCCAGACCTTGGCGAGGAACTCCTCGCGATTGAGCAGCTTCTTGTTGGCGTCGTTCCTGGCCGCCCCCTCGACGGCGAGGCCGATGTCCTCCTGCTCGAGATTGCGGACCACGACCATTTGCGTGGCGATGCCGGCGTGGTCGGTGCCGGGTTGCCACAGCGCGTCGTCGCCCTTCATGCGGCGCCAGCGGATCAGCACGTCCTGCAGCGTATTGTCGAGCGCATGGCCCATGTGCAGGCTGCCCGTGACGTTGGGCGGCGGGATGACGATGCAGTACGGCGGCTTTGCCGACTTGGGGTGGGCGCGGAAAGCACCGGCCTGCTCCCACTCGGGATAACGGCGGGCTTCGATTTCCTTGGGGTCGTAGGTCTTGTCGAGCATCTCTTGCTACTTCTCTGGCCCTATAAACGAAAAACGCCACGGAAGCGGCGCCGTGGCGTTGGATCGAGGGAGGCGCCTGTGGGGTTAGCGGCGTGTCAGCCGGACGATTTCGCGTTCGACGAACCTTTCGACCATGGGCGGCAGGTTGCGGTCGAGCCACTCCTTCAGCATCGGCCGCAGCATTTCCTTGACCAGATCCTCGATGGTCTTGCCGTTGGCGTCGACGCTCGGTCCCGGCTCATGGGCGGCGGGCTGCGGCACGCTCTTCTGGACCGCCTGGTTGAGGCGGGCGAATGCCGAACTGGCGGCGCCGACGACACCGGAGCCTACCAGTGCATCGCCGGGGGGCGGCTCGACGGAAGGCTGCGGCATCTCCGCCGCCTGAACTGGATCGATCCGCGGCAGCGGCATTGGCACCGGCCTCGCGTCGGCCGGGCCGGATCTGGGTTCCTCGATGAGGTCGGTGAGCAACAGGACGTCGTCGCGACCCGCCGTATCCGGCTGCGGCTCGGCTGAGGCAACGACGGTCGGACGGGCGGGCTGGTTCGAGGCTTGCTGACGGCCGACCTGGGCGCGCGCCTCGTCGTCGGAAATGATCTTGCGAATGGACGCCAGTATGTCGTCCATCGAAGGGTCGTTGTTTGCGCTGCGCGCTTCGCTCATTTGCCGCTGGTTCCGGGAAAGGTTCCGCTGCTGCCGGAGATGCCGCCGTTGACTCCACCGCCCGAATCGCTGTTGCCCCAGCCGATCCAGCGCGAGCCGACGTCGTTATAGTACCTCTCTTCGTCGTAATATTCGACCGGCAAAGCGAGGGTCCGCGCCGTCAATCGCCCGATGTTGTTGAGAACGCTGTAGTAGAACACCTGAACGTCGTGCCGCGCCCGGATCAGGTTGACCTGGGCGTTGAGCAGCTCCTGCTCCGCGTTCAAGACGTCGAGGGTGGTACGCGATCCGACGAGGGCTTCCTGCCGGACGCCGTTCAGGGCCACTTCGTTGGCTCGCACCTGGGCTTCGAATGACGTCACCTGCGAACGCGAGGAATCGAGCTGGCGCCAGGACGTGATGGCGTTTAGTGCCGCCTGGCGGCGGGCACTGTCGAGCGCACTGCGCCTCTGGCCGACGAGTTCCTTTGCCTGCCGGATCTTCGACCACTCGCCGCCACCCTGATAGATCGGGATCGTGGCCGAGATGCCCAGGATGTAGTTGTAATACTTGTCTCCGGGAACCTGTACGTCGAACTGCTGCTGGACCGTGCCCACGAGATTGACCTGGGGCAGCAGGGCGCCGACCGCGGCGTTTACGCCGTACGAGGCCGCCGTGATCAGGTACTGCGCGTTGATCGGATTCGGACCTGCGTCCATGGCGAGGGCCACGGCCTCTTCTTCGGAGCTGGGCAATCCGCCGACGAGAGGAATTTCCCCCAGCTTGGTCGGCCTCACACCGATCGTGCGCTTGAAGGCGGCCTCGGAAATCCGGACGTTTGTCTCGGATTGGACGAGTTCGGCCTTGGCGAATTCCAGCCGGGCTTCGGCCTGCGACACGTCGGTAATCGTCAATTCGCCGACGCGAAACCGCTCTCGTGTCGCGTCGAGCTGCTGCATGAGGACATTGACGTTGTTCCGCCGGGCGTCCGTGGTCGCGATGTCCCGGATCAGGTCGGCATACGAGGTCACCGCGGCCAGAAGCACGGTCTGTTCGGTGTTGGCGAGCGCCGCCCGCTGGGCCTGGATATTGGCCTGTGCCGCCTTGGTGTTGGCGACGGTGGTGCCGCCGAGAAAGAGCGGCTGGGTCAACTGAAGCGTGGTCGCCTTGCCGTTCAGCGTGGCGAAGCTGTTCGGCGAGACCTTGGGATAGTTGGCGTCGATGTTCTTGTTGAAGTTCAACGACAGCGACACTTTCGGCCGCCAGTTCGCGACCGCCTGGGCCAGCGATTCGTCGGTCTGCCGCAGCAGTGCCCGGCCAGCCAGAAGGTCGGGATTGGAGTTGTAGGTCGTCGACAGCGCCTCGACGAGGCTCTGTGACTGGGCGCTCGGCGCCACGCCCAAGCCGACTGCCAGCGCAATTCCCGCCGCAGTGAAGGCGTGGCTCAGACCGGGCCGCATACGCATCGGATTACTCTCATGTGTGGCCAAGACCCTACCACTGGGCGAACAGACATTGGTAGTCCTCGATCCAATTCAAAAACCGGGCCTTTGCGGGATCAAAAGGTGAAGCGCGGCGGCGGGGTGAACCCCGGAAGAAGCGGCGTTCCGGCATCGAACAGTGGGCGTCCCGAGGTGACGCCGCCGTCCTTCACGAAGATCTGGGCGACGCCCATCGCGCCTGGCGCCCCCGACACGATCGCCGCCAACCGGCCGCCTTCCGCCATCTGGTCGAGGATCACCTGGGGAATCTGCCGGACCGCCCCCTCGATCAACACCACATCGTAGGGGGCCGAACCCGGCCCGCCTTGCTCCAGCGAGCCCGCGACCCAGTGGACGCCATCGAGCGCCAGCTCTTTGCCGATCTGGGCGGCTGCCGCCGACAATCCCTGGTCGCTTTCGACGGCCGTCACCGTCTTCACGAGCCGTGCCAATAGCGCCGCGCCATAGCCGCGGCCCGCACCGACGACCAGCGCCCGGTCTCCGGGCTGCGGCTGCAGCGTTTGGATCAGCCTCGCGAGGACCATGGGTTCCATCAGGTAGCGCCCGCCACCCAGCGGCACGTCGTCGTCGGCATAGGCTACCGAACGCAGGGCTTCCGGCAGGAAACGCTCCCGCGGCAGCTCGCCGACGGCGGTCAGGAGCGCAGCATTGGTCACCTTGTTCGGCCTGAGCTGACCTTCGACCATGTTGCGGCGCGCGAGAGCGAAATCCGTCATTTAGGACCCCCAATATGTAGCGGTGCTTATAGGCGGCGGGCGGCAACAGCGTCAAAGGGTGCCACGTCGCGGGCCTCGTCGCTTTGCTTGACCGGCCCCCGTCGCCTTGCTTGACCGGTATGTCGCACCATGGGTATAGCACCGCCGTTCCTCGCGCGGCCTGGTGGCAGAGTGGTGATGCAGCGGACTGCAAATCCGCGTATGCCGGTTCGATTCCGGCCCAGGCCTCCACAAACCGCGTCGACCGATGCCCTTGCGTGGGCGGGGATGCTCTGTCAAAAGATCGCGCCTTCGCGGGCTGGATACCGCCACCCGCGCCGATTTCCATTCCGGAGTAGCTCAGCGGTAGAGCAGGCGACTGTTAATCGCCCGGTCGTAGGTTCGAGTCCTACCTCCGGAGCCAATTGGGGCCGTTCTCGGAAGAGAGCGGTCCCTTTTTGCTTGAGGAGTTGTCCCCATGGCCGAGCCTTCCCCGTCCGACGAAAAAGCAGAACTGGTCAACCATGTCGTGGCCTTCCAAGGGTACTTCAGAGTCGGCCGCTATTCCTTCCGCCACACCCTCTTTCAGGGTGGCCAGAGCCGGGTCATCGTCCGCGAAGTCTTCGAGCGCGGCCATGCCGCCGCGGTCCTGCCCTACGATCCGGTACGCGACGAGGTCGTCCTGATCCGCCAGTTCCGGGCCGGATCGTACGTCGCCGGGCGTCACCCCTGGACCTGGGAAACGGTCGCGGGAATCATCGAGGAAGGCGAAACGCCCGAGCAGGTCGTCCGCCGCGAGGCGGTCGAGGAAGCAAGCCTCGAGATCAGCGACCTGATCCCGATGCACAACCTCATCGCGAGCCCGGGCGCGTGCTCGGAGACGTGCGTGCTCTTTCTCGGGAGAGTCGATTCAGCGACGGCCAGCGGCGTGTTCGGCCTCGAGTCGGAAGGCGAGAATATTCTGGTGAAGGTTGTGCCGTTTGTCGAAGCCCGCGCCATGCTCGATCGCGGCGACATCGACAATGCCGCCGCCTTGATCGCCCTGCAGTGGTTGGCGCTCCATCGCGATGAGATAAGGGCCCGCTGGCGCTGAGCCGCCGAGCCAAGCTGGTTGCGCTCGAGCCTGCTCCCTGTCTACCGTCCGGCCGGGAGCGCAGGGTCCAGCACAGCGAGTACGTCATGAACGTCCGGTCGGGTTTCATCGAAAGCATCGGCAACACGCCGATGATCAAGCTGCGCGCAGCGTCCGAGGCGACGGGCTGTGAGATCTACGGCAAGGCGGAATTCCTCAATCCCGGCGGGTCGGTGAAGGATCGCGCCGCTCTCGCGATGATCCGCGACGCCGAGAAGCGCGGCACGCTGCGCAAGGGTGGCGTTGTCGTCGAGGGTACGGCCGGCAACACCGGCATCGGCATCGCCCTGGTCGCCAACGCGCTGGGCTACCGCTCGGTGATCGTGATGCCCGAGACGCAGAGCCAGGAGAAGAAGGACATGCTGCGCCTGTGCGGCGCCGATCTCCGCCTCGTGCCCGCCCTGCCCTACGCCAATCCCGGCAACTACGTCCGCTATTCCGAGACGCTGGCGAAGGAGATCTCGGCCACCGAACCGAACGGCGCGATCTGGGCCAATCAGTTCGACAACACGGCCAATCGCGACGGCCACTATCGCACGACCGGTCCCGAGATCTGGGACCAGACCGACGGCAAGGTCGACGGCTTCACCTGTTCGGTCGGCAGCGGCGGTACGCTCGCCGGCGTCGCGATGGCGCTGAAGGAGCGCAATTCTGGCGTGAAGATCGCGATCAGCGATCCGATGGGCTCGGCGCTTTACAACTGGTATGCTAAGGGCGAACTCAAGGCCGAGGGCAATTCGGTTACCGAAGGCATTGGCCAGGGTCGCATCACCAAGAACCTCGAAGATGCGCCGATCGACCTGCCGCTGCGCATCACCGACGAGGAAGCGCTGCCGCTGCTGTTCGACCTCATCCAGCACGAGGGCCTCGTGCTGGGCGGCTCGACCGCCATCAACATCGTGGGTGCGATGAAGCTTGCCAAGGAACTCGGCCCTGGCAAGACCATCGTCACCATCCTGGCCGATGGCGGGTCGCGCTATCAGTCGAAGCTCTTCAATCCGGCGTTTCTGCGCGAGAAGAACCTGCCGCTGCCGCCCTGGATGAAGTGAGCGGTTCGCGATGAGCTTTCGCCGATGAGCCGGGTCGTCGTCTGCGGCAGCCTCAACATGGATGTCGTCGTCCAGAGCGCGCGGCGACCGGCCGCCGGCGAGACGCTGCTGGGTGGCAAGGTCTCGTTCCTGCCCGGCGGCAAGGGTCTCAACCAGGCCATCGCCGCCGTGCGGCTGGGCGCGGCCACGGCCATGATCGGCGCCGTCGGCAAGGATGCGTTCGCCGATGCGCTCCGCAGCTTCCTCGCCGACAGCGATGTCGACAGCTCCGGTGTCCGCGAGATCGACGGGCCGGCCACCGGCGTGGCGCTGATCCAGGTGGCCGGAGGCGACAACGCGATCACGGTGGCCTCAGGCGCCAATCTTCATCTCACGACGGCGATGGTGCGCGACGCCCCGCGCCGCGACGAGGTCTGGGTCGCGCAATTCGAGACCCCGCTCGCCACGACGGAAGAAATCCTCGCTCGGGCGCACGCCGCGGGCGCCCGCACCATCCTCAACCTGGCGCCGTTCATGCGCCATCCGGCGCGGCTGCTGAAGTCGGTGGACGTTGCGGTCCTGAACGAGATCGAACTCTCGCAGGCGACGGGAACCGACCTCGACGCCGCGAGCGCGCAGCAGGAGATCGTCGCGGCCTGCGAGAAACTCCGCCGCAAGGGTGCTCGCACCGTCGTGGCGACGCTCGGCCGCCGCGGTGCCGTCGTCGTGACCGCGGAAGGTGCGGCGCGCATTGCGGGCTTCAAGGCCCCGGTCGTGGACACGACCGGGGCCGGCGATTGCTTCGTGGGAGCATTGGCCGCGCGCCTGGCGGCGGGCGCCTCTCCCGCCGAAGCCGCCCGCTATGCCAATGCCGCCGCCGCCTGTTCCGTCGAGCGGCTGGGCGCCGCGCCCTCGATGCCGACAGCCAAGGAAGTTGCAGCCCGGCTGGCCAGGGCCTAAATCCCGTCCATGGTCGAAGAACTGTTCCGTCAGGACGCCTATCTCAAGGAAGCCCAGGCCACCGTAACCGTGCTCGAAGAGCGCGGCGTGCGGCTGGACCGCTCCATCTTTTATCCCACCGGCGGCGGTCAGCCCGGCGACACGGGCATGCTGCGCTGGGACGGCGGCGAGGCCAGGATCGTCGATGCGATCAAGGCCGACGGCGGCGACGTGCTCCATGTGCTGGCGCCCGATGCGCCGCGGCCGGCCGTCGGGACCACCGTGCAGAGCGTCCTCGATTGGGAACGCCGCTACCTGCACATGCGCATGCACACGGCGATGCATGTTGTGTCGTCAGTCATCAAGGGCAATGTCACTGGTGGGCAAGTCGGTGCCGACAAGAGCCGCCTCGACTTCAACCTCGAAGGCGACGTGCCGACCAAGGAATGGGTCACGGAGGAGATCAACAAGCTGATCGCGCTCGACCGTCCCGTCACGCCGCAATGGATCACCGACGAGGAGCTGAATGCCCGCCCCGAGCTGGTGAAGACCATGAGCGTGCGCCCGCCCGTGGGCGCCGGTCGCGTGCGGCTGCTCGCGATCGAGGGCGTCGACCTGCAGGCCTGCGGTGGCACCCATGTCGCGCGCACCGGCGAGATCGGTCGCGTCGAATGCATCAAAATCGAAAACAAGGGCAAGATGAACCGCCGGTTCATCATTGCCCTCGCCTGAGGATTTAATCTCCTCTCCCCCACTAGGGGGAGAGGTTGGGTGGGAGGTTGCGCACGTTCTCTCCCCCTCACCTAGCCTCTCCCCCTAGCGGGGGAGAGGAACAAGAAGAGAGGAAACACCAATGGACTATGCACGCCCCGACGCGCTCGTCAGCACCGACTGGCTCGCCACCCGTCTCGACGCTCCCGATGTCCGCATCGTCGATGGATCGTTCTACCTGCCGGCGCAGAAGCGCGACCCCAAGGCGGAGTTCGCCCAGCAGCACATTCCCGGCGCGGTCTTCTTCGACATCGACGAGATCGCGGACAAGAGCAATCCCCTGCCCCACATGCTGCCACCGCCGGAGCAATTCTCTTCCCGCGTGCGCAAGCTCGGTCTCGGCGACGGCAGCAAGATCGTGATCTACGACACCACGCCGATGACGGGCGCCTGCCGCGTCTGGTGGATGTTCCGCGTCATGGGCCACAAGGATGTCGCCATCCTGAACGGCGGCCTGCCGAAATGGCTGCACGAGAATCGCCCGGTGACGGACGATCCGACGCCGCCGCGCGACCGCCACTTCACCGCCCGCCTCGACAATACGCTGGTGCGTTCGGTCGACGACGTGCGCGGCCTGATCGACAGCAAGCGCGAGCAGATCGTCGACGCCCGCGCCGCCGGCCGCTTCCGTGGCGAGACGCCGGAGCCGCGCGCCGGCCTGCGCAGCGGCCATATGCCGGGCGCCTACAACCTGCCCTACAACGAGCTGCTCGATGCGGCGACCGGCACCGTGCTGCCGGCCGACAGGCTCGCCGCCCGCATCGCGGCCTCCGGCATCGATCCGGCGAAGAAGGTGACGGCAAGCTGCGGCTCGGGCGTCACCGCCTGCGTCGTCGGCCTCGGCCTCTACCTGACGGGCGCGCCCGAGGCCGCCATCTATGATGGTTCCTGGACCGAGTGGGGCGGCCGTGTCGACACACCCATTGTCACCGGCGCCTAAAACGCTCCTTGATCTCTTCGCGCACCAGCCATCGCCGCAAAGCGACGGCCGACTGCCGGTCCGCGTCACCTATCTCGAACTCGCGCCGGCCGACTGGACGCGGCGCGGACTGAAGCCCGATCTCGATGTGGCGATCGAAACCGTGACCGCGCCGACGGCCGCACTCTATCGTGAGCTTTACGACCGCATCGGCCGGCCATGGCTCTGGTACGAGCGGCGGCAGCTGTCCGACGAATCCCTTGCGGCGCTACTGGCCGCCCCCGGTCACGAGCTTCATGTCGCCCGTCACGACGGTGAACTGGTCGGGTATTTCGAACTGCAAGACGGCGAGCAGGAGTGCGAGATCGTCTTCTTCGGCCTCACGCTCGACTATATCGGCCGGCGGATCGGACCGTGGCTGCTCGACCGCGCGGTCGAGCGGGGTCTTGCGCCCAGAGGCTTGCGGAGTGCAGCGCGGGTGATCCTGAACACCAACACGCTCGACCACCCGAAGGCGCTCGACACTTATCGCAAGGCAGGGTTTCAGCCCGTGCGTAGCGAAACCAGGGAGCTACAGGACCCGCGCGTGCTGTGGCCCGAGGTCTATCGCTGGCCGCCAGCGTGAAGCCTGTGCCATAGTCGGGAACATGACCTCAAAGAAAACTTATACCCGCCCCGACACCGTTTTGGCCGTTGCCGGCCGTGACCCCGCGAACAATTTCGGCATCGTCAATCCACCCGTCTATCACGCCTCGACGATCCTCTCGCCGACGATGGACAAGTTCGAGAACCGCGTCCCGTTCGAGGGCTTCGGCTACGGCCGCAACGGCACGCCGACGCAGAAGGCCTTGGAAGACGCCGTCGCCGCCATCGAGGGCGCGCACCGCTCCATCGCCGTGCAGTCCGGCCTCGGTGCCGTGACCGGCGCCATCGTCGGCTTCCTGAAGACGGGCGATCACATGCTGATCACCGACAACGCCTATGGCCCCGCGCGCCGCTTCGCCAACACCACGCTCAAGAATTTCGGCGTCGAAACCACCTTCTTCGATCCGATGCTGGGCGCGGGCATCGAGAAGCTGATGCGTCCCAACACCAAGGTGGTCTATCTCGAGGCGCCAGGCTCGCAGACCTTCGAGGTGCAGGACGTCGACGCCACCGCCGCCGTCGCCAAGAAGCACGGCGCCACCGTGATCATCGACAACACCTGGGCGACGCCGCTCTACTTCAAGCCGTTCGAGCACGGCTGCGATATCTCCGTGCACGCCGGCACCAAGTACATCGTCGGACACTCCGACGCGATGATGGGCATCATCTCGTGCGCGACACGAGCGATGTTCGAGACGGCGAAGACCGCCTGCCAGTCGTTCGGCTTCCATGCGGCACCCGACGATTGCTACCTGGCGCTGCGCGGCCTGCGCACCATGGGCGTTCGCCTGCGCCATCACGAAGTGAGCGGCATGGCCATCGCCAACTGGCTGAAGGCGCGGCCGGAAGTCGACAAGGTCCTGCACCCCGCCCTGCCCGACTGCCCGGGCCACGAGAACTGGAAGAAGCAGTTCAAGGGCGCCTCGGGCCTGTTCTCCTTCACGCTGCGCGACGGTTATAGTCGCAACGCCCTGGCCGCGATGCTCGACGGCATGGACATCTTCGGCATGGGCGCGAGCTGGGGCGGCTACGAGAGCCTGATGATCCCGGCCCATCCCGACCAGTACCGGACCGCCGTTCCCTGGCCGCAGGGCAAGCAGCTCCTGCGCGTCCACATCGGCCTGGAAGACGTCGAGGATCTCAAGACCGACCTCGCCGAGGGTTTCGAGCGCCTCAACCGGGCGCACAACGCGTAATACCCCCTTCCTCCCCCGTCTGCGGGGGAGGTGCCCGAAGGGCGGAGGGGGTCATTTTGATTGCTCGTGTAGGTAGAAACAGAGACATACTCTCGCCCTATATCGGCAATCTACTCTGCGAGTGAATCACTTCGCCCGCAGCCTTCGTAAGAACGCCACTGACGCCGAACAACGGCTTTGGGCTCACTTGCGACGTCGGCAAGTAGGAGGCTACAGGTTCAGGCGGCAGCGGCCAATCGGTCCTTACGTCTGCGACTTCGTCTGCCTGGAAGCGCGCATGGTCGTTGAACTCGATGGTGGCCAGCATGTTCGAGGCATTGCATCGAAAAGAAATGGATGGACGGTTTGACTGAGTCCGTCTCGACGCCCTCCGCCCTTCGGGCACCTCCCCCGCAGACGGGGGAGGAAAGCGGATGGCCAACCCCGTCCGCGGGGGAGGTCGCGCAGCCCTCGGGTGACAGAAGGGTCTAACCCTTGCGGCAGTCGGCGCAGACGCCGGTGACTTCGAGGGTCATCTCGCGGGCGGTGAAGCCGCGCTTGGCGGCGGCGGCGGCGATCGCCTCGGCGATCTCGTCGGCGTCCAGTTCCTCGGCGTTGCCGCAGTCGGCGCAGATCAGGAAGAAGCCGCGATGCGCCTCTCCGGGATGGCTGCAGCCGACGAAAGCGTTCATGCGCTCGATGCGATGGATCAGCCCGTTCTCGATCAGGAAGTCGAGCGCGCGATAGACCGTGGGCGGTGCCGAGCCCAGGTCCTCGCCGCGCAGCTTGTCGAGCAGCGCATAGGCGCCGACCGGCTTGTGGCTAGACCAGACGAATTCGAGCACGCGGCGCCTGAGCGGCGTGAATCGCAGGTCCTTGGCCGCGCACAGTTTCTCGGCCTCCGCGAGGGCGTCCTCGACGCAGTGCTGATGATCGTGGCTGTGGACGAGCGCTTTCGCCGACTTCTTCACGAGATCCCGATTTGCCCAGATTTGCCAAGCAGAAACCAAACAATTATACGCCCCGTTCCTTCCGGAGGCCATGTCTGGTCCAGAGGTACTCACACCATGTCCCCAATTACCACCTACCAGCCGTCCGAGATCAAGCTCGCACTCGCCGTCCTCCGGTTCGACGCCCAGGGTCTCGTGCCGGCGATCGCCCAGCAGCACGACACGGGCGAAGTCCTGATGTTGGCCTGGATGGACCGCAATGCCGTCGCCGAGACCATGCGCTCGGGCCGCGCCTGCTACTGGTCGCGGTCGCGTCAGGCGCCGTGGCGCAAGGGCGACACGTCGGGCCACATCCAGATTCTGCACGACCTGCGCATCGATTGCGACGGCGACACGTTGCTGGTCCTCGTCGACCAGATCGGCGTCGCCTGCCACACTGGACGGCACAACTGCTTCTTCCGCGCGGTGCGCGAGGGCGCCCTCGAAGCCATCGCACCGATCGTCGTCGACATGAACAAGATCGGAAAGGATTGAGTTTGGCTTTTAGCGTATTGCCGCGGCGCGCATTGTTGGGCGCCGCCCTCCTCCTCCCGCTCGGCGGCTGTCAGACCTCCGGCCTGTTCGGCAAGAGCAAGATCACCACCCTGTCACCGCGCGGCGACCGGCTGGTGCGCCTGATCCAGAACACCGGCAAGGACAACATGATGGCGCCCGAGGCGCCGGCGCTGATGGGCATCACCAACGAAGGCCGCGATATTCCCGTGCGCCAGCTCGCCGGCGAAAACGACAGCGGCCGCTACGTCGTCAGCCTGGTCAACATCCGCAAGGTCCACGAGTTCATCTTCCACCGGAAGCAGGGCGACGTGCTGATCCTGCACCTCGGCGACACGGCCTTCACCCGGTTGCAGAGCGTGCGCTATCCGCGCACCGGCAAGCCCTCGGTGATCACCGACGTGGCCGTGGCCGATGCCGACTTCCAGCAGCAGCTCGCCTTCTGGCTCGACCGCATACCAGGGCGATGAACAGCGCGATGGCGCCGCAACGTGTCTGGGGTATTATGACGGTGCGATGACAGTCGCCGTCTCCTCTTCCCCCACCGCCCGGCGGACGCTCACGGTCTGCGGCGGCGCGCACGCCCTGCACGACGGCTTCACCGATCTCCTGAACGTCCTCTACCCGATCCTGCAGGCGCAGTTTGGCCTGAGCTACGCCGCCATCGGCGCGCTGAAATCGGTCTATTCCGGCGCCATGGCCATCGGCCAGATCCCCTCGGGCAAGCTCGGCGAGCGCTTCGGCGGCGTGCGCGTACTGGCGCTCGGCACCACGCTGATTGCCGTCGGTTATTGCCTCGCGGGTTTCACCGGCTCGCTCTATGGCGTGATCGCGGGCCTGTTGCTGGCGGGCCTGGGTGGCAGCACGCAGCATCCCATCGCTTCCAGCCTGGTGGCCGCGGCCTATCACGGCCAGCGCTCGCGCACCGCGCTCGGCACCTATAATTTTTCCGGCGACCTCGGCAAGATGGCCCTGCCCGCCGTGTTCGCGCTGATCGCCGCCTCGCTCGGCTGGCAGCAGACGATGGTGGTGATGGCAGCCCTCGCCGTCGTCGGCGCGGCCGTGATCCTGGGCTCGCTCAAGCCGCTCGTGACGCACGGCACGGCCGAGCTGGCCAGGAACATCGCCGGCCAGGACCGGCCGTGGGCCTACTGGCTGCTCTTCTCGATCCACATTGCCGACGACCTGGTGCGCACCGGCTTCCTGATCTTCCTGCCCTTCCTGCTGCGCGACAAAGGCGCCGACCTGCCGACCATCGGCCTCGGCCTGTCGCTGCTGTTCGCCGGCGGCGCCGCGGGCAAGCTCGTCATGGGCTGGGTCGGCGACCGGCTGGGCGTCGTGCCCTCGGTCGTGCTGACCGAAGTCGCCACGACCGTGCTGATCCTCTCTCTCCTGCCACTGTCGCTGCCTCTCGCGCTCGTCGTGCTGCCGGCGGTCGGCCTGATGTTGAACGGCACTTCGTCGGTGCTCTACGGCACGATCCCCGAGTTCGTGAGCCCCGAGAAACGCACGCATGCGTTTGCCGTCTTCTACACCGGCGGCTCGGTGGCCGGTGCCACCGGCCCCTTCCTGTTCGGCCTGCTGGGCGATGCGATCGGCCTCACGACGGCGCTCGCCATCGTTTCCTGCGTGGCCCTCACCACCGTGCCGATGGTGTGGGCGCTCCGGCCGGCGTTCCGAAACTGATCTTTCGCCTCAGGAGAGCTGACGATGTCCCCATCAGTGCCGCCATCAGCCAAGATTTCACTGCTCGACGAAGTGAAGCTGCAGGCAGAGGTGATACTGCCGATGCTGCGAGCGCTGCGCGCCGAGATCGGCAAGGAAAAGGCCGACAGGATCGCGGGCGATTCGCTGCGCCAGTGGGCACGCGATCTCTATCATCGCATCGGCGAAGCCAAGTCCGGCACACCGCGCCAGAAGTGGGACGCGGTCTGGGCCGAGGACATGCGGCCCCGCATCGGCGATGCCGTGGATCGTGAGATGCTGAAGGACGATGGCAGGGTGCGCGAATACAACGTCGTCCGCTGTTCCTACGCCGAATTCTTCAAAGCACTCGGCGAGCCGGAACTGGGCGGCATCCTGTTGTGCGACTCGGACTTCCATATCGCCGACGTCGGCGGTCCCGACGTCGAGTTCAAGCGCACGCAGACCATCATGCAGGGAGCGCCCTACTGCGACTTCCGTTACAGGTTCAAATGAACGCGGCTTCAGCTTGATTCCCTTGCGCGATGCAAGTCCGTCGAGGCTGAGGGCGTCGCCCGCCTGCGGCGATAAAGCACCACGTCCTCGCCGAGGTAGTTCACCGTTCGCTCGAACGCGAACCCGGATTTTTCCAGGACACGACGGGACGCGATGTTCCCGACCGAAGCCACACCGACCAGGGATGGGAAAGCGAGCCGCTTCAGGCCCACGTCCGCCAGGAACTCGATGACTTCGCTCGCCAGCCCCTGCCCCCAGAGAGCACGTCTGAAAGTGTAGGCGACCTCGACTTCGGGCGCGTCGCCGACAACGAGATGGCGAATTCCGACGCGGCCCGCGAACGCGCCATCCGGTGTTCGGACGACCCAGAGCCCGAAGTCGTGGCGCTCCCAGTGAGCGACGTTGTCCGCGAGGTACCCGGCCGTCGCCTCGGGCGAGCGGATGCCGCCAAGGAAGCGCATGACTTCCCCATCGAGGTGCAACTCGATGAGATCGGGAAGATGGCGCTCGTGCAGCTTCTCGCCGCGCAACCGCTGTGTCGCGAAGGTTTCCATGGAAGCAGGTGATGTTTAGATGATGTCGGATCGAATCGGGTGAGAGATTTCACGGGCCTTTCCGAACCAC
>JAQSDW010000093.1 GCA_029946105.1 Reyranella sp. | reverse complement strand
ATCTCCGCTACGACGGCGAGTTCGCCACCGGCTCCAGCAGCCACGCCCTCAACGGTGGTCTGCGCATAAGCTGGTGATTTAAACGAATCGCGACTGGGGCAACCGCTGGGCTGCGCGCGGCGTTGAAAGGCGAGCTGCTAGAACCCAGGGAGCATCGCCATGGCCAAATGCGACGCATGTGGCAACGACTACGACAAGGCATTCAAGGTCATGAAGGAAGGCAAGACCTACACCTTCGACAGCTTCGAATGCGCCATTCACATCATGGCGCCGGCGTGTGCCGCTTGCGGTGTCCGGATCATCGGGCACGGTCTGGAACACAATGGAACGATCTACTGCTGCGCCCACTGCGCGCATAAGCAGGGCGTCGATCAGCTGCGGGATCGTGCGTAGCCTGTGGTCGACGAAGCCGATTCCTCTGGCCGGAGCGCACCCTTGCGGGGCGTCGTGCATCACGTCGATCTCACGGTGCGAGATCTGGCGGCATCCGCGTCCTTCTACGAGGCGCTGTTGGGGTTCCTGGGCTATGCGCGCGTCAAGCAGGAGGCCGCACTGCACGTTTGGGATCTGGTCCGGGACGGTCGAGTTCTCGGCGGCATCGCGCTGCGGGCGGCACGATCGGCGCGTCCGCATGACCGCTACAGCGCCGGCTTGCATCATCTGGCGTTCCACGCTGCCGACCGCAGCGATGTCGATCGCGCCCACACGTTGATGAAGGAGAAGGGCGCCGTCATCCTTGACGCGCCCACGGAGTATCCGAAGTACGGCGCCGGTTACTATGCCGTGTTCGTGGCCGATCCCGACGGGCTGAAGCTGGAGGTCGTCCACTTCACCGGCTGAGGCGGTCAGTTCGTGGGCGGCTTCGCGTCGTGATCCGCCTTTGCGGCGGCGGCGTCACTTGCGCGGTGGCAGCCGTCCGTTCGAAGCCCTGATCTGGCGGACCGCTTCGTCCCAGGCCGCCAGTCTCTCCGGCCCCGAAAGCTGCGTGTTCATCATCCCGGAGTCCTTGTCACCCGGGACCCGGGCCATCGTCACAACAATGACGCGTGCCTTTTCGAGATCGACCCCGGCCCGGTACAGGATCAAGGCCGCCAGCCAGATCGACTCCCGCTCCTGCTCCTTTGTGTAGGAGGCCACGAGCGCCCCGCTTGCCAGGTTTACGCCGGATTCCATGGCGGACTGGATCAGGCTGGTCGCCATGCCGAGCGGGGGAACGACGACGCTGACGGCAGTTATGACGATGGTTCCAATGAGCGATCCGGCCATCTGGGTTCGCCGGCGGCTGGCGTAATGATTGGCGGCGTGATGCGCGAACCCATACGCAACCACGACCGCCACTTCTTCTTCGTTCGTGGCGTATTCCATGATGCCGCGGTTGATCACGATCAATCCGTTCGGGCCGACCGCTGTGGCCAGTGACCGGTCATTGGAGCCGTTGATCGTCCAGCGGCATTCGCCAACAGCCATCTCGCGGCAGAGCTGAGTGGCGGCGGGCCCGATGCGCTCGACCGCGCTGCGCAGAAGAGTCGTCGCGTCTTCGTCGGTCACGGAGTGCCGATACGGCGGGCCTTCGCTTGCCTGTGCCTGCACTTCCTGTTGCGCGAGGCTCAGCTGGCTGCTGGTGAGTGGGGGCATTTGGTGCACGGCGCCCGAGCAGCCCCAGGCGAGGCTGGCGCCCGACAGCACCGCCAGGACTGGCAGCCTGGACGACATGGCTGGCCCTCCATCGTGGGCGCCCGTGCATGTTGTCGATCGGCATGGGTCGCGTAATCAACGCGAGGTTTTTGCGCACGTTGTGTGGTTTGGCGAATTAGCCGCCAATGGGCGCGCTCGCTAGCCATAGTGCTAGCACTGCTGGCGAAAAGAATTTCCAACAAAGTTTGACAGGTTCAGCAGGATTCGATAGGATTTTTCTATAGAATGGTAGAGTACCGTTCCTGCTGAACCCCAATTCGTTCGAGACCCGTTAACGCCGTTCGTCATGCGTCGCGTAACGGCCGTTCCTTCAGCCCGGAATTTCCGCCTGCACCAGCTGCGCCAGCAGGGTCAGCGATTCCTGCCAACCGAGGTAGCAGGCCTCGGTCGGGATCATCGCCGGGATGCCTTCCTGCACGATGTTGATCTCGGTGCCGACCGCAACCTTCTTGAGCACGATCGTGGTCTGCATCTCGCCGGCAAGGTTGGGGTCGTCGAAAGTGTCGGTGTGGCGCACGCGCTCGTTCGGCACGAGCTCGAGGAAGGTGCCGCCGAAGCTATGGCTGTTGCCGCTGCTGAAGTTGGTGAACGACATGCGGTAGCGGCCGCCCACCTTGGCGTCGATTTCGTGCACGTGGCCGGTGAAGCCGTGCGGCGGCAGCCACTTGGCCATGGCATTGGGATCGAGGAAGGCGCGATAGATGCGCTCAGCCGGCGCGGTGAGGACGCGGTGCAAGCGGACGGTGCCGGTGGTGGCCATGACGAGTCTCCTTAGTGAGGGTTGGATTGCGGTGAGCCCAGCAGGCTTTCCAGGTAGCGGCGCAGGTGCGCCAGGTTCTGTCGCGCGATCGCGGAGTCCAGCCTCGCCTTGGCGAAGATGAACGAGCCCTGCAGCACGGCCTGGATGAAGAAGCCGACGCTCTCGGCACTCCAGGACGCCTCGGGCGCGTGACGTTGCCTCGCTTCCTCGATGTCGCGCGCCAGCCAGGCGACGTGGGAGGACATGCCGCGGTCGCAGGCTTCGCGCACCGCCGGATGCGTCGCGTAGGTCTCCTGCACCAGCGTGCCCAGCAGGCAGGTGAAGTCCGCCACCTCGCGGTCGAGCAGGTCGCGGCGGAAATCGAGGTAGCCGAACACGCGGTCGCGTGGATCGGCGGCCTGGGCGTAGGGCGCCGAGGCGAAGATCTCGTCGGTCCAGGCGCTCCAGTGCGCGACCGCGCCCAGCACCACCGCCTCCTTGCTCGCGAAATGGTGGAAGAAGCTGCCCTTGGTGACGCCGGCGGCGGCGCAGAGATCGTCGACCGTGGTGGCGTCGTAGCCCTTGGTGCGAATCACGTCGGCGGCCGCTTCGAGAAGCTTCAGCTGCGAGGGGTGCGGGCTCATGTAGTATGCATACCAACTAGTTGGTATGTCGTCAAGTCCGCGATTCGAACCTGAGTCGAAAGCGCACCGGCGCTGTTCGGAAAATCCCGCGTAAGTATCTGAGGATGTTTTAGGATCGGGCGATCGGGCGCCCGCGTTTTGGAACACCTGGCCGAACAGATTCCGAACAACTCGTGTTCGGAAAATCGATCACAACCGGGGCCTTCCCCCTTCCGGCGCTATGTGCCGACTCCCTCGCAAGCGGGGGCAGAGACTGCATCAAGAGCCGGGTTGATCGACATTTCAGTTTTGTAGGTCAACCGGTGCTCGGCGCCGCCTGAAGAACGCGAGCTCCTGGGCTGGTATTGGCCAGCGTGCTCATCGTCCTGCTGGCGGGCGGCGCCGATGCTGCCGTCGACATTCCTGTCGACAAGGGCGGACGCATCAAGGCCACGCGGCGTTGAGGACGGCGAAAGTGCTTGCACTGCCAGCATCCGCTCACGCGAATGTGAAAGATATAAAGTTGCAGGTTCAGCAGAATACGGCTATATCTTCCGGCAGGCTGGCGGTTGGACCGCGCCAGATCGACTACATAAGCAAGACCCGCCCGCGCACGCCGCGGGTTTGACACGCCTCGGCTTCGACGCCGAGCGGAGGGTGGAGCTTGCCTCGGATGGTACGTCACGCCAGGCCGACTGAGTCCGGTTAAAAGCCCGTCCCAACCGAGCACCGATAACAGCGGCATGACACACGTCGGAATGGACATGGCGCTGCCTGTCACAGGTGCGCCGGGCTGTGACACGAGAAGAAGAAACTGTATCAAAAAA
>JAQSDW010000092.1 GCA_029946105.1 Reyranella sp. | reverse complement strand
TTCCGTCCAGCAGCTCGCCTTCATCGGCTGTATCTCGCTCTGGATCGGACCGTGGCTGCGCGACGTCGGCGGTATCGCCGACAAGGACGCGCGCGCCGATATCCAGCTCTACACCACCGCGGTCATGACCCTGGGTTTTGCCTCGAGCGGCATCATCGCCGGCTGGTTCCGCCGCTTCGGCGTCAGCGACTTTACGTCGGCCGGCATCATGAGCGTCCTGTTCGCCCTGGTCTGCGGCTGGCTCGCTTTCCTGCCGCCCGCCGACCCGCTCATCCCGTGGCTGCTGTTCGGCTTCCTGGGCGCCTGCCCGATCCAGTACATGCCGGTACTGGTCTCGTCCTTCCCGCGCGAATTCGCGGGCCGCGTCAGCACCAGCAGCAACCTCGTGGTGTTCACCGTCATCTTTGGCGGCCAATGGGCGATGGGGAAGATCGTCGATCTTTGGCCCAAGACCGCAACGGGCTATTCACCCGACGGCTACACTTGGTCTTTCGGCGCCCTTTTCATTCTTCAGCTGGCGGGACTGGCGTGGCTGGCTCTGTCGCGGGCGCGGCCGGCGGTGCGGGCGCCGCTGCGCGCGGCAGATTGAGCGCGGCCACCAGGTCGCGCACTTCCTGGCGCGCGGCGACGTGACTCAAGGTGAGCGACGGCCCTCCGCTCCCGCGCCTGAGATCGAGCAGGGTAAGTCCACTCAGGAACAGCTCCTTGTAGATCACGCGCTCGCTCAAGCCGGCGGCAACGCGAAAGCCGATGCGCTTGGCCAGTACCTCGATCACGGCAGCCATGTCGCGTTTGTTGCGGGCCGCGAGCGAGGACAGGCGATTGCGCATCACGATCCAGTCCACCGGACGGCCGCCTTGCATGGCGCGCAACTGCCGCTGCTTCCACACCGCCTCGGCATAGATCGACGGCCGCACGATCCTGAGCGTGTCGGGATCGATCCGGGCCAGCAGATCGAGGTCGATGAAGCTGTCGTTCAACGGCGTCAGCAGCGTGTCGGCCCAGGTATGGGCAAGGCGCGAGAGATGGGTATCGCTGCCAGGTGTGTCGACAATGACGAAATCGGCACCGCTCACCGCAGGCTCCAGCGCCGCTTCCAGGCGCGCCCGTTCGTCCGTCTCCGCCGATTGGCGATCATTCAGGGTCGACAGCGGCACCGAGGCGTGCCGCGGCATCGGCAAACTGGCGCCCTTGCGCTGGGCATAGGCGGCACGATTCTCGAGATAGCGGCTGAGCGTGCCCTGGCGCGCATCGAGATCGAGCGTGGCCACGCGCCCGCCCTCGACCATCAACGCCACGGCAACATGCAATGCCGTCGTCGATTTGCCAGATCCGCCCTTTTCGTTGCCGATCACCAGCACGTGGGCCCGGCCCGGAACCCGGCCCGTCTGCGTCTGGACGATGCTGGGGTTGGCCGCCGCTTGGAAACTGCCGGTCACGCCGGCTTGCGAATCCAGACCGCGGTGTCGTGAAACACGGCACCGCCATTCGGCCAACCCGGATCGGCCGAAGTCACGGCGTTGATGCCGATGCCGGTTTCGAAGTTCCGATTGGGCCAGATGCCCTCGACGACGACGACGCCCCTCTGCTGGCCCGCCTTGGCCTTGGCATTGACGATCGTCTTGCCGCGTTCGTTGCCGATCTCCACGCGATCGCCGTCGGCCAGGCCCATGGCGGTGCAGTCTTCGGGATTGATCATTGCCGTCGGCCGCACCTCGCGCTTCTGCGAAGACGGCGTCTCGGTGAAGGTCGAATTCAGGAAGGTGCGCGCAGGCGCGGCGACCAGCCGGAACGGCTTGTCCGCGGTGGCATTGTCGATCACGTCGAAATGGTCGGGCAGGCTCGGCATCTCCTTGCCGCGCGGGCCCCAGGCCGCCCAGTCCGGCTTGAAGCGGAACTTCTTGTCGGGCCAGGCGAAGCCATCGAGGAAATGCGACGTCTCGAAGCCGAGGTGAAAATCCTGGCCGCCCTTCTGCCAGTTGGTCCCGGCGTCCCACATGCCCGACACTTTGAGCGTCTCGTCCATGATCTCCCAGGGAGTCATGTCGAAGCCGCGATGCTTCGCACCCAGGCGCTTTGCCAGTTCGGAAATCACGAAGTGATTCTCCCGGCATTCGCCGGGCGCCTCGACAACGGCCTTGGTCACCTGGAAGAAAGTGTGGCCGCTCGCCGTGTAGAAATCGTCATGCTCGAGGAACATGGTGGCCGGGAGCACGATGTCGGCAAAGGCCGCCGTCTCGGTCATGAACTGCTCGTGCACGCAGGTGAACAGATCTTCGCGCGCGAAACCCTTGTGCACGAGATCGAGCTCGGGGCAGACCATCGCCGGATTGGTGTTCTGGATCAGCAGGCCAGTGACGGGCGGGCCGTTGTTCAAGGCCGCGCGATCGCCGGTCAGGATCGGTCCCAGTCGCGACTGGTCGAGATCGCGGACCGACGCGTCGACCATGTCGAGGCCTTCGATCAGCGTGCGGTTGAGCGGATACATGCCGGTGTGGCCGTAAAGCGCCCCGCCGCCTTTGTACTTCCAGGCGCCGGTGACTGCCGGCAGGCAGGTCACGGCATGCATGTTGGCCGCACCATTGCGGCTGCGGCTGAAGCCATGATGGCAGCGGATGAAGGCAGCCTTGCTCTGCCCGAAGAGCCGGGCGAAGGCCACGATCTCCTCGACCGGAAGGCCGGTGATCTTCGACGCCCACTCCGGCGTGCGTCCGGCCACGTGTGCTGCCAGTTCATCCGGCGCGTCGGTGTAGTGGCGCAGATAGTCCCAGTCGGCATAGCCTTCCTTGAAGAGGACATGCATGACGCCCACCGCCAGCGCACCATCGGTGCCCGGCCGCACGGCGAGGTGCATATCGGCCTGCTCGGCGGTGCCGGTGCGGTAGGGATCGACCACCACCAGCTTCGCCCCGCGCTTCTTGGCCTTCATCGCGTGGGTCATGACGTTGACCTGGGTGTTCACCGGGTTCCCGCCCCAGATCACGACCAGTTCGGATTGCTCGTCGACTTCGCGCACATCGGCGCCGCGCTTGGCGCCGACGCCCGCGATCCACCCGGTATCCGACAGGGTCACGCAGATTGTGGAGAAATAGCGCGAGTATTTCATCGCGTTGCGCAGACGGTTGATGCCGTCGCGCTGCACCAGCCCCATCGTGCCGGCGTAATAGTAGGGCCAGATCGTCTCGTTGCCGTGCTGGCGTGCCTTGGCGATGAACTGTTCGGCCACGATGTCAAGCGCATCGGTCCAGGAAATCTCGGCGAATTGCTTCGAACCCTTCGGGCCGACCCGGCGCAGCGGCTTCATCAGGCGATCGGGATGATGGATGCGCTCCGCGTAGCGGGCGACCTTCTCGCAGATCACGCCGGCGGTGTAGTCGTTGCGATGCGAGCCGCGGATGCGGCCGATCGTTCTGGCGTCCAGCCGCTCGACATCCAGCGCGCAGGTACTGGTGCAATCGTGCGGACAGACCGACGGCACGGTGGTAACGCCTGCATCGCGGCTCCTGGACCGCGCATCGGGCGAATGGGCATGATCGTCGGGGGACATATGGACGCTCCTCGGGAACTGCCCCAGCATACTGCCGGTGCGCATCAGGACAAAGCATGCTTGGGGAGAGAGTCGAGAGTGTCTGAAGCGCCCACAGATGTCGGCAATGTTCGTCGCGCGACGCCGGCGGATGCTGCGGTGATCGCGACATTTGCGCCGGGCGTGCCGCCGCCGGCGATGGCGGACGATCGGGCCACGTTCGTGATCGATGGTGCAGACGGCCCGTTCGCGGTCATCGCTCTGGTCCAGCATCACGATCATCTGCAGATCGAGCATCTCGTCGTCACGGCGCCGGGAGCACCCGACCATGCCCGAACACTGGTCGCCTTCGCCGAGGCCGCGGCGCGCGCCGTCGGCGTTCGCAAGGTTCGCCTGCCTCAAGGCGCACTCCCAGGGGATTTCGCGGCCTCGCTGGGTTACGCCGATGGCTTCAAGACGATATCGACCGGCGCGCTCGCCCGCGCACGTGACCATCTCGAAGCGATCGGCATTCCCCTCTGGCGCGATGGCACGGCGTCGATCGCCCAGACCCTGTATTACCGGGGCGTCTGGGCCGCGGTTGCCCTGCTGATCGGCCTCGGCAGCGTCTCGCTGGCGGTGTTCAGCGGCAGCCAGACCACCTTGTTCCACATCGTGGTGCCGGCCGTCCTCTGCGCCGGCGCCTCGGTTTTCGCCGTCTGGCAGATCGTCCTGACCGCCGCAGCGGCGCGACGTGGCGGTGGCGTGGCCATGCCCCTTGCGGCAGTCGTCCTCGCCGGCGCCGCGGTACTGGCCATCGGCACCGTGCTCTACGACCGCGCGGTGCCGGCCCTCGCCGAACTGTGGAACATCTATAACGGCGACGAAGAATTGAGCGATCTCGCGGTCTCGGTGAGCCCCGATGGGACAACGCTCCATATCGACGGCACCTATGGCATGGGCAGCGACCAGGCGGTCCGCCACGCACTCGAACAGAACCTCAAAATCCGCGAGGTCGTGCTGGCGGGCCCCGGTGGGCGCATCGGCGCGAGCTTCGAGATCAGCCGACTTATCCGCAGCCGTCGCCTCGCCACGCGTGTCGAAACCGCCTGCGCCTCGGCCTGCACCATCGCCTTCCTGGGCGGCGTCGACCGCAGCATTGCGCCGGGCGCCAGGCTCGGCTTCCATCGCGCCAGCTTCCCCGGCATGAGTGCCGACGACATGTTCGAAGCCAACCGCGACATGAAGCGATATCTCACGATGAGTGCCGGAATCGCGCCCGATTTCGCCCAGCGCGTACTCGACACGCCGGGCGATTCGATCTGGGTGCCGACGCTGGAGGAATTGCTGGCAGCCCGCGTCATCAAGCGCGTAAACCGCTGACGGAGGTTTTCCCACGCATGATCCCCCGCGGTCTTTCCTACGACGACGCCATGCGGCAGTTCCGCTGGCCCACGCCCAAGCGCTTCAACATCGGCCGTGCGGTCTGCGAGCGTCATCCGCCCGACACGCTGGCGATGATCGTCGAGAATGCCGACGGCAGCGTCCGCAACTGGACGTTCGGCCAGCTTCTCAGCGCCAGTTCCCGGCTGGCCAATGCCCTCGCGGCGCGCGGAATCGCCAAGGGCGACCGCGTCGGTGTCTTTCTGAGCCAGGGCGCGGAGCTCACGCTTTGTCACCTCGCCGGCTACCGGATGGGCGTGATCGTGCTGCCGCTGTTCACCCTGTTCGGCGAGGAAGCGCTGGAATATCGCCTGGCCAATGCCGAGGCGGCGGCGATCGTCACCGACATGAGCCAGCTCCCGAAAGTGCTGGCGGTGCGCAATCGCCTGCCACACCTCAAGACGATCATCGTGATCGGCGCCGGCGCTCACGGCAGCGCCTTTCTCGACTGGGACCGTCTGCTGGCCGCCGCCTCCGACCGCTTCGCCACGGTCGACACGGCAGCCGAGGATCCGGCGCTGCTGATCTACACCTCCGGCACGACCGGCCAGCCCAAGGGCGCGCTGCATGCCCATCGCATGATGCTGGGCTGCATCCCGGCGATGGAACAGACGCTGAGCCACTGGCCAAGGGGCAACGAGGTGATGTGGACGCCGGCCGAATGGGCGTGGATCGCAGGCCTTTACGACGCGCTTTTCCCGGCGTGGTACTATGGCACGCCGGTACTCGCACACCGCTTCGCCAAGTTCGATCCCGAGCGTGCCTTCGCGCTGCTAGCAAAGCACCGGGTCGGCGTGAGCTTCATCCCACCTACCGCGCTCAAGATGATGCGGCAGGTGAGCCGGCCGACCGAGCGCTGGGACTACGCGCTCCGCGCCCTCTTCACCGGCGGCGAGGCGATGGGCGAGGAGCTGCTGGCGTGGGGCCGCGACACCTTCGGCGCCACCATCTCCGAAGGCTACGGCCAGACCGAGATGAACCTGATGACGCTCAACTCGCCCGACTGGTTCGAGGTTCGCCCCGGCTCCTGCGGTCGCGCCTGTCCTGGCCGCAAGGTCGCCATCGTCGACGCGCACGGTAACGTGCTGCCGCCCGGCGAGGACGGCCAGATCGCCGGCTGGCGGCACGATCCCATCGTCATGCTGGAGTACTGGCGCAATCCCGAGGCGACGGCGCGCAAGTACGCCGGCGACTGGCTGCTCACCGGCGACCTCGGCCGCATCGACGAGGACGGCTACGTCTTCTTCAAGAGCCGCGACGACGACGTCATCACGTCAGGCGGCTATCGCATCGGTCCGGGCGAGATCGAGGAATGCCTGTTGAAGCATCCGGCAGTGGCCATGGTCGGCGTGGTTGGCGTCCCGGATCCCGTGCGCACCGAGATCGTGAAGGCCTTCGTGCAACTGCGGCCAGAGATAGCGGCCAACGACGCCCTGAAGGCCGACCTAGCCAATTTCGTCAAAACCCGGCTGGCTGCCCACGAATACCCCCGCGAAGTCGATTTCGTGGACGAGCTCCCGCTCACCACCACGGGCAAGATCCTGCGCCGTGAACTGAGGCGCCTCGACGCCGAGCAGAAGGCTGGGAAGCGCACTTAGATCACCGCCAAACCAAATCTTTTCACCGTCAAGATTTCGCTGAAAGATGAGGAATCCAGCTCATCTCCCTGTTCCTAAGCAGCAACCGGGACGCCTTAAGAAGTTGGATTAATCCGCTGCAGCAGCAGGCAAATTGAACTGTAGCTCCGCCAGCCGAGCATAAAGTCCATCCCGGCGAACCAGATCGGAATGCCGGCCGACATCGACCGCCCGGCCGTTGTCGACCACGACGATCCGGTCGGCCTTTTGGACAGTGGCAAGACGGTGCGCGATCACCAGAGTCGTCCGCTTGTGCATCAGCCGGTCGAGCGCCTGCTGAACGGCCAGTTCGCTCTCGGCATCGAGCGCGCTGGTCGCCTCGTCGAGCAGCAGGATGGCGGGGTCGCAGAGCAGCGCCCGGGCAATGGCGAGGCGCTGGCGCTGGCCGCCCGACAGGCGCAGGCCGCGGACGCCCAGATCGGTTGCGAAGCCCTCGGGCAGGGTTTCGATGAAGCCCGTCGCCGAGGCAGCGTCGGCAGCGGCGCGGACCTCGTCGTCGGAGGCATCGGGCCGGCCGTAGCGGATGTTGTCGGCGACCGAGGCGCTGAACAACACCGGCTCCTGCGGCACGATGGCGAGCGCCCGCCGCAGCTCGGCGAACCTGAGTTCGCGGATGTCGACGCCGTCGACCCGGATGGCCCCGGCCTCGGGATCGTAGAAGCGCAGCAGAAGGTTGAAGACTGTGGTCTTGCCGGCCCCCGAGGGACCGACGATGGCCACCGTCTCGCCCGGTGCGACGGCGAGGTCGAAGCGATCGAGCGCCAGGGAATCCGGCCGGGTCGGATAACGGAAAGAGACTCCGGCGAAGGCGACGGCACCCTGCGTCGGCTTGGGCAGAGACGTCGGCTGTGCCGGCTCGACCAGGACCGGCGGTTCCGACGCCAGTTCCGAGAGGCGCTCGGCCGCCCCAGAGGCGCGCTGCAGGTCGCCGATCGTCTCGCTGATGGCGCCGCCCGAGCTCGCGACCAGGACGGCGTAAAAAACGAAGGCCGTGAGGTCGCCGGCGCTGATGCGGCCGGTCAGCACGTCGTGGCCGCCCATCCACAGCAGGAAACCCACGGCGGCGAAGACGATGAAGATCACCAGCGTAGTCATGATGGCGCGCCGCGTGATGCGCCGGACGGCCGCGACGAAGGCGAGTTCGGTGGCGACGCCGAACCGCTGCGCCGCGCGATCCTCCTGGGCGAAGGCTTGAACCGTGCGTACCGCATCGAGCGTCTCGCCGCCCTCCGACACCATGTCGGCCATCCGCGCCTGGGCCTCGCGCGACAGCGCCCGCACCTTGCGGCCGAACAGCACGATCGGCACCACGGTGAGCGGCACCACGGCCAGCGCCAGCAGCGCAAGCTTGGGATTGGTGACGACCAGCATGACGATGCCGCCGGCACACATCAGCGAATTGCGCAGCGCCACCGAGGCCGAGGAACCGATGACCTGCTCGATGAGCTGCGCGTCGGCCGAGATACGGCTCATGACGTCGCCCGAGCGCTTGATCTCGAACCACGCCGGCCCCAGCCGCACGACATGGGCGAACAGATCCTTGCGCAGGTCGCCGACGACGCGTTCGCCCAGCCATGAGACGAGGTAGAAGCGCGCGCCCGAGGCGATCGCCAGCACCACGGCGACGGCCAGCAGCGAGGCCAGCGCATAGTTGAGGATATCGGGCCGGCCCTGGGCGAAGCCTCGGTCGATGAGGGCCCGCAGGCAGGCGCCGAACGCGAGAACGGTGCCGGCCGCGACCAGGAGCGACAGGGTCGCCAGTATCACCCGGCCGCGATAGGGCTTGAGGTAAGGCCATAGCAGGCCGAGGCCGCTCATCCGGTTCACGGCGCCCGCCAGGCGAGGGCGACGCCCAGTTCTGTAGAAAGGGTCGCCAGCAGGTCGTCGCCGCCCCGCGTGTCCTGCCATTGCCCGGAGACGCCGTCGAAGGCGTAATGGCGCGCACCGCTCCGGGGCGAACTCAGCCAGATCTGCTGGGTCGGGGCATGCTTGTTGACCAGCCAGATGCCGCCGTCTCCTTCGACGGTCAGGACGCCGCCCTGCAGCTCGGCATCGGTATGGTCGCCGATTCCCTCTTCGAGGGCGGCGAGCAGGCTGTCGGCGAGGCTTTCGAAGGACGTGTCGGCCATGGGCCCGGCCGGTCTACAGGCCCGCCGGGGGCCGGACAACCCGCTTGTCGGGTCTCTTGAAACAGGGAGGCGGGACCGCTATACACCGCGCCCTATTGCGCCGGGCCGGTCGGAAATCGGTCCTGAAGCGCTGGAGAAGGCTTATGAAAGACAAGATCCACCCCGACTACCACAAGATCACCGTGGTGATGACCGACGGCACGTCCTTCGAGACGAAGTCGACCTGGGGCAAGGAAGGCGCCAGCATGCGCCTCGACATCGATCCCAAGACCCACCCGGCCTGGACCGGCGTGCGCCAGAGCATCGATCGCGGCGGGCGCGTGCAGCGCTTCAAGGATCGCTTCGGCATGACCGGCACCGCGACTGCCGCCATGGGCGCGGGCATCAAGTCGTCGGGCGCCAAGCCCGAGGACAAGCCTGCTAAGGCTGCAGCCAAAAAGAAGTAAGGCCGGGATTTTCTCAAGCCTCTGCTAGACTGCGCACCGTAATCCTTTTGGGGAGACGGTGTGGTGAAGTCTGTTCGAGTCGTTTGCGCGCACGATTGCCCCGACATGTGCTCGCTCATCGCCCATGTCGAGGACGGCAAGGTCGTCCGCGTCCAGGGCGACCCCGACCATCCCTACACGGCGGGCTTCGCCTGCGGCAAAGTCAACCGCGACGCCGACCTGGTGAATTCGCCGGAGCGCCTCAAGACTCCGCTCAAGCGCACGGGCCCGAAGGGTTCGGGCCAGTTCGCGCCGATCACTTGGGACGCCGCCCTCGACGAAATCGCCGCCAAGTGGAAGGCGATCATCAAGGAGAGCGGCCCGCTCGCCATCCTGGGCTACGCCTACTCGGCCCATCAGGGCCTGATGAATCGCGGCTTGGTGAACGGCCTGTTCCATGCGCTCGGCACCTCGCGCCTGCAGGCCGGCACGGTCTGCGACACCTGCTGCGAGACCGCGTGGGACGCCACGGTGGGCCCGGTCGGCGGCGCCGACCCAGAATCGGTGGTCCATTCGGATCTCGTGATTGCCTGGGGCGCCGATCTCGCCGCCACCAACGTTCATTTCTGGACGCTGGCCGAAGAGCAGCGCAAGAAGCGCGGCATTCCGATCGTCGTCATCGATCCGCGCCGCACGCGCAGCGCCAAGGCAGCCGACCTCTACCTGCCGATCCGCATCGGCACCGACGCCGCCCTGGCGCTGGGCGTCATGCATATCCTGGTGCGCGACGGTCGCGCCGACCGCGACTATATCGCCAGGCACACGCTGGGCTTCGACAAGGTCGAGCGCGAGATCCTGCCGAAATTCACGCCGGCGCGGACGGCCGAGATCACGGGTCTCAATGTTGCCGACATCGAGAAGCTCGCGGCCATGTACGGCACGGCCAAGGCCGCGCTGATCCGTCTCGGCGAAGGCATGACGCGTCTCACCCACGGCGGCCAGGCGTTGCGCACGGTGGTGCTGCTGCCGGGCGTCAGCGGGCACTATGCCGCAAAGGGCGGCGGCTCCCTCCTCCTCACCGCCGCATCGTGCGATCTCAACTACGCCGCCGTGCGCAAGCCATCCGGCCCCGTATCGGCGCGCATGGTCAATCACCTCCGGCTCGGCGAAGAACTCCTCAACATGAAGGGCCCGCCGCTTCGCGCCCTCTACGTCTCGGCCAACAATCCGGCGGTCACCTGCCCCGAGGTCCACAAGGTCCAGAAGGGCCTGATGCGCGAGGACCTGTTCACGGTCGTGCACGATCCCTTCCTCACCGACACCGCGAAGTACGCCGACATCGTGCTGCCGGCGGCGAGCTATCTCGAGACCGACGACCTCTACCGCGCCTATGGCGCCTATTGGATGCAATGGGGCCGAAAGGCCGCCGAGCCCCAGGGCGAAGCGCGTTCCAATGTCGATGTGGCGCAGGCACTGGCCAAGCGCATGGGCCTCACGGATGCGATCTTTTCCCTGGCACCACAGGATGCCGCCCGCGAGCTGTTCAAGGGTTCTACGGGTCCTGCCTCCAAAGCCGATCCGGCAAAACTCTTCGCCGGTGAGCCGATCCACATCGCCCACGATTGGGACGGCCAGCCCTTCAAGACACCGTCGGGCAAGCTCGAATTCTACTCCGAGCAACTGGCCAGCCAGGGCCTGCCGCCGATGCCGGACTGGCAGCAGGATCCCATAGAGGCAGAGGAAGCCGCCAAATGGCCGCTGCGTCTGCTGACGGCGCCGGGCTACTTCCAGGCCCATACCGCTTTTTCAGGCGTCGGCTTCCTGCGCGGCCGCGAAGGCAAGCCGTTCTGCATCCTCCATCCCGAAGATGCCGCGAGGCGCGGCCTGAAGAACGGCGACGAGGTGCGGCTGTCCAACGACCGCGGCGAGATCGGCCTGGTTCTGAAGGTGTCCGACGAGATCCAGCCCGGCGTCGTGCTGGTGCCCGGCCAACGCCCGATCGCCGAGGCGGTCTCGGGCACCATCAACATGCTCTGCTCGGATCGCTACACCGACATGGGCGAAGGCGCGACCTACCAGAGCACCTGGCTGGAAGTCGGCGCCTGGAAGGCGGCACACGCCGCCGCCTGAGGAGGCCGCGCTATTTGACCACCGTCCCGGTCGCCACATGGACGCGACCGGCGCGCCGATCGAGTCGGCTTACTGACGTCGCCGCCCTGCCGCGAGATTAAGGGAGGCGGATCATCGGTTCGGCAACGGCGCCGGTCCGTGCCGCCCTGAGCGGCGCAGTGTCGAAATAGACACGTTCCTCCACGATGCGGCCCTCACTTAACCGAAACTTGTCGATACCGCGCCAGTCGATACGGCTGCCGCCAGCCGTTCGGGTTGCCTGCCATTCGACCACGACGACAGCGCCGCGCGCCGTCCAGTCGAGCAGCTGCCAGACGTGGTCGGGAGCCGTCTCACGCACCAGCTCCGTCAGACGGCCCAGTTCCTTTCCGGCGACTGGCCGGTCGTACAACGGCGAATGCAGCACGCCGTCGGGATGCCACAGCGCGAGAAACGCCTCGCCGTCGCGTGTTGCCCACGCGGCGGCGAAGCGTGTGATGAACTCCTGGACATCGGCGTCGGTCATGTCGTGCTCCTTGTTGATGGAGCTGACCGTAGACAACGGCTCGCGAACCGGCTGGCGTCTTTCGGACGCGACGTCGATTGTGGCGAACGCTTCAGACGAACTTGTGCTGGGCGCGTTCGCGCCTGGCGAGTTTCGGCACCGCCTGACCGACGATAAGCGTCTTGAAATGCTCGCTCTGCTGATGCTCGGCGAACGCGGCCTCGTCCTTGAAGACTTCGTAGAAGAAGAACTTCGTCGGCTCCGTGAGAGACTGATGAATCTGGAACGCCAGTACGCCCGGCTCGCGTTGGGCCTGTGGCAGGAACTTCCCGATGATGCCGACCAGCGCGCCGACTTCCTCGGGCTTGGCATCCCAGAACGCGGTAACCACCAGGCCGTCCCGAAGCGTGTTCAAATCAACCATTAAATCCTCCTGTGCAAAAGCGATGGAGGGAACATAGGTAGCCACCACCAGCCGAGGTTTCGGCGCGGGCCGAACCGACAATGACGTCCGAAAACCGCGAGCGCCGGCCCCGCGCGCGTGAGAAACTGCTGCCATGGAGCTCCTCGACCGCAGGACCTACTACAGGGCCTTCCAGACCCACGACGCCCGCTTCGACGGCCGCGTCTTCGTGGGTGTGACCTCGACCGGTATCTACTGCCGGCCGATCTGTCCGGCCCGCGCGCCACGGTTCGAGAACTGCCGGTACTTCGCCTCGGCCGCCGCCGCGCAGGAGGCCGGTTTCAGACCCTGCCTGCGCTGCCGGCCCGAGATCGCGCCCGACCTCGCCTTCTGGCGCGGCACCGCCAACACCGTCAGCCGGGCGCTGGCGCTGATCTCCGAGGGCGCGCTGGACGAGGACGAAGCCGGCGTCGAGGCGCTGGCCGAAAGACTGGGAGTCGGCGGCCGCCAGCTGCGGCGCCTCTTCAAGAAGCATCTCGGCGCCTCGCCCATCGCCGTCGCCCAGACACGGCGCGTGCTCTTCGCCAAGCAGCTCCTGCACGATACCCGCCTGCCGATGGCCGAGGTGGCGATGTCCGCCGGGTTCGGCAGCGTGCGGCGCTTCAACGAGACCTTCCGCGATCTGTTCGGTCGCCCGCCGAGCGCGCTTCGCCGCCATCGCAAGGGACAAGGGGGCGGCGCCGACACGTCGGCGCGGGACGGCGTCACGCTGCGCCTGGCCTACCGTCCGCCCTACGACTGGGCCGGCATGCTGGTCGCCCTCGCCGCGCGCGCCGTGCCGGGAGCCGAATGGCTGGAAGGCGATGTCTGGCACCGGCGGATCGAACTCGACGGCACAAAAGGTACCGTGGCGGTCGCCCATCTGCCGGCGCGCAATTCGGTGGCGGTGACGATCCGCTTCCCGTCGGTGAAGGCATTGCCCGCCATCGTGGCCCGCATCAGGCGCGTCTTCGATCTGGGCGCCGACATCACCACCATCGGCAGCCATCTGGCGCGCGATCCCAGGCTCGCGCCCCTGGTCGCCCGCCGCCCCGGCCTGCGCGCGCCGGGCGACTGGGAGCGCGAGACGATCGTGGCCGGCATCGACGACGACACGCCGCCGGCATGGCGGCCATGGAATGCCTATGCCGTGCAGCACCTCAGGATGGCAGACGGTGGCTGAGCAGCTCCAGTTCCTCGTCGACCGGCTGGCGACGCCGGTCGGCGAACTCGTGATCGTGGCCGACCGTGCGGGCAAGCTGCGGACCATCGACTGGACCGATCACGAGACGCGCATGCGCCAGCTGCTCGACCGCTACTACGGCAAGGGCGGCTATGCGCTCGACCGTGCACGCGATCCGGGCGGCCTGACCCGGGCCATGCGCGCCTATTTCAAGGGCGACATCGCCGCGATCGACACGCTGCCGGTGGAGACCGCGGGCACGCCCTTCCAGACCAGAATCTGGCGGGCGCTGCGCAGGATCGGCAAGGGCCGCACCATCAGCTACGCCGAACTGGCGCGGCGCATCGGCAAGCCGCGCGCCATCCGCGCCGCCGGACTCGCCAACGGCCAGAACCCGATCAGCATCGTCGTGCCCTGCCATCGCGTGATCGGCTCGGACGGCAGCCTCACCGGCTACGGCGGCGGCCTGCCGCGCAAGCAGTGGCTGCTCGAGCATGAAGGTGCTTTGCGCTGACTCAGGGCTGAAGGTCGAGCCCCTTGTAGAGCGCGGCGCTGTAGATGCCGTGGGCGCGGACACCCTTGATCGACTTCTTGGCCACCAGGAAGAGCCGCGAATGGGCGGCGGGGATCATCAGCGCCTCGTCATGGACCTTGCGCTGGACCTCCTTGAAGTTCTTCTCGCGCTCGGCATCCCTCGTGGCGGTGCGGCCGGCGTCGAGAAGACGATCGGTCTCGGCGTCGTTCCACATCATGCGGTTGGGAACCGGCCGGTTCCTGGAGTGATAGTAGAGGTACATCTGATCGCCGGCCGATGTGTAGGGCACCGACAGCGTCCAGATGTCGTAATCCTGCTGGGCGATCTTCTGGAAGAACACCGTCGGATCCCAGGTCTGGATCTTGATGTCGATGCCGACCGTGCGCGCCGCGCCCTGCAGCACTTCCGACAGCTTGGGGTTCTGTCCCACCGTGTAGGAATACATCAGCAGCTCGAGCTTCTTGCCGTCCTTGTAGCGGAAGCCGCCCTCGCCCACCTTCCAGCCCGCTTCGTCGAGCAGCCTCCTGGCCTTCTCGGGGTCGCGCTTGGTCAGCACGTCGAGCGTCGCCGGCTCGAAGTCGAGCGACTTCGGATGCACCAACGAACGCGCGGTTTCGGCCTGGCCGAAGAAGATCGCCTTGTTGATTTCCTCGCGGTCGACCAGGAGAGCGAGTGCCTGGCGGACGCGCTTGTCGGAAACGTTCTCGCGCGTGCTCTTGAAACCCCAGTAGTACATCACGAAGTCGGCGGTGGGCTCGTAGATCGCGAGGTTGGACGCCTTGCGGAAGGTCTCGATCGCCTGCAACGGGTTCCAGTGGCAGAAATCGGCCTGGCCCGAGAGCATGGTGGCGATGCGCGTCGTCTCCTCCGGCACGATGCGCCAGATCAGGCGCTCGTACTTGACCGGCCCCTTGTTGCTGTAGACGTCGGTCGGACCCCACTTGTAGGCATCATGCCGCTTCAGCACGAGTTCCTTGCGCGGCTGCCAGCTCTCCCAGCACAGCGGGCCTGTGCCGTCGAACCCTTTGACTCCGAAATCCGGACCCAGCGTCTCCACGTTCTCCTTGTTGATGATGGTGGCGGCAAAGTTCGCGAGGTCGACCAGCAGTTCCGAATGCGGCCGCTTCAATTGGTAGACCAGCGTGTAAGGGTCCGGCGCGGTCAGTCTGTCGATCTCACCCAGCCGCCAGAAGAACGGCCATTTCGACGTTGGATCGGAAAGTCGCGTGAAGGAATAGATGACGTCGGCGGCGGTGAACTTCTTGCCGCTGCAGAAGGTGACGTCGTCGCGCAGCTTGAAGGTATAGGTGAGCTTGTCGTCGGAAACCGACCACGACTTGGCAAGCAACGGGTACACGCTCTTGAGGTCCCAGCCGAGCGCTACCAACGTATCGCCCATCATGAACATGGGATGGCCCATGCCGCTCGAGGTATTGCTGTGAGGATCGTATTTCGGTGCGTCCTGCGAACGAATGTTCACCAGCGTCTGCGCCGAAACAGGCGTGTCGAGCGCACACCAGCCCATCGCGAGCGCCAAGACGGCGCCCGTTGCTCCCTTGATCATGCATTTCCTCCCGCCGGTGTTTTCCCGGCTATGGAGATGAGCCTATCCGGGCCAGTGGACGTCGCCAAGCGGCTCGACGGCTCTCTGGTGTCTGGCTAACATCATGCCATGCCGATTGAATTCACCGTCGACCACGAAAAACATTTCGTGCACGCACGTGTCCTGGGCGTCATCGCCCTGAAGGACATCGAGAACTTCAGCGATGCTATCGCGGCCCAGGATGCCCTCACCTACCGCAAGCTGTTCGATGGCAGCCAGGGCGATGGCACCTACACCGACGAGGATGTCATGACGCTCGCGGCGCGAGCGGCCGCCTATGCATCCATAGCCAAGCGCGGGCCGCTTGCGTTAGTGCCGAAGCCCGGCTCGGGCGCAGAACTGGCCAAACGGTATGTGAATGTCGGAAAGTTCGCCGGCGAGGCGCGCATCTTCGACACTGCGGCAGAGGCAATGAAATGGCTTGAAACCCAGCCACAGGGCAAGCCCCTGCCCGAGGACAAGCGCTAGTCAGACGGCGACAGGCCGATTCTCCAGGCGCAGCCGCGACGCCGGCGCACGGCCATCCTCGGTCGGTTGGTAGACGACGCTGAACACGGTGCGCGCGCGGGCAAGCGCTTCGCCGAAACCCTTCTGCTCGCTTTCGAAGGAATTGAAGCCGCAGCGCAGCATGAAGGCGATCTGGTCCTGCAACACGCCGCCGGTGGCACGCAGTTCTCCCAGATAGCCCATCCGCCCGCGCAACAGCCGCGCCTGGCTATAGGCACGGCCATCGCTGAACTTGGGGAAGTCGAGCACGATGAGACGGAGCCGGCCGATATGAGGCGCCAGATCCTCGACCGGATCGGTGTTGGTAAGTGAGACGGCAGGCCATTCAGACCGTTGCTGCCAGTCGGCAAAGGACAGGGACACGTAGGTCGCGGCCAGGCCGCCCGCTTCACTATACAGTGGCATAGACTCGCTCCTTGAAGGGCTGGGCGCCGATGCGCCGATAGGTATCGACGAAACGTTCGCCAGCCGCGCGGGTGTCTAGGTAGGTCGTGACCAATGCATCGACAGCCTCTACGACCTTGTCCGCCGTCACGGCCGGTCCCAGGATCGTGCCGAGGGCCGTCTTCCCGAAATCGACGTCGCCGCCCAGGCTGATCTGGTAGAGTTCGACGCCGTTCTTATCGACGCCCAGGATGCCGATGTGGCCGACATGGTGATGGCCGCAGGCGTTGATGCACCCCGAGATCTTTATCTTCAGGTCGCCGATGTCGTGCTGCCGCGCCAACTCGGAGAAGTGATTGGAGATGCGCTGGGCCACCGGAATCGAGCGCGCATTGGCAAGCGCGCAGTAATCGAGGCCCGGGCAGGCGATGATGTCGGTGATCTTGCCGACATTGGCCTCGGCAAAGCCAAGCCGGCCGAGTGCCGCATAGACTGCCGGCAGATCTTCCGTGGCGACATGCGGAAAGATCAGGTTCTGCTCGTGACTGACCCTGAGCTCTCCCTGGCTGAACGCATCGGCAATGTCGGCCACGCCTTCCATCTGCACGGCACTGGCGTCGCCCGGCGGCGCGCCGGCAGGCTTCAGCGAGGCTGTGACGATGCGATAGCCGGCCATGCGGTGTGGCGCCGTGTTCGACTTGAGCCACAGGGCAAAGGCCGCATCCTCGAGCTTCTGCCGCTCGACTTCCGCCACGATAGCCGATCGGTGCGGCAGCGGCGGCGGCGCGAACTGGTGCGTGATCGCCTCGATGGTCTCGTTGCTGAGACCAAGCAGACCGTCGCGGGTATCGGCGTACTCGGCCTCGACGTCGGCGCGCATCTTGTCGACACCCACCTCGTGCACCAGGATCTTGATGCGGGCCTTGTAGAGATTGTCGCGCCGGCCGTAGCGGTTGTAGACGCGCAGCGTCGCCTCGAGATAGGCCAGGAGCTCGTTCTTCGGCAGGAACTCGCGCAACGTCTTGCCGATCATCGGCGTGCGGCCGAGACCACCGCCCACGATCACCTCGAAGCCGACCTCGCCCGCGTCGTTACGCCAGAGACGCAAGCCGATGTCGTGCACGCGGACGGCGGCGCGGTCGTTCGGCGATCCCGTGATCGCGATCTTGAACTTGCGCGGCAGGAAGGTGAATTCGGGATGAAGCGTCGACCACTGGCGCACGATCTCGGCCCAGATGCGCGGGTCCTCGATCTCGTCAGCCGCGGCGCCGGCGAAGTGATCGGCGGTGACGTTGCGGATGCAGTTGCCGCTGGTCTGCAGCGCATGCATGTCAACCTCGGCAAGTGCCGCCAGCGCGTCGGGCGCATCTTCCAGCCTGATCCAGTTGAGCTGCAGGTTCTGCCGGGTCGTGAAGTGGCCGTAGCCGTGATCGTACTTGCGCGAGATCTCGGCCAGCTTGCGCAGCTGGCGCGACGACAGCGTGCCGTAGGGAATGGCGATGCGCAGCATGTAGGCGTGAAGCTGCAGGTAGAGGCCGTTGGTGAGCCTAAGTGGCTTGAATTGCTCCTCGGTCAACTCGCCGGCAAGCCGACGACGCACCTGGTCGCGGAACTGCTCCACGCGCTCGGAGACCAGCGTGCGGTCATAGCTGTCGTAATGGTAAAAATAGGTATCAGGCATAACGCACCGCGTCGGCTGCAATGGCATCGAAGGTGAGACCCGAGGCGCGAATCTTTTCGCGGAGCGAGAGCGGCTCGATGGAGCCGTCCTCTTCCTCGGTCACTGCGACGAGGAACGGATCGATCACCGAGAAGGCCTCGGTCCGGCCACGCTGCAGCAGGATCTCTCCGGCGCGGCCGTCGCGGGCGATGGCGGCGCGATCGAGCCGGGTCGTCCACTCGCCCGCGTCGTCGAGCCACACGACCACTCCGTCAGACAGGCGGTTGGCGCTTGCGACCTGCAGGTCGCCGCTCAAATTCTTGGCCATTACGATACCTCTGCGAGTTGCGGGTGCTTGGCGTCGGCGGCATAGGCCGCGACCTCGCCCACGATGATGAGACTGGGACCGGCGTCGCCACGGGTGTGGGCGGCGGCAAGCCGCGCCAGATCGGAGAGCCGGCCCGCCGAGACCCGTTCATCGGGTCGCGTGCCGTTCTCGACGATGGCGACCGGCGTGTCGGGAGGCGTGCCGGCGTCCAGAAGGCGGTCGCGCACGGACGCTGCTTCCGTGGCGCCCATGTAGATGGCGAGCGTGTGACCTTGTGCTGCCAGCGCAGGCCACGTGGCCGCGCGACCATCGGCGCCATGGCCGGTGACGATCGTCACGGCCGAGGCGAAGCGGCGGTGCGTGAGGGGTATGCCGACAGAGGCGGCGACCCCCAATGCGGCGGTGATCCCGGGAACGACCGTGACCGGCAGGCCGGCGGCACGCAGCGCGTCCACTTCCTCGCCGCCGCGCCCGAAGATGAAGGGATCGCCCGCCTTCAGGCGCACCACGGTCTGCCCGGCGCGCACGCGACGCACCAGCTCGGCTTCGATGTCAGCCTGTGCCCAGCCTGCCTGGCCGCTCTCCTTCCAGCCAGCCCGCTTGCCCACGGCAACCAGCTCGGCATCGCGGCGGGCGCGGCCGAGGATGGCCGGCGGCACCAATTCATCGTGCAGGATGGCGTCGGCTTCCTGAAGGAGCTGTGCCGCCCGGAGCGTCAACAGATCCGGATCGCCCGGGCCAGCCCCGACGATATGCGCGATACCGACCGGAGACATCCGCCGGCGGGCGGCGTCGAGTTCGCCCAACGCCACGCGCCGCGCGCCGGCTTCGTCGCCCGCAAGGGTAAGCCGCGCGGCCGGCCCTTCCGCCAAACGGCGCCAGAAGCCGCGGCGTCGACCGGGATCGGCGATCAGTGCATTCACCTGGGCGCGGAAAGTCCTGGCCAGAGTCGCCAGCGCGCCAATCCGATCCGGCAAGGACGCCTCGATGCGGCCCCGCAAGACGCTCGCCAGGGTCGGCGAGGCGCCACCGGTCGAGATCGCGACGACGACACCGTCGCGATCGACGATGGCGGGCAGGATGAAATCGCAGAGCGCCGGCCGGTCGGCGACATTGACCGGCACGCCTGCGATCTTCGCAATGCGCTGCGCCATGGTATCGCCCTCGAGCGTGCCCGTCGCAATGAACGCCGCAACAGCGCCCCGGAAATCGGCTGCCTCGGCGACATCGGCCAACGGCCTCGTCACCTGGGCGCCAGCCGAGCGCGCGAGATCGGCGCGGCGGTCCGCGGACGGACCTTCGCCCACGACGACGACTTTGCGGCCGGTCAGGTCGAAGAACAGTGGCAGGTGCTTCACGACACGGCCGCCCGGAGAACGATATTGAACGCCAGCATGGCGGCGGCCTGCGAGATCGACAGGATCCACAAAAAGGCCTCAGGCTTGCGAAGGAACTTGGACATGCGGGCACCGACGTTCGGTAGACTCTTGATCTGGCGTTGTTTCGCACGTCCGCCACGACTTGAATTACCGAAGGTTTCTCGGCCGGCAGCAAATCCTTCTGTCTGGCCGGCGGTGGTGGAAATTTTCCTTCCTCCGGCGTTTTCATCCCCCTTGAAGGCCCGGCAGGGCTCCCTAAATCGGTGCTGTCGCCCGTGCCCATCCCGGGGCGGGCGGCATCACACATCGCTCCTGAGAGGATGAATCATGCGTACTTTCGACTATTCCCCGTTCTATCGCGCCACCGTCGGCTTCGACCGGGTCTTCAACCTGCTCGATTCGGTCGCCGGCCAGAGCGCCGGCCAGACCGGCAGCAACGGCTACCCCCCGTACAACATCGAAAAGTCGGGCGATAACGACTACCGCATCGTGATGGCGGTGGCGGGCTTCGCCGAGGCCGAGCTCAACGTGACCCAGAAGGAGAACGAACTTCTGGTCACCGGCCAATCGGCATCCTCGACCGCGGCCGACGGCGAGAACGAGAAGCAGTATCTCTATCGCGGCATCGCCGGGCGCAACTTCGAGCGCCGCTTCCAGCTCGCGGACCATGTGAAGGTCATCGGCGCGAAGCTCGCCAACGGCCTGCTGACGATCGAGCTGCAGCGTGAAATCCCGGAGGAGAAGAAGGCCCGGGCAATCCCCGTCGTGGCCAACGCCCAGCCGGCGCTCACGCACTAACGGACGCGCACTAGCGAAATCGAGGGGCGCTGCGGGAGACCGTGGCGCCCTTTTTCGCCAGCACTTTTTCGCTAGACTGGCGGCATGACCCTCTCCGCCCAGCTCACCCACTTCGGCATCCATGCCACCGATCTCGACCGCATGGTCGACTTCTATACCCGCGTCATGGGCTTCGTAATCAGCGACACGGGCACCGGCAGCTCCGGCGCGCGCATCGTCTTCATGACGCAGAACCCCGAATGCCATCACCAGTTCGTGCTGTTCGATGGCCGGCCGAAGGATATGCCGTACAATCCGGTAAACCAGATCTCCTTCCGGCTCGAGTCGCTCGATACGCTGAAGGACTACCGCAAGGCGTTGATCGCCGCGGGCATCACCCAGCATCGCGTCACCGACCACGGCAACGCCTGGGCGTTCTACTTCAAGGATCCCGAAGGCAATCCGGTCGAGATGTACTGCGACACGCCGTTCTATACGCCGCAGCCCTGCGGCGAGCCGCTCGACCTCGACCTGCCGAACGACGCCATCCTCGCGCAAACCGAAGCGATGTGCCGGAGCCGCCCGCGCTTCATGTCGCGCGAGACCTGGATGCAGAGCATCCAGGCCAAGCTCGACTCGCGCTGACTGTCATCCCGAGCGCAGCGAGGGATCTTTACTGACCAGGAAAGATCCTTCGGCCTGAAGCCTCAGGATGACAGCATCGCTGTCACTTCTTCGCGTACTTGCCGGTGAGCTGCGGCGTGTGCGGGCCCTCGGCACCCTTGTCCTTGTGCTGGGAGCGCGTGGTGCGCGCCCAGCTACGCTTCAGATCATCCTTGATGCTGAAATGGAGCGTGCCGACCTTCTCGACGGTGAGCTCGATCTTGTCGCCGTCCATGAAGGAGTTGAGGCCGCGGTGATTGGTGCCGGTGGCGACGACGTCGCCGGGCTCCAGCGTATGGATCGAGGAAAGCCACTCGATGACGCGCGGAATCTGGTGCGCCATGTCGTCGGTGTTGAACTTCTGCATCGTGACGCCGTTGTTCTTGAGCTCGATGTCGAGCTTCTGCGGATCGGCGATCTCGTCGGCCGTCACCAGCCATGGGCCCATCGGTGCGAAGGTGGCACGCGACTTCATCTGGAAGAACACGTTGCCCGGCGGCGGCAGGCCGCGGGCCGAGCCATCGATGAAGCAGGTGTAGCCGAAGATGTACTGCTTGTAGTCGGCGGCCTTCACGTTCGATGCGCGCTTGCCGATGATCAGCGCCAGTTCGGCCTCGCCCTCGAAGATGCTGGCCGGCACGTCGGGCAGCACCATGGTATCGCCGTCTCCGATCACCGCCGTCGCCGCCTTGTGGAAGCAGTTGATGGCGGGCTTCTCCGGCAGGGTGCCATCTTCCATGTAGTTGACCGCCATGCAGTCGATGTTGCCGGGACGCGGCACCGGCGCACGGAGCCGCACGCTGGCGAGCGGCACGCCTTTGCCGTCAGCGGCGGCCTTCTCGAGCTTGCCCCTGTAGCTGTCCCATTCGGCGATGACGCCGACGATCAGGTCGCGCGTGTCGCGATGAGGCACGCCCTTGGCCGCGTCGGTGACGTCGACGACCTGGTCGCCCTTGATGACACCCAGGCGCCAGTCGTTGAAATAACAAAGCTTCACTTCTTCTCTCCCTCTTCGAGTACTGCCTTGGCGACGCCCGCCGCCGACATGGCGGTCGGCCAGCCGGAATAGAACGCCATATGCGTGATGACCTCGACGATCTCGTCCTTGGTCACGCCGTTGTCGATGGCGCGGGCGACATGCCCGCGAAGCTGCTCGGTGCGGTTCATGGCGACCAAGGCCGCGCAGGTGATCAGGCTGCGGTCGCGCTTGGAGAGGCCGGGCCGCTCCCAGACGTCGCCGTAGACGACCTTTTCGGTGAGATCGATCAGCTTGGGCACGAACGACCGCACGGCGTCACGGGCAGGGTTCGCGGCAGGTGGCTTGGACATGGTCTCTCCTATCAAAATCAGGGACTGGTCAAAATCAGGGGCTGGCGTGGCCGAGGAAACGTTCCGGCGGCCTTTCACCCCATTGCGACTGGAAGCCCTCCTCGGCGCTCAACAGATGGCCGCCGTTCGAGGCATTCAGCCGGTCGGTGTCGGCCCAGCGCTCATGCACGCGGCCCCACGGATCGCACCAGTAGTCGTAGACCTGGCTGCCCAGCAGATGGCGGCCGATGCCCCACATGTGATCGTACTTGCCCAGCCGCTTGATGTACTCGTGGTCCTGGAAGACGCAGTCGATGTCCTGCACCTCGTAGGAGACGTGGTTCAACCCGGCCCGGGCATTGTGGTTGCAGAAGAAGACGTGGTGATCGACATACTCGGCGCCGCGATCGAGCCGGTTGAACGAGCCGATGATGTTTTCCTTGTCGCCGGCATAGACGTCGTCGGAGCGGATCATGCCCAGCGTGTCGCGGAACCACGCCACGGTCTCCTTGACCTTGGGCGTGGACAGCACGCCGTGCCCGATACGCTGGATCGACGTCGGTGACCTGGACAGCCGCATCAGCTTGCCGGCCCGGCGCACGGGTTCACGGGCACTGTTCAGCTCGTCGCGCGCGACCTTGACCGGCGTTACGCGTTTCTGCCCGGCAATGACCTCGATCCGATAGCCGTTAGGTTCGGTGAGCCGCACGCGCTTGCCGCCGCCCGGCTCGTCGACGGTCTCGATCCCGGAGGCGCCGGGCACCTTGGCGAGGCGCTTCAGGTCGTCCTCGTCAGCCGCGTGATAGGCGAAGCCGATGAACTTCGTGCCGCCCTTCTGCGCCACATGCAGATGATGATGATCGTCGGTGCCGCGCATGTAGAGCGCGTCGGGCGTCCGTTCGGCCCGCACCAGGCCGAAATGGGTGAGAAACTCCTCCATCTCGTCGAGGTCGGGCGCTTCCATGCGCGGGAAGGCAAATTCAGCAACCTTGATCGCTACCATGATGCTCCTCCGGGTGTCCGTCCTTTAGCTATTGGTCCTATGATGTCTTGAACTTGTCGGGCAGGCGCTCCTCGTTACCCAGCGCCACGCGACGCACGCCTTCGCTGTCGGGACTGGCGGGGAAGCCGTCCTTCGAACGCGGCGCGGGGATCTCCACGACCTTGTTGGACAGCCGGCCGACGCCGGTCACCTCGACATCGATCGTGTCGCCGACCGCGAGCGGCCGCGAGTTGGCGGGCGTGCCGGTCAGCAGGATGTCGCCGGGCAGGAAGGTCATGTGGCGCGCAAGGTCGGCGATCAGGTAGCCGCAATCGAAGATCTGCTCGCTGACCGCACCCTCCTGGACCATCTTGCCGTTCTTGTAGGAACGCAGCGTCGACTGCCGTACGTCGACGCCCGACACGACGCCCGGCCCGATCGGACAGAAGCCGTCCATGCCTTTTACGCGCAACATGGATCCCGCATCCGTGTCGCGAAAATCGTGGCAGCCGAAGTCGTTCGACGGCGCGAAACCGGCGATGCAATCCCACGCCTCTTCGCGCGTAACGTTGCGCGTCACCTTGCCGAACACGACGGCCATCTCGCCTTCGTAGTTCACGTATTCGTAGCCCGCCGGCCGGATCAGCTCGCCGCGATGGGCGTTGAGCGCCGTCAGTGGCTTCTGAAAGTAGGTCGGCGTCTTGGGCGGCACCCGCGTGTTGTTGAATTCGTAGTAGCGCGAGATGTAGTTCACGTGCACGCAGATGATCTTGGTCGGCTCGCAGGGCGGCAGATGGACCACGTCCTTCTCGTCGCACGTCCGGCCGTCGGCAAAGACGATCTTGCCGTCCTTGAACTCCACCCAATGCGCGCTGCCATCCTTGATGACGTGGCGGATTTCCTTCCGCGGCCCTTCCAAAACGCTCATCGATTACTCCCTACTTCTTCGCCTGTTGAATGGCCCGCCACACGTTCTGCGCGGTGGCCGGCATGGCCACGTCCCTCACGCCGAGCGGCGCCACGGCATCCAGTACCGCGTTCATCACCGCTGGCATGGCGCCCACGGTGCCCGCCTCGCCCGCTCCCTTGGCGCCCAGCGGGTTGTACTTGGTCGGCACCGGATTGCTCTTGACCTCCATGCTGCACATCGTGTCGGCGCGCGGCATGGCGTAGTCGAGGAAGCTCGCGGTCAGCAGCTGGCCGCTCTCGCGGTCCCACACGACCTGCTCGCTCAGGATCTGGCCGACGCCCTGGGCCACGCCGCCATGGATCTGGCCTTTCAACCCCATGGGATTCATCACCGTGCCGACGTCGTCGACCACGGCATAGCGGTCGAGCTTCACTTCGCCGGTGTCGGGATCGACCTCGACCTCGCAGATGTGGCAGCCGTTGGGATAGGTGTCCTTCTCGCCGAGGAAGGTGGCGTTCTCATAGAGCCCGCCCTCGAAGCCCTTGGGCAGCTTGGCCGGGTTGAAGGCGGCCATGGCGACCTGCTTCATCGACACGCTCTTGTCGGTGCCGGCGATCGTGAAGGTGCCCTCGGCGAACTGGATGTCCTGCTCGCCGGCTTCCAGAAGGTGGCCGGCAATGCGCTTGCCCTTGGCGATCACCTTTTCGGCCGCCCCGTAGAGCGCCGAGCCGCCCAGCACCGTCGAGCGCGAGCCGTTGGTCCCCATGCCGAAGGCCACGCGGTCGGTGTCGCCGTCGATGAACTGCACGTCGGCCGGATCGATGCCGAGCCGCTCGTTCAGGATCTGCTTGAACATCGTCTCATGGCCCTGGCCCTGGTTCTTGGTGCCCATGAGAAGTGCCGCCGAACCGCTCGGATTGAAGCGGATCTCGGCATATTCCGGCTGCGCCGTTCCGGCCGCCTGCTCGATGGCATTGACGATGCCGAGGCCGCGCAGCTTGCCGTGCTTCTTCGACTCCTCGGCCCGCGCCGCATAGCCCGCCACATCGGCGAGCTTGATTGCCATGTCGAGATTCTTCTCAAACTCGCCACAGTCGTAGTACGGCCCGACCGGACTCTGGTACGGCAGGGCCGCCTCCGACAGCATGTTTTTGCGCCGCAGCTCGACACGGTCGACACCCAGCTCGCGCGCGGCATCGTCGATCAGGCGTTCGATGAGATAGATCGCCTCCGGTCGGCCTGCGCCACGATAGGGCGCCGTCGGGTTGGTGTTGGAGAGCACACCCACCACGTTGATGTAGGCCTTGGGGATCAGGTAGACACCCAGCACCGTGCCGATCATGCCGAACGGCGACAGCAGGTTGCGGTCCGAGCCGACATAGGCGCCGATGTTGGCCAGCATGTTGAGGCGCAGCGCCACGAACTTGTTGTCCTTGTCGAGCGCCAGCTCGATCTCGCCGATATTGTCGCGACCGTGCTCGTCGGCCATCACCGCTTCGCTGCGCTCGCAGGTCCACTTCACCGGGCGCAGCAGCTTGCGGGCCGCCCACAGGGTCAGACGGTGCTCGACATATTGCCAGCCCTTGGTGCCGAATCCGCCACCGACGTCGCCCGCGATCACCCGCATCTTGCTCTCGGGTACCTTGAAGACGTTCTGCGCCAGCATGTTGCGCACGCGATGGGGGTACTGCACGTCGGCGTAGAGAGTCATGCGGTCCTCGCCGGGATCGTAGACACCCAGCGTGCCGCGCGGCTCCATGTATTGGGCGTGCACGCGCGTGATCTCGTATCGCCGCTTGATGACCCTGGCCGCGCCCTTGATTGCCTCGTCGGTCGCGGCCTTGTTACCGCGCTCGACGAAGTTGGAAATATTGTCTGGGCAGTCGTCCCACACCGCCGGCGCCCCGGGCTTCACCGTGTCGGCGGTCGAGGTCACCGACTTCAGCGCCTCGTAGTCGATCTCGACCAGGTCGACCGCGTCCTTGGCTTCGGCCAGCGACTCGGCGATCACCATCGCCACCGGATCGCCGACATAGCGGACCCGGTCGGTGATGAGCGGCGGACGCTGCGGGGCGTACATCGGTTTTCCGTCGGGGCGCTTCCTCGGCATGTTCGCCTTGGGCATGCCGAGCCCGTCGGCCACCACGTCGTGGCCGGTGTAGACCGCGAGCACGCCCGGCGCCTTGCGCGCCGCCTCGACATCGATCGACTTGATCAGCGCATGGGCATGCGGCGAGCGCACGAACACGGCGTAGACCTGGCCGGGAAGATTGACGTCGTTGATGTAGCGGCCCTGCCCGCGCAGCAGGCGCGGATCCTCGAACCGCAGCACCGGCTGGCCAATTCCATACTTGCTCATGACGTCTTCACTCCCCGCGATAGACCAACTCTGGCTCGACTAGCCCGGACTTCTAGCCCCCGTACTTCTAACCCAACGGCCCCATGAAGGCCGGGTCGCTATAAGTGTCCGACATCGGCTCCAGGCTCTCGGGCCACTCCTTGCCGACAGGGCGGCGCTGGTCGGCCGGCCGTGGCTTACCATCCCAGCCGACGCGCTCCATGTAATAGTAGAGCATCAGGCAGTGCCCGGCCGGGTCGAGAATGTGGGCGGCATAGTCGACACCGGGATACAGCTCCGCCGGAATTGCATCGCTGAAGCGCACGCCGTTCTTCTTCATGAAGGCCACGGCATCGAGCAGCTGGCGGTAGCTGCCGACCTGGATGCCCATCGTGGCGACCGACGTGTCGGGGTTCAGACCCAGTGCACCGCGCAGCGCCTTGGGGAACAGCGACAGGCTGTGGTGCTCGCCGCCGTTGCGCAGGAAGACGCAGCGATGGCCCTTGTAGATGACCGCCTCGGTGCGCACGAAACCCATCGTCTGGGTGTAAAAGGCCTCGGAGGCGTCGACATCGGCCACGAACAGACTCATCGGCCCGATGTTGGTGACCTTGAAGGGCCGTCGCAGGCGCTGGCCGGCAACAACGTAGTCCTCGGCGCCGCGATCCTCGATGGTGTTACCGGCGTTGATATCGATGCCCTTGGCGACGGCATCGCGGACCTCCTGCTCCTCCGAGATCTGCGGCAGCTCGGGCTGCTCGCGGAAGGCGCGGTAGTACATCGCCTCGGGCTTGCTGCGGCCGTCCCAGCCGATCTGCTCCATGCCGTAGTAGAGCTCGACCGTATGGCCATCGGGATCGCGGATATAGGTGTGCCAGTTGCTGCCCGGCATGTCGCGGCCGACGCGTCGGATCTCGACCTGCTTGCCGCGAAAATAGGCGGCGGCGGCGAACACCTCGTCCATGGTGCCGACCTGCCACGTGATCTGGTTGACGGTGATGTCCTTCGATCCGGCATCATCGCCGAAGATCGCGCCCAGCGACTTGTGCGCCAGCAGGAAGGCGTGATGGTCGGAATTGTGGCTCATGAAAACGATCCGCGGATCCTGCATCCGCTTCGCCATCTCCTCGCGGCCCGGCACCTTGGAGAAGTCGCGCGTGTCGGTGACGCGAAAGCCCAGCAGCTTCGAATAGAAATCGATGCCGCCCTGCAGGTCGGCGACGTTGAAGCCGAAATGGCCGAGGCGGCGGATCTTGAACGGCTGCGGGTAGCGAATGCCGCCGATGTCGTAGGTCGCGGCCTTGTGAAGTGAGTCCATGATGTCCTCCTACGCCTTCTTGCGCTTTGCCATGTCGAGCGTGAGCCCGGGAACTTCCGATGCCGCCTGCTGCACCGTCGTCCTGATGTGCTTCTCGATCAGCCCGCAGGCGAGATCGACGTCGCGCGCCAGCACGGCGTCGCGCAGCTCGAGATGCTCGTTCCGCCGCCGCGAGCGGGCATGGATCATGGTCAGCCAGTGATAGCGGCGGGCCTGGTCGAACAGCTCGCTGCGGAAATGCAGCGACCACGGCGAACGGCAGGTCGCTACCAGCGAATCGTGGAAACGCTTGTGCCGCTTGCCCCACTCGCGCTTGACGCTGACCGGGTCGTCCTGCCGCGGCGGCGCCAGCTTGTTGAGCAGGAAATACGAACTCACGATCTCGGCTTCCCAGGCGTCGGTGCCGTGGCGAATCGCGTCGGCCAGCGTCCGGATTTCTAGATAGACACGCAATTCGGAGAGATCGAGGAAGTCGGCCAGCGAGATCGGCGCCACCTGGAAGCCGCGGCCGGCTTCGGTGCGCGCCAGGCCCTCGGACACCAGGTGCGACAGCGCCTCGCGCAGGGTACCGACGCTGGTGCCGTAGCGCTGCCTGAGTTCGCCGAAGCGCAGTTTCTGGTCGGGCTTCAGCACGCAGCACAGGATGTCCTCGCGCATCTTGCGCAGCACGTCGAACGTGGCGGCATCCTCGAGGCTGACATCCTGCGGCGCCGTCGTGGCGGACAGGTTCTCGAGGGAACCTTCGAAAGGCATGGTCAGGACTTTCCCCATGATCGGCTCCTCAAACGCCCAGATAGGCTTCGCGAATGTGCGGCTGCTTCAAGAGATCGTCGGGCAGCCCGGTCGCCACGATCCGCCCCTGCTCCAGCACATAGGCACGATCGGCGACGCCCAATGCCTTTATCACGTTCTGCTCGACCAGCAGCACCGCCGCACCATCGTCGCGCACCTTGGAGATGATCTCGAACATGTCGTCGACGATGGTGGGCGCAAGGCCCAGCGACGGCTCGTCGAACAGCACGATGCGCGGCCGCGCCATCAACGCGCGGCCGATCGCCACCATCTGCTGCTGGCCACCCGACAGTTCGCCCGCGAGCTGGTGCCGCTTGTCGCGCAGGATCGGAAACAGCCCATAGACACGCTCCAGCGACTCGCCGCGCGCCATGCGCGCGGCCGGCAGGTAGCAGCCGATCTCGAGGTTCTCCTCGACCGACATCTTCACGAACAGGCGCCGGCCCTCGGGCACCAGGGCGATGCCATGGGCGCAATAATCGTAAGGTTTGACACGCGCCATGTCGGCACCATCGAAGCGCAGTTCGCCCTGGCGGTAGCGCAGAAGGCCGGCAATGGCGCCGATCAGCGTCGTCTTGCCCGCCCCGTTGGGTCCGATCACCGACACGATCTCGCCGGCATCGACGTCGATCGAGACATCCCACACCGCCGGTGCATCGCCGTAGCCGATGTGGAGGTTGCGCGCTTCAAGCAGCATAGGCTTTACCGAGATAGATGCTGATGACGCGGGGATCGCGCATCACCTCACGCGGCGCGCCGAGCGCAAACAACTTGCCTTCGTTCAGCACCGCGACGCGGTCGGAGAGTTCGACCACGGCGCGCATCAGGTGCTCGACGAAGACGATGGTGGCGCCCTGCGCGCGAATAGCGCGGACCAGCCGGATGGCGTTGTCGACCTCGGCCGGATTGAGTCCCGACAGCACCTCGTCGAGCAACAGCAGCTTGGGCCGCGCCGCGAGCGCACGGGCCAGCTCGAGGAACTTGCGCTCATGCAGATTGAGTTCCGCCGGCAAGGCCTGCTCCTTGCCGGCAAGGCCGGTGAAGGCGATCCAGTGCAGGGCCTCGTCGTGGATCTCGGCCGCGGCGCGGACCGGCCCGCCGAACGTCGCCGCCAGGGCCACGTTGTCGAGGACGGTCATGTTCACGAACGGACGCGGGATCTGATAGGTGCGCGCCACGCCCCGGCCGGCGATCTCGTGCGCCGGCAAGTGGCCGATCTGGATGCCATCGACGGCGATGGTCCCGCTGCTGAGCGGATAGAATCCTGAAATGGCGTTGATCAGCGTCGTCTTGCCCGAACCGTTGGGCCCGACCAGGCCCAGGATCTCGCCCTCGCGCACGTCGAGGTCGACGCCATCCAGCGCCTGCAGGCCGCCGAAGCGCTTGGTGACGCCGCGCACTTCGAGGATGTTGTGCTCGCTCGCGGGCTTGGCCGGTGGCGCCACGACGGAGGTTACTGCGGGCACCCCGGCAGCGGCCGGTTCGGCATTCTTGACCTTTCGGCCCCGCCGCCACTTCTGGACGGCCGGCACGACACCGTCGGGCAGCCACAGGATGGCAACGATCAGAATGAGACCGACGAGGGCACGTCCGACCATGGCCTCGCCGCCACTGATGAAGGCATAGAGCAACGTCGTGATGACGGTGGCGCCGATCGCCGGGCCGAACCAGTTCCGAGAGCCGCCCAGCACGCTCATCAGCACGACGTAGAGCGGCACGGTGAGTTCGAAGGTACCGCCCACGGTCAGGAAGCCGACATACATGGCGTGAATGCCACCCACGGCGCCCGCGATGCCGGCCGAGAGCGCGAAGGCCACGAGCTTGTAGCGGAAGGTCGGCACGCCCTTGGCCTCGGCCACGTCCTCGTCGTCGTGGATGGCGAACAGCCCCATGCCGAGCCGCGAATGGGCGACCCACCAGGCAATGGCGAGCGTGAGCACGCACATCACGAAGCCCAGCACATAGATGGTGCCGGTCTGCGAGCCCATGATGGCAGGCAAAGGCACGGCGCTCATGAAGACGCCGCCACCGCCGTCGATCGGCGTGTTGAGGATGATCGTGGCGATCACGAAGGTGACGGCCAGCGTCAGCAGGGCAAAGAGCTCGCCGCGCAGGCGCTTCAACCGAAAGACGACAGCGCCGATGCCGACCCCCAGCAGCGCCGCCATTGCGGCTGCCGCCGGCACGGTGGCGAGGAACGGAACCTCGAACTTCGTGGTGAGCGTTGCCGTCGTATACATGCCGACGCCGAAGAAGGCGGCATGGCCCAGGCTGAAGTAGCCGGCGAAGCCGCTCAGGAGCGCCCAGCTCGTCGACAACGAGACCCAGAAGAACACGAGATAGAAGAAGGACTCGTAAAAGGCCGGCAGGCCCGCCGTCGGCAGGATCGCAAAGACCGCGATGCCGAGGACGGCGGCGAGCTTGGAAAGGCTGTCGGCCCTGATCATAGCCAGTCCATCATAGCCAGTCCGGATCCCAGAGCAGGATCGCGATCAGCACCGAGAACGACACGACCGGCGCCCACGCCGGACTGAGCACCGCCATGGCCATCGATTCGGACGCGCCGATCAGCATGCCTGCAAAGAGGGCGCCGAGTGGATTGCCGAGCCGGCCGATGATCACCACGGCGAACACCACGCCGAGCCAGGCCCAGATCTGAGCTGGTGCAAGCGTCGCGATCAAAGCAATGAAGGTACCGGCAACGCCGGCATAGCCCGCGCCCATGCCGGACAGCAGGTAGGCGAGCTTCTTGTGATCGACACCATAGGCCGCGGCAATGTCCGCATCCTCGGCGGCGGCTCTCAACGCCTTGCCGACATAGGTCCGGCGCAGCCACACCCAGGTGCCCCAGGCCAGCACGCCGGCGACGAGGCAGAGCACGAGTTCGAGCACCGGAATGTAGAACGGCCCCGCCTTGATCGACAGCGTCGAATAATGCGTCTCGAAGCGGCGATAGTCGGCCGTCCAGTAGAGCTGGATGCCGACTTCGAGCATGACGGCGAAGCTGAAGGTGATCAGCAGCGAGGCGAGCTCGTTCACCCGGAACTTGTCGAACAGCCAGTGCTGCGCCACGCCGATCGCGAACATCGCCGGCACGATCAGCATCGCCGACCACCACGGCGCGACATGGTAGGTCGTGCCAAGTTCGTAGGTGAGGTAGGCGGCGAGGAAGGCCAGCGCGAAATGGCTGAGATTGACCAGCCGCAGCAGCCCCCAGCTCAGGCTGAGGCCGAGCGCCAGCAATCCATACATCCCGCCGGCCAGGACGCCCGAGATCAGCGCCTGGCCGAGAAGCGTTGCACTTGGCATTACGCGATCAGGACCCGATCAGCTTCACTCCGGGGGCGGCATACTTGGTGGGCCACACGACCTTCCATTCGCCGCCCTGGACCTGCTTGATCAGTTGCTCGGCGTTGCCGTGATTGTACGGTCCATCGAAGCGCAGCGTGCCGTAGATGGTATCGACCGTGTTCTTCTTCAGGAAGGCCGCGATCGCCTTGTCGTCGAGGCTCTTGGCGCCGTTCACGCCGGCTTCGAGGATCTGCCATTCCGAGATCATGCCGGCCGCCTGCGCATCGATGATGGCATACGGCAGGTTGGCCTTGGTCGCGCGCTCCTTGTAGGCCGCCGCCTGGCGCGCCACGCCCGGCCGGCTGATGAACGGCTCGGCAGGTTCGAGGAAGGTCGAGCACAGAGCATTCTTGCCGTCCGGCGAGAGCGCCAGCGGCCCGGGGGCGGGATAGAGGTGGAAGCTGTTCTTCGGCGTGTAGTCGAGCTTGCGCAACGCTTCCAGCACCTGGTTGCTCTCGAGGCCGAGCGAACCGACCCACAGGAAATCGGCGTTGGCCTCCTTCACGCGCGCGGCGATGGCACCGAAGTCGCGGTTGCCCGATTCGTATTCGAGATAGAGCACGACCTTCACGCCGCGCTTCTCCGATTGCTCCTTCATGCCCTGCGCCATGAACTGCGCCGACGGGAACTTGCTGGTCAGGATGACGATGGTCTTGGGCGGCGTCGGCAGGCTCGCCATCGCGTCCAGGATCACGTTGGGATAGGTCTGATCCGGATTGGGCCCGAACGGCGTCGCCGGGAAGGCCATGTCGTAGGTCTGCAGCTTGGGAATGCCCATGCTGCTCTGGATGATGACCTTGCCGAAGCGCTGGGCGACGCCCATCGCCGCCAGGATCGGCGCGGTGGCGTAGGGTCCCTGGATCAGGTCGACCTTGTCGACCGTGATCAGCTTCTCGTAGAGGCTGCGCGCCACTTCAGGCTTGGATTGATCGTCGAGCAGCACGTACTCGACAGGGCGCCCGAGGAAGCCGTTCCGGCCGTTGATCTCCTCGACCATGATTTCGGCCGCGATCTTGTGGATCTGGGCGGTCTGGGCGAGGAAGCCTGTCAGCGACAGCGTACCGCCGACCTTTACCGGCGCGCCCGACGGCGCCGCACGCAGGATTGCGGGCGCACCCAGCGTCGCCGTTGCTCCAACCATGCCAGCCAAGACACGGCGGCGATTCCACCTGCTCATCCGATCGATCATCGTTTCCTCCACTCGGCGCGTTTCAGTCCGGTGCGCCGTTGGTCGGACTTTGGGTCAAGCTCCGGGGCATGTAAACGGATTTTCGAAACTTTATAAAATTTTCAATAGTCTGCCGCTGGGCGATATCGGTTACGCGCCTGTAACAGTCGGACGCGAACAGTGGGACGCAGAACGGTTTCGTCCTATGGTCGGACGCCAGGTTCACGGGAGTTCTCAATGAAAAGCTACAAGGTCGTCGAGTTCGGCAAGCCGCTGGAGAAGGTCGAGGAGCAGAACCCGACCCCGCAGGGCACGGAAGTCCTGGTGCGCGTCACTGCCGCCGGCGTTTGCCATAGCGACGTCCATCTGTGGGAAGGCTTCTTCGACATGGGCGGCGGCAACAAGGTGTCGACCCAGAAGACCATGAATCCGCCGCGCACCATGGGCCACGAGATCGTGGGCGACGTCGTGGCCGTCGGCCCCGACTCAAAGGGCGCCAAGGTCGGCGACAAGGCCGTGGTCTATCCCTGGATCGGCTGCGGAAAGTGCTGGTACTGCCAGGCGGGCACCGAACATCTCTGCCCGACGCCGCGCGCGCTCGGCGTCAACAACGACGGCGGCTACGCCGACCATGTGCTCGTGCCGCATGCGAAGTATCTCTATCCCTACGGCAATCTGCCGACCGAACTCGCCTGCCTCTATGCCTGTTCCGGCATCACCGCGTTCGGCGCGGTCAAGAAGGCGGTCGGCCAGGACGGCGGCAAGCCGATCCTGGTGATCGGCGCCGGCGGCGTCGGCCTGATGGGTGTGCGCTTCGCCAAGTCGGTGCTGGGCCACGAGCCGATCGTTGCCGATATCGACGAGGGCAAGCGCAAGCTGGCGCTCGAGAACGGCGCGATGGCCGCCATCGATCCACGCGACAAGGATGCCCGCAAGATTGTTCATGAACTGACCGGCGGGACGGGTGTCGGTGCGGCGATCGATTTCGTCGGCGCCGAGAGCACCGCCCAGTTCGGCCTGCGCGCACTCGGCCGCGGCGGCCGGTTGATCATCGTCGGCCTCTTCGGTGGCAATTTCTCGATCCCGCTGCCGATGTTCGCCTTCACCGGCTGCCAGATCCTGGGTTCCGTCACCGGCAGCCCGGCCGAGATGAAGGAGATGATGGACCTCGTCACCGCCGGCAAGGTGACGCCCGTGCCGACCATCAAGCGCAAGCTCGACGAAGCCGACGCCACGCTGCAGGAACTGCGCAAGGGCCTGATCATGGGACGGGCTGTTCTGGTTCCGTGAGCCAAGCTGGACGCGCCCTCGCGCACGCTTTCGAAACCGGAGCCCTCGTCCAGAAGCGGGCGTTCTTCCTGCGGGCCGAGACCCTTCCCCTTGAGGAGATCGATGCCGAACAATCGTTCCGGCCCGACTATCTGCGCCTCAAGCAAACGAGATGGTCGGTCGTGCCGCGCCTCGATAGCGGCGCCTACGAACTGGGTCTCGTGCTGCTGACCAAGCACAAGGAAGAGAACTTCGCCAACATCGCGCGCGGCTGGGCATTGCTTGCGCCGGGTGGTCGACTGGTCTGCACTGGTGCCAACGACGATGGCGCGGCGAGCCTCGAGAAGCATGTCGGCAAGGCGTTCGGCCTCACCGACAAGATTTCCAAGTTCCATTGCCGCGTCTTCTGGCTCGACAGAGGCGAGCGCACCCCGCCCGACTACTGGCGCGGTCTTGCCGGCCTGCAGCCGGTGGGCGCCGGTCCCTGGTTGAGCCAGCCGGGCATCTTCAGCTGGGATCGCGTCGACGATGGCTCTGCCCTCCTCGCGCGGTATCTGCCCAATGATATCGCCGGCACGATCGCCGATTTCGGCTGCGGCTGGGGCTATCTTTCGCGCCATCTCCTCGACCATTGCCCCGCCATCGCGCACCTCGACATGATCGACGCCGAGCATCGCGCGATCGAAGCCGCGCGCACCAACGTGGCCGATCCGAGGACAGCGGTTCACTGGCTCGACCTGATCGCCGAGCCGGCGCCCACGACCTACCACGCCATCGTCTGCAATCCGCCCTTCCATGCCGGCCGCGCCGCCGAGCCGGCACTCGGCCAGGGCTTCATCGCGGCGGCCGCGCGCGCGCTCAGGCCCGGTGGACACTTCTACATGGTGGCCAATCGCGGCCTGCCCTACGAGCCGTTGCTGACAGAGCACTTCGCCTCGTTCGAGACGCTGGCCGACAACAACAAGTTCCGGGTCTCTCGCGCTATCCGTTGAACAACCCGGCGATCAGGAACTCCTTGTTGCCTTCGGCGCCGGTAATCGGGCTTTCCGTCGTGCCCAGCACGCGCCAGCCCGGTTGTTCGGCGAGCCACTGCGAGATCGTCGCGCAGACCTCATCATGCAGTTCCGGCTCGCGCACGATGCCGCCCTTGCCGACGCGTCCCTTGCCGACCTCGAATTGCGGCTTGATCAGCGCCGCGAGATGCGCGCCCGGTGCCGCGAGCGCCAGCGCGGCCGGCAGCACGGTGCGCAGGCCGATGAAGGAGGCGTCGCAGACGATCAGCTCGATCGGATCGGGGATCTGCACGCGAGTGACGTCGCGCATGTTCGTCTTCTCCATGGAAACGACGCGCGGATCGCTGCGCAGCTTCCAGGCGAGCTGGTTGGTGCCGACGTCCACGGCATAGACCTTGGCCGCACCGCGTTGCAGGAGACAATCGGTGAAGCCGCCGGTCGAAGCGCCGACATCGAGCGCGATGAGGCCGGCGACCGGAATCGCAAAATGATCCAGCGCCTTCGCGAGCTTCAGCCCGCCGCGCGAGACATAGGGATGAGGCTGGCCGCGGACTTCGAGCGCGGTGTCGGCGGCAACTCCCTGCCCCGCCTTGCCGAGACGCCGCTCGCCGGAAAACACGAGACCGGCCATGACGAGGCGTTGCGCCGCGGCGCGCGTCTCCGCAAGGCCGCGTTCGACCAGCGCCACATCCAGCCGCGTCTTGCTCACTGCTTTCCCCATTCTCGGCACCTGCTAGCATGGCCGGCATGAGCATGAAACTTCTCCCCACGAAACTGTTGGAGGGTGAGCGCGCCCTGATCACCGGCTGTGCCGGCGGCATCGGCCGCGGCATCGCCAAAGCCCTCCTAGCCGAGGGCGCCACCGTCCTGGGCAGCGACATCACCGCCCCGCCGGCGGACGACGGCATCGACTTCCTGGCCGCCGACCTCTCCAAGCCCGACGGCTGGAAGGGCCTGCTCGACGGTGCGCTGAAGAAGCTCGGCACGATCTCGCTGTTCGTCCATGCCGCGAGCCCGCGTCGCCTCGAAGTCGACACGACTTTGTCGGTGAGCGAGGAAACCTGGGATGCCATGACCGACATCAACCTGCGCTCGGGCTTCTTCCTCGCCCGCGAGGTCGGCCGCCACATGCGCGACAGCAGGATCAAGGGCCGCATGCTGCTGATCACGTCGCAGCATCGCGACACGGCGCGCAACCTGCCGCACTACAGTGCCTCGAAGGCCGGCATGACGATGGTGATGAAGGAACTGGCCCGCGTGCTGGCGCCCGACGGCATCCGGGTGAACGCCATCGCCCCCGGCGCCATTCCGGGCGGCGGCTTCGTCTCCGACGATCTCGGCGCCCTGGTCGCGCAGATCCCGCTGGGCCGCGCCGGCACGCCCGACGACATCGCCCAGGTGGCTGTCGCAATCCTGTCGGAAAGATTTGGCCGCTATATCGTGGGTACGACGGTAGAAGTTGATGGTGGAATAGGCCTTATGAGCTGGATTTCTGCCAAGGCTTGACCCGGCCGCCCGGAAGGGTTGAGTTACGCCCCGAAAAGAGGAGGACCTTGCCATGACACTTCGCATCAATTCCACCGCGCCTGATTTCAAGGCCGAGACGACCCAGGGCCCGATCGAGTTCCACAAGTGGATCGGCGACGGCTGGGCGATCCTGTTCTCCCATCCCAAGGACTTCACCCCGGTGTGCACGACCGAGCTCGGCTACATGGCCGGCCTCAAGCCCAAGTTCGACAAGATGAACACCAAGATCGTCGGCCTCTCGGTCGATCCCGTCGGCAATCACGAGAAGTGGGCCAAGGACATCGAGGAGACCCAGGGCCACGCCGTCACCTTTCCGATGATCGGCGATCCCGAGCTCAAGGTGGCGACCGCCTACGACATGTTGCCCGAGGGTGCCGGCACGACGTCGGATGGCCGCACAGCTGCCGACAACGCCACCGTCCGTTCGGTGTTCATCATCGGCCCGGACAAGAAGATCAAGGCGATGCTCACCTACCCGATGAGCACCGGCCGCAACTTCGACGAGGTGATGCGTCTCCTCGAAAGCTGCCAGCTCACCGCCAAGCACCAGGTGGCGACGCCGGTGAACTGGAAGAACGGCGAGGACGTAATCATCGTGCCTGCCGTCAACGACGAAGCCGCCAAGGCGAAGTATCCCAACGGCTGGAAAGCGCCAAAGCCCTACCTCCGCATCGTCCCGATGCCGAAGGACTGAGCGATAAAGGGTTAATTAGCCCCGTGCGCGCTCGGCCGGTTGGCCGAGCGCCGCAAGCGCCATCGCCACGATCGCCGGCGCGTTGAGGCCGGCCTGCTCGTATTGCTTGGCCGGCGCGGCGTGATCGATGAAGCGGTCGGGCAGGATCATCGGCCGCACTTTCAGGCCGTGATCGAGCAGACCATTGCTTGCCAGATACTGCAGCACCTGGCTGGCGAAGCCACCGACCGATCCCTCTTCGATCGTGATCAGCACCTCGTGCTCGCGCGCGAGGCGGCGGATCAGGTCGGTATCGAGTGGCTTGGCGAAACGGGCATCGGCCACCGTGGCGCTCAATCCCTTGGCCGCCAGATCCTCGGCGGCCACGAGACATTCGCCGAGACGGGCGCCGAAACTCAGGATCGCGATCTTCGTGCCCTCGCGCAGGATGCGGCCCTTGCCGATCTCGAGCGGCGTGCCCTTGACCGGCAACTCGATGCCCACGCCCTCGCCGCGCGGATAGCGGAAGGCCGAGGGGCGATCGTCGATCCGGGCGGCCGTTGCCACCATGTGCATCAGCTCGAGCTCGTCGGCGGCCGCCATGACGACGAAGTTCGGCAGGCAACCGAGATAGGCGACGTCGAACGAACCGGCGTGCGTCGCGCCATCGGCGCCCACGAGGCCGGCGCGGTCGATGGCGAAGCGCACGGGCAGGTTCTGGATGGCGACGTCGTGCACGACCTGGTCGTAGCCGCGCTGCAGGAAGGTCGAGTAGATCGCGGCGAACGGCTTGAAGCCCTCGCAGGCCAGGCCCGCGGCGAAGGTGACGCCATGCTGCTCGGCGATGCCGACGTCGAAATGGCGCTTGGGGAAACGCTCGGCGAACTTGTCGAGGCCGGTGCCCGACGGCATCGCCGCGGTGATCGCCACGATCTTCCTGTCGGCTTCGGCCTCGGCGATCAGCGCCTTGGCAAAGACGGCGGTGTATTGCGGCGCGTTGGCCACCGGCTTGGACTGCTTGCCGGTCACCACGTCGAACTTCACGACGCCATGGTACTTGTCGTCGCTCGCCTCGGCCGGCGGATAGCCCTTGCCCTTCTTGGTGACGACATGGACCAGGATCGGCTTGTCGAGATCGCTGTCGCGCGCGTTCTTCAGGACCGGCAGCAGGTGTTCGAGATTGTGCCCATCGACCGGGCCCACGTAATAGAAGCCGAGTTCGTCGAACAGCGTGCCGCCGGCCACGAAGCCACGCGCGAATTCCTCGGCCTTTCGCGCCGCCATCTCGAGCGGCTTGGGCAGAGACTCGGCAAAGGTGCGGCCGAGATTGCGCAGAGTGACGTAAGGCCGCCCCGAGAGCAGGCGCGACAGATGGCCCGACAGGGCGCCGACCGGCGGCGCGATCGACATGTCGTTGTCGTTCAGCACCACGATCAGCCTGGAGCGCAGCGCGCCTGCGTTGTTCATGGCCTCATAGGCCATGCCGGCGCTCATCGCGCCGTCGCCGATCACGGCGATGACGTTGTTGGTGCCGCCCGCGAGGTCGCGCGCCACGGCCATGCCGAGGCCTGCCGAGATCGAGGTCGAGGAATGGGCCGCGCCGAACGGGTCGTACTCGCTCTCGCTCCGGCGGGTGAAGCCCGACAGGCCGCCCTCCTGGCGCAGCGTGCGGATGCGGCTGCGGCGTCCGGTGACGATCTTGTGCGGATAGGCCTGGTGGCCGACGTCCCAGATCAGCCGGTCCCTGGGCGTGTCGAAGACATAGTGCAGGGCCACCGTCAGCTCGACGACGCCCAGGCCCGCGCCGAGATGGCCGCCGGTGACCGAGACGGCCGAAATCGTCTCCTGGCGCAGTTCGTCGGCGAGCTGGCGCAACTGGTCGGCGCGCAGGCGACGGATGTCGGACGGAACGTCGACGGTATCGAGAAGCGGCGTGAGGCTTTGCCCGGTCATGGCGACACTATACTCCTGCGCACCCTCCGGTGCGCCCCTTCATGTGCGGCCTTATGTGCGGCGGGCGACAACGAAATCCGCCGCCTGCTTCAGCAGATCCGCGGCCTCGCCGAAGGAGTCGAGATGGGTTGAAGCCTGTCGCGCCAGCAGAACGGCCTGGGCGCGGGCACGTTCCAGGCCCAGGATCGACACGAACGTGGCCTTGCCCGCCGCCACATCCTTGCCCGGCGTCTTGCCCAGTTCCGCGGCGTTGCCCTCGACATCGAGCAGGTCGTCGGTGATCTGGAAGGCGAGGCCGAGGTCGTGGGCATAGGCATTGAGCGCCACGCGCGCATGATCGCTCGCCTTGCCGAGGATCGCCCCCGCCGTGCAGGAGAACGAAATCAGGGCACCCGTCTTCAGACGCTGCAGCCGGGTAATGGCGCCGATCGACCTCTCCCCGCTGTCCTCCTCACTGTCCTGCGATTCCGCGAGAAGATCGAGCATCTGGCCGCCCACCATGCCGTGCGCACCGGCCGCCCGGGCGAGTTCGGCGACCAGGGCCGCCCGCACCGCCGGATCGCCGTGCGTGTCGTCGTGCGCGAGCACTTCGAAGGCCAGGGCCTGCAGGGCATCGCCGGCCAGGATCGCCGTCGCCTCGTCGAACTGCTTGTGGCACGACGGCTTGCCGCGGCGCAGGTCGTCGTCGTCCATGGCCGGCAGATCGTCGTGGATCAGCGAATAGGCATGCACGAATTCGACGGCGCTGGCCGTCCTGAGCGCCGGCGTCAGCGCGACCTTAAACAGCGTGGCGCTGGCCAGGACGAAAAAGGCCCGCAGGCGCTTGCCGCCGCCCAGGCTTGAATAGCGCATGGCCTCGAACAGGCGCGCCTCGCCCTCGTCGCCGCTCGGCAGCAGGCGCTCCATGGTGCGCTCGACCGATTCGGCGGCGAACGCCAACGCCAAATCAAATTGGCGGTGCGCAGACAGCGGCATCTTGCGAAAGACTCAGCCGAGGTCGGCAGGCTGGCTGCCGACCGACCCGTCGGCGGCGAACACGATCTTCTCCACCTTCATCTTGGCCTCGGCGAGCTTCTGCTCGCAGTGCCGCTTGAGCAGCGCACCGCGTTCATAAGCTGAAATCGCCTCGTCGAGCTTCACCTGGCCGCGCTCGAGCTGCTGGACGATCGCTTCCAGCTCCTTCAGCGCGTCCTCGAACGAAAGTGCTGCGATATCCTTGGGCACGGTGGGTTCTTTGGCCAATTTTGCCTCTCGGGGGGTCTCTCTCTCGGGGGTCGGGCGGATGGTAACCGTCCCTAGCGAAAGGTGCCAGCCGCGTCACCTATCGAGGGCCAAAAAGACCGAATCCGTGCGCAGTAAGCAGCTTTCGCAACTGTGGATAGCGAATCACGCATCCGTGACATGGCGGCATTGCACGTTCGCAGGTCAAAACCCGGCGTCGCGCATTGCGGCTGGCGCATACCGATGGCAGTTTTCGCCGTCTCGAAAAATAAACGGCCATTTACAGGAGAAAACGCCATGGGCAACGTCAGCCATCTCGTCACGCGAACCGCAGCCTTCCAGAGTTCCGTAGAGCAGGGCCTGGTCGAAGGGAACAGCGGAAAAGACCGGCAGTTCGTGACAGCGCTGGCGCGTGGTCTCGACATTCTTCGCGCCTTCCATGCCGGCGAAGGCATGCTGGGCAACCAGGAGATCGCCCATCGCACCGGTCTGCCGAAGCCGACCGTGGCCCGCCTCACGCATACGCTGACCGAATTGGGTTACCTCAACTACATCCGCCGCTTCCGCAAATACGAGCTCGGCGCCTCGGTGCTGGCGCTGGGTTATGCCGCGATCTCCAGCATGGACGTCCGCCGCGCCAGCCGCGCGCCGCTCGAGCAACTCGCCCATTCGCTCAACGCCTCGACGGCGCTGGGCGGCCGCGACCGTCACTCGATGATCTATCTCGAAGCCTGCCGTGGCCCGTCGGTCGTGGCGATCACCCACGATGTCGGCACGCGCGTGCCGATGGCGAGCACCGCGATGGGCCGCGCCTATCTGTTCTCGCTGACCGACGTCGAGCGCAACAAGCAGATCGATGCCATCCGCCGCCGCTGGCGCGACGACTGGACCAAGGTCAAGGCCGGTCTCGACCGCTCGTTCAAGGAACTGGCCGATCACGGCTTCTGCGTCACCTGGGGCGAGTGGCTGCCCGAGCTCTGCGGCGTCGGCGCGCCGCTGCGCAACTCCGATGGCACCGCCGCCTATGCGATCAACGCCTCGGCGCCGATCTACCAGATCAGCCGCGACCGGCTCGAGGCCGACTGGGGCCCGCGTCTGGTCAAGGTCGCGCGCGACATCCGCACCGGCATGGCGGCCCAGCCGTCCGTGGCGCCGGCGGCCGCTCCCGTCGCGCGGCCCGTCACCAACGGCCACAGCAACGGGCAACGGCCGCCGATGTCGGCGATGGCACGCCGCTGAGGCGCGCCCTCTCCTTCGATCGCTCTTCCACACAATGGCAATCCAACGACCGGCCGACGCACGGCCGGTCGCTCCCTATGAGTTCCGCGGCTTCAACGGCCTGATCGGCCATGAAGTCGTGGCCTGGCGTCCGGGCTTTGCCGAGATGCGTCTAAAAGTGCGGCCGGAACTGTGCAACGCCAACGGCCTGCTGCACGGCGGCGTGCTGATGACGCTGCTCGATTCGGCCAGCGGCTTTGCCTGCACCTTCAACGAGACGGCGACGACGCGACGGCTCTCGGTCACGCTCGCCTTCACCACGCAGTTCATCAAGGCGGCGCGCGACGGCGACGTGCTCACCATCCTGGGCGCGTGGCGGCCTTCGACCAGCCAGAGCACCTTCGCCGCCGAAACCGAGATCTACGACCAGACCGGCGCCCTGCTCGCGACCGGCGCCGGCACCTTCCGCTATCTCAAGGGCGAACGCGCCGACGGCACGCTCACCTTCGTCGACCAGCAGAAAGCGGCGGACTAGCGCCGATCGGGGGAGCCCGACGGCGGACGATGACCAGACTTCAAATCATCCCGCTCTAGCCGAGCTTGTAGCGTAGCCAGACGACGCCGCCGTCGAGAATCTCGTGGCTGGTGAGCGCCATGCGTTCGATCGGCGCGGGATGAAGGTCGGTCTCGCCTGAATCGAAGACGCTGGGCGCGCCCGAGCCGCCATCGACGACCGGACAGACGACCAGGCTGAACTCGTCGATAAGGCCCGCCCGCAGTAATGCGCCGTTGGCGCCGCCGCCGCCTTCCACCATCAGCCGTTCGATGCCGAGCTCGCGGTTGAGCGTTTCGAGCGCCGCCGCCAGATCGATCTCGTGCCTGCCGGCGAAGATGTAGGACACGCGGTCGGCGCGCAGGCCGGCCAGATGCGAATCGGGGACCTGCTCGGCCAGGATGACCAGGATCGGATCGCCGCCGCAATCCGAACGCTCCCAGCAGGCCTTGCCGTGCGTATCGAGAAACACACCCCAGCTTTTGGCGTCGCCCCTTTTGGACTCACGAGGGGCGAACCAGTTCTCGCGCGGAAAGACCTCGTCGGTCGGCGGATAGGTCTTGCCCTTGCCGCGCGCGAATTCCTGGGCGGTGACGCGGCCGCACAGCCACGATCCGCCGCCCCCATGTTCAGCGACAAGCTGATCGTGGAGCTTCTCGAACAATCCCGGGACGACATTGTCCTTCGGCCGCCAGCGGCTTCCCAAGATTCGCCCGTCGACGCTGCACAGCATGTGGCAGAGAACATATGGCTTCATGCGCGCGAGCTTAGCGCATGAATCCCCGGACCGTCAGCCGCGCCGCGCCGCCTCGATCGCCGCAACGTCGATCCTCTTCATGTCCATCATCGCCTCGAAGGCGCGCTTGGCTTCATCGCCGCCGGCCGCGATCGCCTCGGTCAGCACGC
>JAQSDW010000091.1 GCA_029946105.1 Reyranella sp. | reverse complement strand
CTAACAGTAACCGGCAGTCACTACTTCCGCTCGGACGACCATGGGAAATTCACATACTGGTCACGCGTGTCGTAGCAGATGTTGCCGTACATCCTGAGATAGGCCGCCCGGCGTGCCGGGTCGCGATAGACGCTGCCCGGATCGGCAACGTCGGCCTCGTACTGCGCAATGTTGGCCAAGGTGAGTGCCGTCGGCAGGATGTCCATCGCCTGCGGGATGCTCTTGCCGTCCAGCCAGTCGGCGGCATGCTGTCCCATCGCATAGGCGAAGACCGGCGAGGCCAGGCTGATGCTGGCCTTGTAGGGGCCGCCCTTCCTGATCTCCTGCACCGCTTCCAGCTCGCCGTCGATGCCGCCCAGGAACTGGTCGGGCCGGGCTTTGCCAGCCGCGCGTAGAGCGTCCAGGGCTCCCAGTACGACGGTGTCGGCGCCCAGCACGACGTCGACCGTGGGATTGGCGAGCAGAATGGTGCGCATGGTGGCGGCACCGCCCGCCTTGTTCACCGTCTGCGGCGAGATATCGGCGACGATCGTCACGCCCGGCATGTTCTTCAGCGCATCGCGCATGGCCGTGAAGCGCGGCGCCAGGAACTGCAGGCTGTCGTGGGTCAGCAGCACGACATTGGCGCGGCCCTTCAGGCGATCGCGGATGTAAGCGGCCGCCGCGTCGCCCAGCACCTTTCCGGTGAGATACTGCGGTGCGTTCAGGATCTCCGTCGCCGGCGGCGGCACGACCGCGCCGACATAGGCGCCCGACCAGATGAGCTGCTGCAGATGGGGGGCGAGCGACGGCGGATCGACGGGGGCGACCACGACCGCGCCAACCCCGGTCCGCCGGAACTCGTCGACCTGCTCGATCATCCTGGCGGGATCGTTTGCCGCGAGCGCCACGCGGTAGTCGAGGCCGCGCTCCTTTGCCGCCAGCGCCAGGCCACGGTCGACGCCCTGCATGAATTCGCGCTCGTTGTCCCGCGCAAAGCCCAGCACGCGTTGCATGCCGGGCGGCGGCGCGCAGTCACCCGCGTTGGGATTGAACGGGGGAAACACCGCCGGCGCTGTAAGGCCGGGAGAACCGGCGGGTGTCTGGGCCAACACTGGATTGCCGGCCATCAACAGTCCGGCCAGCGCCATCGCCTTCAGGGCCCGTCCCGAACTCATGCCGTCGTTGATCCCATGACGGCGACTGTAGGTCAGTCCGCGGGCAGCGGGAAGACGAGCCGGGCCTCGGTTCCCGGTTGGCGGGCGAAGTACTGCACCTCTGCCCGCATCGACGCGGCGATCCCCTGGACCACCCGCGTGCCAAGGCCTGTCCCCCTGGCCGGGCCATTCTCAGGGCGGCCCACGCCATCGTCCGCCACGGTGAGCTGGGCCTTGCCGTCGGGCAAGCGCCGCAGACGGACACGCACGTCGCCGCGGCGGTCGGGATAGGCATATTTGAAGGCATTGGTGACCCATTCCGACACCACGACGCCCAGATTGACGCTGGCGTCGGTTCCGAGTTTCAGTGGCTCGAGTTCGTGATGCAGCAGGGCTGCACCATGGCCCTCGGCACGCATTGACGTCTCCATATGCTCGAGCAGGCTCGACAGGTACTCGTCGAGCGCTACGACCCGCACGTCGCCCGAGGTGTAAAGGCGCTTGTGGATCAGCGAAATGGCCAGGATGCGGGCCTGCGTCTCGTCGAGCGCGTCCTTGGCCGCCTGGTCCTTCATCGCGTTGCCCTGCAGCCGGACCAGCGAGGCGACCAAGGCCAGGCTGTTGGCGACGCGATGGTTGACCTCGGCCAGCAACACCTCGGCGCGGTCGCGCGCCTGCGCGAGATCGGCGGTGCGCCGCGCCACGCGGTCCTCGAGGTTGGCATTGAGCGCGCGAACCTCGTCGCGCGCCTGGGCGATCTCGCGGGCGTAGCGCAGGATGGTGACGATGACACCGCCCACCACCAGGACGATGACGATACCGCCGATGATCGACACCCAGCGCAGCATGGAGGCGTTGGCGCGCTGCTCGCTCACGCTCTCGGCCAGCCGCTGGTCGGCGGCGCGCACGATGCCCGACAGGAAGACGTTGGCCTCGTCCATCAGCGCCTTGCCGCGATTGGTGCGCAGGATCGCCAGCGCCTCGGCGTCGCGCCGGTCGCTCTTGAGCACGATTGTCTGGTCCATCTCGACGACCTTCTCTGCCAACACCGACACCAGCCGCGGCAGCAGGGCCTCGCCCTCGGGGCGCGACGCCAGCGCTCGCTTCAGCGTGTCGAGTCGCCGATCCGCCTCTGCCTTCGCCGTGTCGTACGGTGACAGGTAGATCTCGTTCCCGGTCGCCAGAAAGCCGCGCTGGCCGGATTCCGCGGCCTGCATGGCACTTCGCAGTTCGACTGCAGAGACGCGCAGGATGCGCGCTTCGGTGACTAGCTCGAAATAGGCCTGCGCCCGCTCGCCGAGCCAAATCGTCGTTCCGATGATGCCGACTAGCGCCAGGAAGCCGACGCCCAGCAGGATGATCGTGGAAGTGACGAGGGTGCGGACGGAAATCGGCATGAACGCTAGCCGATGCCCGTTTTTCTAGTCCCGCGCAAGCCGCAGGCAGCCGTCCAAAGACGCCCCGACAAAGCAATTCGCCGTCCGTATATACCCAGGTCGACCAAGCGCTCCTGCAATACTTTCTGGCGCTCGCTTCGAAGTTCGTACTGGCGTCTCAGCGCCGGCCGGTCCGCCGGCGCGGCGAGATTTCGAGCCAGCGCGTCTCTCGGCGATGGGCGGTCGCTTCGTCTCATCAGCGCCGCATCCGTCAGAGTTGGGGGAAGACCCGTGGCCACGACACAGGCTGTGGGCTAACGGGGTACCAGGTACCCTCGTCGGCCAGCCCCCGTGCGAACAGGCCTCCAACAACCTGCAAAAGGTTGGCGCGACTATAGGGCTTTGCCAGAAGTGTCCCGGTTCGGTGCCGTGTCGGCAATTCATTGAGCGCGGCGCCCGAGAGGAACAACACCGGAATAGCGGCGCGATCGAGCAGACCGACGATGGCGGTGACCGGCCCCGGATCGAGGTCGAGATCGACGATGGCGCCATCGATCGCGCCGCGGTCGATCAGGGCGCGGGTTTCCGCCGCCGTCGCTGCCGGGCCCACGATCTGGTAGCCGGCCTCGCGCAGGGTCCGCTGCAGATCGAGCGCGGTGACGGCCGGGGGTTCGGCCAGAAGCAGCCGGATGCCCAACCGAGCGCCGGGGGCGAGGTCGAGCGGCAAGCGACACGAAGGCGGCGCGCCGCTTCCGGCCATTGAAGGACTGCAGGTGGGGAGCGGCATCGCCGGCGCGGAGCCGGGCAGGAAAGCAGCTGACCCAATCGTCATACCTCACCTCCTGTAAGAATTATGGACGCGATATAGAAAACGGCCGATCCCGAGTTCAAGAGCCTCGTCAAAAAAATTTGAGGGCTCTCTTGAACGGCCTGAGGCGGCGCCCAAATCGATCGTCGCCGGATGCCTGTTCGGGGTTCGACTCGAACCGGAGGGTCCGGTTCGAAAGCCCTGTATCCATGTTGCTCAGAGGAGGATGTGGTTATGAACTTCGATCCAACACCGTACTGGCGATCGACCGTCGGCTTCGATCACCTGTTCGATCTCCTGGCCAATTCGGCTTTGCCGCAGGCCCAGGATACCTACCCGCCCTACAACATTGCCCGCCAGGACGAGGACAATTACCGGATCTCGCTGGCCGTGGCAGGGTTCACGCCTGAGGAAATATCCATCACGGCGGAGCAGAACCAGCTCACCGTCGAAGGGCAGAAGCGGACGCCGTCGACCCAGCAGTACCTCTATCAGGGTATCTCGTCCCGCGCGTTCCAACGCCAGTTCAACCTCGCCGACCATGTGAAGGTAAAGGGGGCGTCGTTCGAGAACGGCCTGCTGGAAATCGACCTGGTGCGCGAAGTGCCCGAGGCC
>JAQSDW010000090.1:31401-44330 GCA_029946105.1 Reyranella sp. | reverse complement strand
CGGACGCGTAGTCGCTTTGTGTCGGCCGTGCCTCGGCCATGTTCGCGCCGGCCGAGATCATCTGGGCCAGGCGGCGGCGTGCCTCGAGCGGTTCGACCGGGGCCGAGCCCGGCGGCGGCGCGGGCGGCGGCTCCTCCCATTGCGGCAGGGCGCGCCAGACGTCGAGACCGGCGCCAGGGCGCGATTTCTTCGCGGCCTGCGCGAGGCCGAGCGCCGCCAGCACGGCGTCGCCCCACGCCCATTGGCCGCGCGCCATCGCAAGTGCCGTGTCCTTGAGGTCGGGCGAGGCGAGGGCCGCCATGTCGTCCAACTCGTCGAGCAGCGCGCGCGCCACCTCGGGCAGGCGCGTCACTTCTTCTTCCGGCGTCGTCGGTGCGGGCAGGCCGAGGGCGTCGCAGAGGCCGCGCGGCGTCGGCAGGCAGAAGGTCGCCGGCCGTACGAAGGCATAAAGTTCCAGCAGGTCGCGCGCCGGAAGATCGTCCAGGCCGAGCCGGGCCGCGACGGCGGGCATGTGACAGACCAGCGGCTGGCTGCCGATAGCGCGTGAAGCAGCCTCAGTCGCAGAGACGCGCTCGATGCGGCCGTCCGGCGTGCGCCACAGGGCGCCGCGTGCCGCTGCGATCAGGGCCGGCCAGGAAGGGAGGGAGGATGTCACCGAGAGGTGGATAGCACAGGCCAATTGCACGATGCAGTTCGCATTGGTTGCAATTACACTTGGCGGCCATGAAACGCCCACCCGTCGTCAAGAAAACCACGGCCGTCTTTCACCAGTCCGGCGCCCTCGAAGTGGGCAAAGGCAAGATCACCGGGATCATCGCGCTGACCCTGGGCGGACTTGCCGTGCTGGCAGTGCTGGCGTTCCATTTCCCGCAATATCTGACGACACCGGACCTGCGGAAGAAATACGACGTCGACGTGCTGCGCGAGATCCTGCTGGTCGGCATGGTGATCGCCGGCGGCATGGCGCTTGCCAACCTGATCCGGCTGCGCAATCGCTGGCTGAACGGCACGGCGCTGGCATTGATCCTGGTCGCGGTGGCGCTGGGCGGCCATCGCGTGTCGGTCGCCGACTTCCCCGACAACACGCCCTATATCGGCCTCGACTGGTTCATTCTCGACCTGCTGGGCTCGAGCATGATCTTCATCCTGATCGAGAAGATGTTCCCGCTGCACCGCCAGCAGCCGGTCTTCCGGCCGGGCTGGCAGACCGACTTCACGCATTTCATCGTCAATCACCTGATGGTCGGGCTGGCCCTGGTGATCGTGAATTTCGCCATACACCGTCTGTTCGGCTGGATGGTCTGGGCGCCGCTGCAGAAATGGATCGGCGGATTGCCGTTCTTCGCCGAATTGTTCCTGGTCCTGCTGGTGGCCGACCTGGTGCAGTACTGGACGCACCGCGCCTACCACGAGATTCCTTTCCTCTGGCGCTTCCACGCCGTGCATCACAGCGCGCCCTACATGGACTGGATGGCAGGCTCACGGCTGCATATGCTCGAGTTGATCACCACGCGCGTGTCGATCCTGGGCGTGCTCTACGTGCTGGGCTTCACCGAGGCCTCGATGAACGTCTATATCGTCATCGTGGGCTTCCAGGCGGTGTTCAATCACGCCAATGTCCGCCTGCCGGAGGCATTCGGCCGGGCGCCGCTCAAGTGGCTGATCGTCACGCCCGATTTCCACCACTGGCATCACAGCTCCGAGCGCGAGGCGATCGATCGCAACTACGCCGCTCACTTTGCCTTCATCGACTACATCTTCGGCACCGCCGTGAAGTCCGACCGGCGCTTTCCGGGGAAATATGGTGTGTTGGGCGACTACATGCCGCCGGGCTTCCTCCGGCAGCAGCTCTTCCCCTTCACCTGGAAGAAGTAAGGCGCCGAGCATCCGCGACGATGGACAGGAGCGCTGCCAGGACCAGCGCGGCGACGGCGATGAGCGATGGCATCGCGAGGCTGCCGGTAAGGTCGTAGGCATAGCCGGCGAAGAGTGGTCCGATGATCTGCCCGGCACTGAAGGAAGCGGTCATGAGGGCGATGCGGCTGCGCGGATCGCCGCCGCCGGTTTCGCGCGCCGCGATCAGGCCGAGTGCGGTGAGACCCATGAAGGTACCGCCGAGGAAGATGGCGGCCAGCAGGATGCCGATGGGCGTGGCCCAGAGCACGCTCACCGCCACGCCGATCGCTTCTACGAGTGCTGCGGCAGCGAAAGCCTTCAGGATTCCCCAACGCACGCCCAGCCGCGCCCACAGAGCAACGGAGGGTGCTGCCGCAAGGCCGACGGTCACCCAGACGTAGGGCTCGAGCGAGGCGATTTGCGGTGAGTCGCGCACCATCGCCACGATGAAGGTGGCCGTGATGATGTAGCCGAAGCCGAACAGGAAGTAGGCCGCGGCAAGGGCTGCGAAGGCCGGCGACAGTTTGAAAGGTGCCGTCCGTGAGGTGGTCTGCGTGTCTGCATTGTCGCCCGGCACGATGACGGCGACGGCGATGCCGGCCAGCAAGGCCAGTCCGCCGCTGGCAAACCACATGGCGCGCCAGTCGCCGAGGAAGCCGACCAGCGCGGCCGAAAGGGCGATGCCGCCGCCGACCCCGGCGAAATGCACCGCCGAGAGCGAGCTGCGGCCGGCACGCGCCAGACGGTCGAGCACCAGGGCGGAGCTGAAGATCAGGGTAAAGGCGCTGGCCATGCCGGCCAGGAATCTCAGTAGCAGGAACAACGGCAAGGTGGTGGCGACACCCATCGCCGCCAGACAAATCGCATTGACCGCGAGCGAACCCAGCAACCAGGTCCGACGCGTGCCAGGCAACCGAACCGCCGCCAACAAGGCGCCGGCGAGATAGCCGACGAAGTTCGCCGAGGCGATCAGGCCAGCCTGCGATTTGGAAAGTTGCAATGCCTCGACCATCGGCGGCAGGATTGGCGTGTAGACGAATCGGCCGATGCCGATGCCGGCCGCCATCGCCAGCAGGCCGCCGATTGCGAGGAAGAGGGGACGTTTGGTCATTGCAGGCGCGGCACTTTGGGCCCCACGCGCAATTGACGCAAATGCCCACCGCACCTAGTTTGATCGGCCCCAGTTAGAATTGGCCATGTCCCAGATTGATCGTTCCCTCGCCGAAGCCGCGCGCGCGTGGCCCTTTGAAGAAGCCCGCAAGCTTGTCGCTCGCATTGACGGCAAACCGCCGGCTAAGGGTCATGTGCTGTTCGAGACCGGCTACGGCCCCTCGGGCCTGCCGCACATCGGCACTTTCGGCGAAGTCGTGCGCACGACCATGGTGCGCCAGGCGTTCCGTCGCCTGAGCGACGTGCCGGCGCGCCTGTTCTGCTTCTCCGACGACATGGACGGGTTGCGCAAGGTGCCCGACAACGTGCCGAACAAGGAGATGCTGGCGGCTCATCTCGGCAAGCCGCTGACGTCGGTGCCCGATCCTTTCAGCAATGAGCATCCGAGCTTCGGCGCCGCCAACAACGCGCGGCTGCGCGCCTTCCTCGATTCGTTCGGCTTCGAGTACGAGTTCCAGTCGGCGACCGACTGGTACAAGTCGGGCCGCTTCGATCCGATGCTGCTCGCCATGCTGCGCCATTACGACGAGGTCCAGGCGGTCATGCTGCCGACCCTGGGCGAGGAGCGCCAGCAGACCTACTCGATCTTCCTGCCGATCTCGCCCAAGACAGGCCGCGTGCTGCAGGTGCCGGTGGTCAGAACCGACGTCGACGCCGGCACCATCGTCTATCGCGACGAGGATGGCTCGCTGGTCGAGACGCCTGTTACCGGCGGCAACGTCAAGCTGCAGTGGAAGGCCGATTGGGCCGGCCGCTGGTTCGCGCTCGGCGTCGACTACGAGATGTACGGCAAGGATCTCATTCCCTCGGCCGAGCTGAGCGCCAAGATCGTCCGCATCCTGGGCGGCAAGCCGCCGGAAGGCTTCAACTACGAACTCTTCCTCGACGAGCAGGGCCGCAAGATCTCCAAGTCCAAGGGCAATGGGCTCTCGGTCGAGGACTGGCTGCGCTACGCGCCGCCCGAATCGCTGGCGCTCTACATGCAGCAGCAGCCGCGTCGGGCGAAGCGGCTCTACTTCGACGTGATCCCGCGCGCCATCGACGACTATCTCGCCGCGATCGAGAAGATGCCGGCGGAGGAGCCGGCCAAGGCGCTGGAGAATCCCGCCTGGCATATCCACGACGGCAAGGCGCCGTCGAACTCGGCGGCCGGCGTCAATTTCGGCATGCTGCTCAATCTCGCGGGCGTGGCGCATACCGAGGACAAGGATGTGTTGTGGCAGTACCTGCGCCGCTACGTGCCGGGCGCAACGCCGGAAAACGCGCCCTACCTCGACCGCCTGCTGCAGGGCGCCGTGGCCTACTACCAGGACTTCGTGAAGTCATCGAAGAAGTTCCGCCTGCCCAACGACAAGGAACGTGCTGCCCTGCAAGACCTCGTCGAGGTGCTGCGCGGTATTCCCGAGGACGAGAGCGCGGAGTTCATCCAGAACGAGGTCTACGAGGCCGGCAAGCGCCACTTCGCCAAGGAGGAGCTGCGCCAGTGGTTCAAGGCGCTGTACGAGGTGCTGCTGGGCAGCGAGCAGGGGCCGCGCATGGGTGCCTTCATCAAGCTCTACGGTCGCGACAATGTCGTGGCCCTGATCGAGCGTGCGCTGGCCGGCGAGGATCTCGGCAAAGCGGCGTAAGGGTGCGGCATGAATGACGGCGTCGTCTTCGACTATCTCAATCCCGCCATTCCGGAGGGGCTGAAGACGCTCGATGTCCCGCTGATCCGCGCCACCCGCGACTCGCTCAAGGGCTACGGCGAAATCGTGCGCGACCCCAGGAAGCACAGGATCGAGATCGTGCCATGGCCGCTTGCCGGTGCGCGGCGGCTCGACGCCGGCACCGGCATCGAGGGCGGCACGACCGAGGGCATCTTCGCTTGCGAATGGCGCGACAACGAATTGATCGGCCGCAACGAGGCGGTGGGCGGCCATTATGTCATCGGCTTCCGAGAGCTGCCCGAGAAGGCGGTGCCCGGCGTCGTGCTTGCCCGGGACCGCGTGCTGCTGTGGCATTGCAACTATCATCCCGATGGCGGCCAGCTGTTCTGGCCGCTCGACGGCAAACCCTTCGTCGTGCCGGTGGCCAGGCCCGGCGACGATCTCGAGCCCGAGTCCTTCGTTGCCTTCTGGTCCGACGGCAGCTTCGGCATCTACATCCATCCCGGCATCTGGCACGAGGGCGTCTTCCCGGTGACGCTGGCGGGCCGCTTCTTCGACAAGCAGGGCAAGGTCCATGCCCGCGTGAGCTGCGATCTCGCACGCGAGTTCGGCGTTCTGCTGTCAGTGCCGCTCCCTCACGTTTTATAGGTTAAGCATTCCAGAGAATATTTTAGCTTGCGCAACAACATTCTTAAGAATATTAATATATTCCATAGAATGTTATGGAGGTTTCGATGGCCCTTTCGCGCAAGACTTTTCTCCGTGTCCTGGGGGGTGGCATCGTGGTCGCAGCGGGCGCCGCCGTCGCCGTGCCGCGGCTCGACGCCATGCCGGCGTCTGCCGTCGAAGGCTGGCGGGGGCCCGCTCCTGAGGAGACCGATCCGCGTCGCCGGGCGCTCGCCTGGGCGCTGCTGGCACCCAATCCGCACAATCTCCAATCGTGGGCGGTCGATCTCTCCCGGCCCGACACGATCGCGCTCCATGTCGATGGCGGGCGGCTGCTGCCGCAGACCGATCCGTTCTCGCGCCAGATCCTGATCGGCCATGGCTGTTTCCTCGAAATCCTCGCCCTGGCCGCGGCGGCCGACGGCTATCGCGCCGAGGTGACGCTTTTTCCCGACGGTAATTGGGCGCTCGACAAGCCGGTGGCGCGTGTCGTCTTCGCCAGACAGCCGGGGCTCGCGGTCGATCCGCTGTTCGCCGCGGTGCCGCGGCGGCGCACGGAGAAGGGCCGGTTCGAGGCGCGCGCTCTCGATCCCGCGCACAAGGCGGCATTGCTGGCGGGCCATGCCGCAGCGCCGTTGCCGCTGGTGATTGCCGACGATGCCGACCGCGTCGAACGCCTGCGCAAGCTGGCCATCACCGGCTCGGAAGTGGAAATGAACACGCCGCGCACGCACAAGGAGAGCATCGACGTGGTGCGCATCGGTGCGGCCGAGATCGCGGCGCATCGCGATGGCATCTCACTCAAGGGCCCGATGATCTGGGCATTGCGCCAGGCTGGCGAGATGAGTAAGGCCAAGGCGATGACGCCGGGCACGCTCGCCTGGGACGGCGGTCGCGACTACGTCATGGCGGGCTATGCCAGCGCCCGCGCCTTCGGCTGGATCGCCAGCGCCGACAACGCGCGGCAAACGCAGATCGCCGTCGGCCGCGCCTTCGTGCGCCTGCAGCTTGCGGCGACGGCGCTCGGCGTGGCGCTGCAACCGCACAGCCAGACCCTGCAGGAATATCCCGAAATGGCGGATTTGCGCGCGGCCATGCACAGGGAAACCGGCACGCCGGACGGCGCCACGCTGCAGATGTTCTTCCGCCTGGGCTATGCTGGCGATCCCGGCCCGTCGCCGCGACGGGCCTTGTCGAGTTTCGTGACCGCGTGACCGAGCCGCCGCTTTCCTTCCGCATCGTCAACTGGATCGGAATCATCGACCAGTTGGCCTCGACCGAGGCCAACCGGGTGCTGAGGCCGCTCGGCCTGCAGATGCCGCAGTTCGTCCTGCTCAATCACTTCAGCCACCGCCCGGACGAGCTGCGGACGGTGACCGGTGTCGCTCGGGCGCTGCAGCAGCCCCAGCCTGGTGTCACCAAGAACGTGCAGAAGTTGGTGGCCAAGGGCTGGCTGCGCGAACGCGCCAACGGCGACGACGGCCGGTCCAAGCTGCTTGTCATGACGCCAGCTGGCCTTGCCAAGCATCGCGCCGCGATCGTGGCGCTTTCACCCGGGCTGGCGCGCGCGTTTGCCGATTGGCCGGAGCGCGATCAGAGTGCGCTTTTCGCCATGCTCGACCGGCTCAAACTCTGGTTCGACCAGGATCGGGACCAAGATCGCGGGGGACCGCCGCAATGATCGCGCCGAGGTAGGCCACGACCATCCGCACGAGTTCGTCCTCGAAGCCGCGGCTGCGCAGGAAGGGTTGCTCTTCCAGCACCGCGGCACGGATTGCCCCCAGGGCCGATCGCGACAGGATGAAGAGCTGCTCACGCGACAGCGCCGGCAGCATCGATCCCGGGCTGCTGCCCACCGCGGCCCCGGCAGCAGCGATGAACGAGGCCACGGGCGCCATCAGTTCGATGCCGAGGCCCTGCGCCAGGATCGCCTGCACCACGGCCTTGCGCGCGCGCTGCCGCCCACGAAAGGCGTGGATCATCGTCCGCACCATGGCGCGGACGCGACCCTCGAGGGAGGGATCGACTTCGCCCTGCAGGGCGCGGCCGATCTCGGCCAGCGCAGCCTCCATCTCCTGTCGCGCCAGTGCCAGCAGCAACGCGTTCTTGTCGCCGAAGTACTGATAGAGCGTGCCGATGCTGACGCCGGCGCGCTCGGCCACCGCGTTGGTGGTGAAGGCAGCCAGGCCGCCGCGTTCCAGAATCTGAGCCGCCGCCTCGACGATCGCCGCCACGGTCTCCGCTGCGCGCGCCTGTCGGGGAATTCTTCTCTTGTTTTCAACGGGTTGGCGACGGGTGGCCATGGTGCATCCGGGGAGCTGAAGGCGAGTAATGAAACATGAGCATTGCTCATATCATGGCGAAAGCCAACCCGAGGAGAAATTCATGGGCGACCTTTCCATCCTCTATTTCATGCTGCTGCCGCTGGTGATCGTGGCGGCCCTGGTCGAGGGCCTGTGGCTCGCGCGCACGCGGGCCGAGCGCTACGATTGGAAGGCGTGGGCCTGTTCGCTGGCCGACCTCGCCGGCCGCCGCGTGCTGGGTTTCATTCCCTACGCGCTCGCCGCCCCCTGGCTCGCCTGGATGTGGCAGCACCGGCTGTACACCCAGTCGCTCGATTCGGTGGGCTCGGTGCTGCTGCTCTTCATCGGGTTGGAGTTCTTCTATTACTGGTACCACCGCGCCGCGCACACCTCGCGCTGGTTCTGGACCTCGCATTCGGTGCATCACTCGCCCAACCAGTTCAACCTTTCCGCCGCCTATCGCCTCGGCTGGTTCGGTCGCTTCACCGGCACGTCGCTCTTCTTCACGCCGCTGGTCCTGATCGGCTTTGCGCCTGAAGCGGTGCTGACGGCGCTGTTCCTGAACCTGCTCTACCAGTTCTGGATCCACGCCGACTGGATCCCGAAGCTGGGCTGGCTGGAATATGTGATCAACACACCGTCGAGCCACCGCGTGCATCACGCGCGCAATCCGGAGTATCTCGACGCCAATTTCGGTGGCGTGCTGATCGTCTTCGACCGGCTCTTCGGTACCTATGTCGAGGAGAAGAAGGAAGTGTCCTGTGACTTCGGCCTGGTCTCGCCCGTCGTCTCCTCGCGCAATCCGTTCGTCGTAAATATTGCGCCATGGATCGGCCTGGCGAAGGATCTTGCCTCGGCGCGCTCGCCGCGCGACGTCTGGATGTACCTGTTCGCGCCGCCGGGCTGGCGTCCGGACGGCGAGGGGCTCACCACGGCGGAGCTGAAGAAGCGGGCAGGCCTGGTCGAGCCCCCGCCCGCTCATCCGGCCATGACGTAATCTCCCTTGAGCGATCTCCTTCCGGTCGACAGAGTCGGCCGGAAGGAGAAACGCCATGGCGAAAGACAAGGTCTGCGTCGTAATCGGCGCGGGAGACGCAACCGGCGGGGCGATTGCCCGCCGCTTCGCCCGCGAAGGGTTTACGGCCGTCGTCACCCGCCGTAGTGCCGACAAGCTGCAGTCTCTGGTGGCGCAAATCGTAAAGGAGGGCGGCAAGGTCCATCCCTTCGGCTCCGATGCGCGCGACGAAGCGCAGGTCGTGGAACTCTTCCGTCAGATCGAAACCGAGATCGGCGAGATCGAAGTCTTCGTTTTCAATATCGGCGGCAACGTCCGCTTCGACATCCGCGACACCACCAGCCGCGTCTATCGCAAGGTCTGGGAGATGACGGCCTTCGCCGGCTTCCTGACGGCACGCGAGGCCGCCAAGGCGATGGTGCCGCGTGGAAAAGGCACCATGATCTTCACCGGGGCCACCGCCAGCCTGCGTGGGGGCCGCGGCTTCTCCGCCTTTGCCGGCGGCAAGCACGCGGTGCGAGCGCTGGCGCAATCGATGGCGCGCGAGCTCGGCCCACAGAATATCCATGTCGCCCATGTCGTGATCGACGGCGCCATCGACACCGAGTGGATCAAGGCGAACTTCCCCGACCGCTATAATGCCGGCCCCGATGCGATCCTTAATCCCGACGATATCGCCGAGGCCTACTGGCAGCTCCACCGCCAGAGGCGCAGTGCCTGGACGTTCGAGATGGATCTAAGGCCGTGGAAGGAGAGCTGGTAAGATTTTGTCTTCGTCGGTCGCGCGGGGTCACGCTCCGCGCGCCATCGGGTGGAACTGGCGCCGTCTGAGATCGTTGCCTCTCGAACCTCTCCGATCGAAAGGCCGCACCATGACGAGCAATACCGTCGACACCACCAAGCTGTGGGACATGATCAAGGACATCAAGCTCGGCATGTTCACCACCCGTCACGGCAACGACCATCTCCATTCGCGGCCGATGACAACATTGAACGGCAAGAACGACCGTGGCGCGGTGCTGTGGTTCTTCATGTCGCGCGCAAGCGATACGGTGGCCGACCTCACCGCCGCGCCCGAAGTGAACGTGGCCTATGCCAACCCCGGCCACGATGCCTATGTCTCGGTGTCGGGCCGCGCCCACCTCGTCGAGGACGCCACCAAGAAGGGGCAACTGTGGAGTGCGCAGGCGCAGGCCTGGTTCGCGGGTGGCCCCGCCGATCCCGACCTGGCGCTGGTGGCGGTTTCGATCAGCCACGCCGACTACTGGGACATGAAGTCGAACAAGGCGGTACAAATCTTCAAGATGGGCCGGGCCGCCGTCACCGGCGCGCCGCCGACCGATCTTGGCGAGCACGCCAAGGTGCGGATGGGCTGAGGCCCTACCTCTTCGGTGTGGTCGCGGCGCCGACGCCGGCACCGACCGCGCCGCCGATCAGGGCACCCGGCAGCAGACCGAGAGGCGTTAAGGCGCCGATCAAGGCGCCCGAGCCGGCGCCGATTCCACCGCCCGTCACGGCGCGCTGGCCCCAGGTATCGCCACAGGCGGCGAGGCCCAGAGTCATGGCGGAAAGGGCAATGAACTTGATCATCCGATTTTCTCCCCAAGTCAGCACTCCACCAGGTCGCGAGGTGCAGCCGACGATCTGAGGATGATGTCGCGTCAATGTGTTGCAAACCAGACATGTGGCCTGCGGTCACAGATCGGTCACCATGCGCCTGCTCATCTCATCGGGCCCGTTCACCGCGTCGGAGTCGTTGCGGCGCCCACGCCGGCACCGACCGCGCCGCCGATCAGGGCGCCCGGCAGGATGCCCAGCGGCGTCACGGCACCGAGCAGGGCGCCGGAACCGGCACCGATACCTCCGCCTGTCACGGCGCGCTGGCCCCAGGTGTCGCCGCAGGCGGCAAGGGCCAGAAGGATCGAGGTGAGAACGGCTACCTTGGTCATGATTTGGAACTCCCCGTTGGGTACTTTTGAGTACGAACAGGGTTAAGGCGCGATGTGGCGCAAATGGGGCTCCAGCTTGCCAATTGCCAGTGAAGCGGGCCTTTCCGTCGCCATGACACGCGTTTGCCACAGGCAGAGAAGGGGGGCCACGCCCAGCTCCATCGCCAGCGCCATCCAGATCTCCGCCGTCGGTACGTCGCCCAGCGCGAGGCCCGCCAGGCGTGCGCCACCGCCGATCACGACCAGCGCTGTCAGGAGCCTGAGGCGGGCACCCATCCGCTCGATCCTGGGGATCGTGCTCCAGTAGCCGAGCCCGATCGCCAGCAGAAGGCCGCTGAGATAGCGATGGTGATTGTCCACCCAGCCGTCGCCCGAGATGCCGTGCGCGATGCCCCAAAGTCCGGCGACGACCGGCAGCAGGGCTGCGATCGCGATCGAAACTTGCAGGGCGTGTCTTTGCTCCATCGTCTCTGCTACGCAGGCCGAGGTGCTGCAGATCAGAGGTCGGACACCGATGCTTGACCTTGCGATGCTTGACCTCGCGAGTAGGCCAGCCCAAACACTGCGGAGCGGAGGAAACACCCTGGTCGATAATAGTCCCGACATCACCGTCTGGCTGATGTTCGCACCGTTCTGGCTGCTCGGCCTCGCCGCCCTGATCGGTGGCGTCTGGCATATGGTCCATTACGTGATCGTGCATTCCCGTGCCCAGACGGCCGGTCACGTGCGCAAGGCATCACTGTTCTCGCGGCGGCTTGCCTGGCACGAGCTGACGCCCGACATGCGCCATCATCTCAAATGGGCGCTGATCGCCATCGGCGCCTTCATCGGCCTCTGCGTCGGCGGTGTCGTGATCGGCATGGTGGCCGGCGTCTTGATGCGAGTAGCCTGACACCTACTGCGAAGGGCGGGATTGCTTGCAGCGCGGGCGCAGCCTTCCCGCGTGGTCGTGGCCGGCCCGCGATGATAGGGTCAGGTCATGCCCGTGCATTGGACGGTTTCCCATACCGCCCGGCTGGTCGTCGCGGTTGCCAAGGGCGACGTCACCCCGGCCGATTTCGAGAGATACTTCGCCGGCGTCACGGCCGACGGTGCCATGGCCTACGCCAAGATCTTCGAGATCACGCACACGCCCTCGGCGCTCAACGAGGAAAATCTCAAGTCGCTCGGCGAGCGGGTCATCTACTACGCCAAGCACGGCCAGATTGGCCCGATAGCCATCGTCGCCGCATCGGATGAAAGCTACGCCCAGGCCCAGGTTTTCGCCGCCGCGGCCAAGGTCAACCGGCCGCTGGCGATCTTCCGTGAGCTGCACGCCGCCCGCCAGTGGCTCGACGCGCAGCCCCGGCCGCCGGCGGGGGAGCCTGGCTGACGGGACATGCTGAAGCATTTCGACCACATGACGGTGGCCGTCACCGACCTTGACGCCGCACGGCGCTTCTTCGCCCTGCTGGGTTTCGAGGAGGACAAGGCGGTGGTGATCAGCGGCCCCGTCATGGACAGCTACATGGGCGTGCCGGGGATCGAGGCCGACCATGTGACGCTGGCCCTGAAGGAAGTCTCGCCGCGCTGCGAGATCCAGCTCCTGCATTATCGCAAGCCGGCTGCCGCGCATGACCCCACCGTCGCCCGGCTCGACAAGATCGGCTTCAACCACATCTGCTTCGCCGTCTCCGACATCGACGCCATGATCGCCAAGGTGACGGCGGCCGGCGTGCGGTTGCGTAACCAGCCGATGGTCTTCCACGACCGCAAGCTGGTCTTTCTCGAGGGACCGGAGGGGATCGTCGTCGAATTGGCGGAATGGAAGTGATGTCCGAGCGGCGCGCCTCCGCTGAGGACGTGTGAGAAGAGCCGCTCCGCGAACCAGGCCGGTTTGCGCCGCCGCAGTCGCCGTATAATGAAAGTCGAACGGAGGAAGCGACCATGACCACTGCTGCTGAGGTCGAGCGCTGGGACGCCATCGTGATCGGTGCCGGCCTGTCGGGCATGTACCAGCTCCTGAAGCTGCGCGAGCAGGGCTTCAAGGTGCGGGTCTACGAGGCCGGCGGCGACGTCGGCGGCACCTGGTACTGGAACCGCTATCCCGGCTGCCGCTTCGATTCGGAGAGCTGGACCTACGGCTTTTCCTTCTCGCCCGAGGTGCTGAAGGAATGGAGCTGGTCCGAGCACTTCTCCGGCCAGCCTGACAACCTGCGCTACTGCAATTTCCTCGCCGACAAGTTCGACCTGCGTCGCGACATCACCTTCGGCAAGCGGGTGAAGGCCGCGCGATGGGACG
>JAQSDW010000090.1:20056-31391 GCA_029946105.1 Reyranella sp. | reverse complement strand
TGAATGGGAGGTCGCCTTCGAGGACGGTGGCCGCGCCCGTGCGCGCTTTCTGATCACCGCCATCGGCCCCTTGTCGGCACCGACCATGCCCACGATCGAGGGCGCGGGCGACTTCAAGGGCGAGGCCTATCACACCGGCCTGTGGCCCCATCATCCCGTGAGCTTCGCGGGCAAGCGCGTGGCCGTGATCGGCACTGGCGCCTCGGGCGTGCAGGCGATCACCGAGATCGCCAAGACCGTGGGCCATCTCACCGTGTTCCAGCGCACGCCCAACTGGTGCACGCCGTTGCGCAACAGCCGCATCGCGCCGCAGGAGATGGAGGAGATTCGCGCCCGCTACGACCGGATCTTCGCCCAGTGCCGGGACAACTGGGGCTGCTTCATACACACCGCCGACCCGCGTCACGCCGCCGACGTGACGCCAGAGGAGCGCGAGGCCTTCTTCGAGAAGCTCTACGCCATGCCCGGCTTTGCTTTCTGGCAGGGCAATTTCCGCGACGTGCTGATGGACAAGCAGGCCAACGACGCCATGACCGCCTTCGTGACGAAGAAGATTCGCGCGCGGCTCGCGGATCAGAAGATCGCCGACAGGCTGATCCCGACCAACCACGGCTACGGCACGCGCCGGGTGCCGCTCGAGAGCGGCTACTACGAAGTCTACAACCAGCCGAACGTGCAGCTCGTCGATCTGCGCGAGACAACAATCGAGCGCATTGATGCCACCGGCATCGAGACCACGGACACCCACTACGACTTCGATATGATCATCTTCGCGACCGGCTTCGACGCGATCACCGGCGCCTTCGACCGTATCGACATCGCCGGCCGGGGCGGGCTGAAGCTCCGGGACAAATGGGCCGACGGGCCGCACACCTATCTCGGCCTGAACATCGAGGGCTTCCCGAACATGCTGACCCTGGTCGGCCCGCACAATGCCGCGACCTTCTGCAACATCCCGCGCTGCATCGAGCAGAATGTCGACTTTGTGACCACGCTGCTGGTGGATATGCGGCGGAAGGGTCTCGCGTGCGTCGAGGCAACGCCCGAGGCGGAGGAAACCTGGACGGAGCATGTCCATGACACCGGCTCGAGGCTGCTCGCCATGCAGGTCGATTCCTGGATGACCGGCGTGAACAAGAACGTCCCCGGCCGCCTCAAGCGCACCTTCATGGCCTACGCCGGCGGTGCGCCGAAATATCGCCAGAAGTGCGAGGAGATCGCGGCCAACGGCTACGAGGGCTTTACCTTGTCATCCTGAGGCGAAGCCGAAGGATCCTTCGCTTCGCTCAGGATGATAAAGTATCCGTCACCGTCCTGCCGCAATCCGGCAGGCTGCGCCGCAAAATGTGACTTGAACCGGACGCCCGTGCGGGCGTTATGAGGGGTGACCGCGGCTGCGGTCGTCTTCTCGTGTTCAAAAGGGAATACCTTGACCGAAACAGCTTCCCGTCCCGCACTGGTGTCGGTCGCCCACGCTGTGCCGCCGCACCGCATGCTGCAGACTGATGCAGAAGCGGCCGCGCGCGGCATGTTCGCCCATCGCTACGCCGCGTTCGAGCGCATGGCGCCCGTGTTCACCACCGCTGGCATCGAAGCGCGCTACACGGTGAAGCCGCTCGACTGGTACCTCGGCAATCTCGACTGGCCCGAGCGCAACGCGGCCTATCTGGCGGGCGCGCAGGAACTCTTCGTCGATGCCGCCACGCGCGCGCTGGCGGCCGCGGGCTGCAGCGCCGCCGACGTCGATACCATCGTCACCATCTCCTCGACCGGCATCGCCACGCCCAGCCTGGAGGCGCGCGTGGCCGGCCGCATGGGCTTCCGGTCCGATGTCGAGCGCGTGCCGGTATTCGGCCTCGGCTGCGCCGGCGGCGTGTCGGGCCTCGCCTTGGCCGGGCGTCTGGCCGCGGCGCGACCGGGTTCGACCGTGCTGCTGGTCGCCATCGAGATCTGCACCGCCGCCTTCCGCATGGACCAGCTCACTGCCGCCAACATGGTGGCGACCGCGCTGTTCGGCGATGGCGCCGCGGCCTGCATCGTGCGCGCGGGTGAGGATGGATTGGCGCATATCGAGGGCGCCGGCCAGCATCTGTGGCCCGACACGCTCGACATCATGGGCTGGACCGTCGATCCGACCGGCCTCGGCGTGGTCTTCGATCGTTCCATTCCGCCCTTTGCCGAGCAACAGGTGGGCCCCGCCGTCGACGGCATCCTGGCGCGCATCGGTGTCGACCGCGCCACGGTCGATCGCTTCGCCTGCCATCCCGGCGGTGCCAAGGTGATCACCGCGCTCGAAACGACCCTACGCCTCGACCAGGGCACGCTCGATCACGAGCGCGAGGTGCTGCGCGAATACGGCAACATGTCCGCGCCGACGGTGCTGTTCGTCCTCGAACGTCTCATGAAAGCGGGCTTGCCCCAGCGCACCGTGCTCACCGCGCTCGGTCCCGGCTTCACCTGCAGTTGTCTCTCGCTGGCGCGGGCAGCCTAGCCGCACTAGCTTGCCTCTCATGAGCCCGGCTGAACTGGTCCCCGTCGTCGTCCTCGGCCTCGTCTCGCTGCAGCGCCTGGGCGAACTCTGGCTCGCCCGCCGCAACACCGCACGGCTGCTGGCGGAAGGCGCCCATGAGGTGGGTGCTTGGCACTATCCGCTGATCGTGGCGCTGCACGCGGCCTGGCTCACCGGGCTCTGGTTCCTCGTCCTCGCACGCGCGCCCGTGATGATCGTGGGCGCCGACTGGCTCTGGCTCGGCGTCTTCGCCGTCCTGCAGCTCGGCCGCACGTGGGTGATTTCCAGCCTGGGCGGCCGCTGGACGACGCGCATCATCGTCTTGCCCGGCGCACCGCTGGTGACGACCGGCCCTTATCGCTTCGTCTCCCACCCCAACTACTGGGTGGTGGCGGGCGAGATCGCGACCCTGCCGCTCGCCTTCGGCCTTCCCTGGTTCGCGTTCGCCTTCTCTGTTCTCAACGCCGTGGTGATGTGGATCCGCATAAGGGCCGAGGTGGCGGCGCTGCATCCGTGATAAAAGTTCCATGAGCCCTGGTGCGGGCGAACGCCCACAGGAGCATCCACAGGAGCACCCGGGCGCCAGCTTCACCCTCTGGCTCGGCTTCGGCGCCATGACGCTCGGCATGTTCATGGCCGTGCTCGACATCCAGATCGTCGTCACGTCGCTGCCCAACATCGCCAACGCGCTCGCCATTCCGGCCGACCGCATGAGCTGGGTGCAGACCGCCTACCTGATCGCCGAAGTCATCGCCATCCCGCTCACCGGCCTGCTGACGCGGGTGCTCAGCCTGCGCGTGCTGTTCGCCTCGGCGCTGGCGCTGTTCACAGTCGCGTCGCTCGCCTGTGCGGCGAGCGGCGGCTTCGAAGGCCTGATCGTGTCCCGCGTCATCCAGGGTTTTGCCGGCGGCGTGCTGATCCCCTCGGTGTTCTCGGCCGTGTTCCTGCTCTTCCCTGTTCGCCAGCAGGGCCTCGCCACGACGCTGGGCGGCGTGATGGCGGTGCTCGCGCCCACCGTCGGCCCGCTGGTCGGCGGCTGGATCACGCAGACCTTCTCCTGGCACTGGCTGTTCCTGGTGAACGTGGTGCCCGGCATCGCAGCCGTCGCCGTGGCGGCGCGCTGCCTGCCACGCGAGGCGGGCGAATACACCCACGCCCGCCGCGTCGATCTTTTAGGCCTGCTGCTGATGGCGGCCTCGCTGGCCGCGCTGGAGATCGGCCTGAAAGATGCGCCCAAGCACGGCTGGGCGTCGCTGCAGGTGCTGGGCCTCCTTGCCGCCTTCCTCCTCTGCGGCGCGGCCTTTGTCCGCCGCTGCCTGGCGCGCGACCATCCGGTGGTGGGCCTCCGGGCGCTGCTTGACCGCAACTTCGCCATCGGCTGCCTGCTGAGTTTCACGCTCGGCATCGGCCTCTACGGCTCGGTTTACCTGATGCCGGTGTTCCTGGGCTTCGTGCGCGAGCATGGGCCACTCGAAATCGGCACCATCATGCTGGTGACCGGCCTCGCCCAGCTCGCGACCGCGCCGATCGCCGTCGAACTCGAGCGCCGTGTCGACGGCCGGCTGCTGATGGCGGGCGGCTTCGCCCTGTTTGCGCTGGGCCTCGGCTGGAGCGCCTTCCAGACGCGCGAAACGGACTTCGACGAAATGCTCGTGCCGCAGATCCTGCGCGGCGTCGCCATCATGTTCTGCCTACTGCCGCCCACGCGCCTGGCGCTGGGCCACTTCGCACCCGAGCGCGTGGCCGATGCCAGCGGGCTCTTCAATCTGATGCGCAACCTGGGCGGCGCCATCGGCCTCGCCCTGATCGACACCATCCTGTTTGGCCGCGCCCCCGTCATCGGCGAGGTGCTGGCCGCGCGGCTGAAACGTGGCGACCTCAGCGTGGCACCGCTGCTCGACCTGCCGGAGGAGACCGTGGCGAGCGCCCCCAGCCGTGTCGTCGATGCCGCCATGATCGAACTGGTGCGCCCGCTGGTCGAGCGCGCCGCGCTGGTCGAGGCGATCAACGAGGCCTGGGCGATGCTGGCCGTCGTGGCGGTACTTTCGCTGCTGGCGATCCCGTTGATCGTCGTCGCCAGGAAAAACTGATAGGGTGCGCCAGTCCACTTCCGCACGGTCTCAAGGGAGCGAACAGAGGAAAGCATGTCGCATTACGTCACCTCCGAAGCCGAGCTCGAGGCGATCTACGGCCAGCCTGTCGGCGCCGCCGTGATCAAGGAGATCGAGCACATCTCCGATCACTACCGCCGCTTCATCGAGACCTCGCCCTTCGTCGTCGTGGCCACCTCGGGCCCCGAGGGGCTGGACTGCACGCCGCGCGGCGATCCGGCAGGCTTCGTGCGCGTGGTCGACGCCAACACCGTCATGTTGCCCGACCGGCGCGGCAACAACCGCATCGACACGCTGCGCAACCTGGTGCGCGACCCGCGCATCGCGCTCCTGTTCCTGATCCCGGGCGAGGGCCGGACGCTGCGCATCAACGGCCGCGCGCGGATCAGCGTCGATCCCGAGCTCTGCGCCTCGTTCACGATGGAGGGCAAGGTGCCGCGCAGCGTCGTCGTGGTCACGGCCGAGCGCGTCTACACCCAGTGCCCCAAGGCGCTCGTCCGCTCCCGCCTGTGGGATTCAGCGCTTCACGTCGAAGCCGGCCGCCTGCCCAGCAGCGGCACGATGATGAAGGCGCTGCAGGAAAGCTTCGACGCCGAGACCTACGACCGCAACTATCCGCAACACCTCAAGGCGACGATCTATTGAGGCAGCCCGCCCAAGAGCGCTAACTTTGCCAGCATTCCACGCAGTGTCCTCATCCTGAGGAGCGCCCGGAGGGCGCGTCTCGAAGAATCAGCCACACGGCAAATCGTGGGACAGGCCCGCTCGCAGCACCCTCGGTGTTGTCGACCCTTCGAGACGCGGCCCTGCGGTCCGCTCCTCAGGGTGAGGTTCCTTTGTAAGTTAGTGCCTATAGGCGAAGTGCCGGGGGGTTCCAGGCGGTGGATTGGCGAGGGCCATTCTGCGACGGCTGGTCAAGGAGTTGTGAGATGGAAAAGAAGCTTTTCGCGGATCTCGTTACCAGCCTCAAGGAGGCTGCGGCCATCTCCAAGGGCCGGGTCCGCCCCTCGCAGCAGTTCAGGGTCACCGCACCCAGCGTCAAGGGCGTGCGCGAACGCACCGGTCTCAGCCAGAGCGAGTTCGCCCGCGTGATGCGCGTCAGCGTCAGGACGCTGCAGAACTGGGAGCAGAAGCGCTGCGTGCCGACCGGTCCGGCTGCCGCCTGCTCAAGATCGTGGCGACTGCACCCGACGTGGCCCTGAAGGCGCTGCATCGTTAACCGTCTTGGCCCCACGGCTGGTGGTGTAGCGGCCACGCGTGCCAGCACTTTGCTGGCATTTCGACGCCGCTTCATTTTTCTTGAACGCCGAGTTGCAGGTTCTGCAGATTTCTGATAAGAAAAAGCCTACGATGGGCGTTCCCTAGGAGCGCCGCCAGCCCGCTCCGCCCCTTGTAATCAAGGGGCCTCCGAGCGGGTTTTTTTGTGCCCAAAACCCGGGGAAAACCCATGACCAGCATTCGTGGTTCCGCACGCTGTGGCGCCATCCGCCTTGTGTGCGGAGGCCGCCGATGAGCGGGCCCATCGACGCCGCCCGCGCCGGGCCGCTGATCGAAGCCTATCTTGCCCACATCCGCTTCGAGCGGGCGATTGATTATCTGCGGCGCGGCCGCCGGTTCGCGGGCAAGAAAATCTATACGTTGAAGTTCGAGTGGCGCGATCTCTACACGAGTTTCGACGATGCCGTGGGCTCCGAGAGCGATTGGATCCGGCTGCACGACTTCGAAGCGGAGCTGGCGCTGCGCCGCGATACCGTGCCGCGCCCGTATCCGGCACGATACACCCACGGCCTCAGGCGCGAGCAGCACGCCAAGCGGCTGTGGGGCGACCCGGGCCAGTGGGGCGAGGCAGAGCGCTACCTCTACGAGTCGGCGCTGCTGTTCGAGCAATCGTGGCGGAATGCGGTCAAGCACTGAGTGGTTGGCCGATGGCCTCGAACCTGCGGCGATAGTCGGGATGCTCGGTGCCCATCATCTTGTCCCACCAGTGGAAATAGAGACCGTAGTTGGTGCGGCCGGTCTCGTGGTGGAGATCGTGATGGGTCGTGGTGGTGTTCCACGCGAGCCAGCGGCCCGGTCCGAAAGCGGCGGGATGCACTTCCACGCCGCAATGGCCCATGACGTTTCGCCCGATCTGCACGACCAGAAAGAGGAGCAGGGCGATCTCGTGCATGGGCATGAAGACGAGGAACAGGGGAACGAACGCGCCCTGCACGATCGCCTCGGGAACGGAGAAGGAATAGGCGGCCCACGCCGTCGGCGTGCGCGACAGATGGTGCGCGCGATGAAAGACCGCGAACAAGTGCGGGTGATGCATCGCCCGGTGCGTCCAGTAGAACCAGGTGTCGTGGGCCACCAGCACCAGCGACAGCACCAGATAGAGCGGGCCGGCCCGTCCGAAGCCCCAGTAGATCGTGAACCAGCCCTGCACCGCGGCCACGACGACGCCGGCGGCCAGCAGCGAGAAGACCAGCGACGAGCGCAGCAAGGCCAGGATCTCGCGGCGGATGTCGCGGCCGGTGGCGTGGCGGGCCTGCAGCTTGCGCGCTGCCAGTCCGGCGCGCCAGAACACCGCCACGATGGCCGCCATCAGCGCCGCCGCCACCAGATGGCGCGCGGTGTCGGCGATCCATAGGGCGGGCAGGGCAGAGACATAGGTCCGGAGCAGGTCGCTCGCGTCGTTCATTGGAGCCGCCCCTCCCGGGGGCGAATCTTGGTGGTGAATTCAATGCTACGTTCGGCGGCAGCAGGAGATCATCATATGACGTCTGGCCCGAAAAAGGTTGCCCTTGTCACCGGCGCGGCGCGCGGCATCGGCCTTGCGGCGGCGACCCGCTTCGTCGAAGACGGCTGGCGGGTGGCGATGCTGGATATCCTGGGCGACACGCTCGGTTCCGCCGCCAATGCCCTGGGCGATGCGGAGACGGTCCTGGCGCTCGAAGCCGATGTCTCCGACCCTCGCGCGGTTCAGGCTGCCGTGGAACAGGCCCGGCAAAAGTTCGGCCGTATCGATGCCCTGGTCAACAATGCCGGCATCGCCGTGTTCAAGCCAATGCTCGACGTGACGCTCGAGGAATGGCAGCGCGTCATGGCGGTCAATCTCACCGGGCCGTTCCTCATGACCCAGGCGGTGGCGCCGATCATGCGCGATCAGGGCGGCGGCGCCATCGTCAACATCACCTCGATCTCGGGCCTGCGCGCCTCGACGCTCCGCGTCGCCTACGGGACCAGCAAGGCCGGGCTGGCGCATCTCACCAAGCAGCAGGCGGCCGAACTCGCCCAGTACGGCATCCGCGTCAACGCCGTGGCGCCGGGCCCGGTCGATACCGCCATGGCCAAGGCCGTGCACACGCCTGAAATCCGCGCCGATTATCACGACCATATCCCGCTCAACCGCTATGGCCTCGAGTCGGAACTGGCCAACGCGATCTGTTTCCTGTGCGGCGACCAGGCGACCTACATCACCGGCCAGGTGCTGGCCGTGGATGGCGGCTTCGATGCGGTTGGTGTCGGTTTGCCGACGCTGCGCGGCGAACGGCGGAACGAGTGAGCACGGGAGTTCGTTGCGCCCAAAATGGACACATGCTGTGGACTGACAACGACGATCGACGTGAGGAAGGTGAAGCATGGCTGATGTGAAGCCGATCCGCCGCGAGGCGGACTATGAGGCGGCGATGGTCGAGGTCGAGCGGCTGTGGGGGGCGAAGTCGGGCACGCCACGGGGCGACCGGCTCGACGTATTGGCGACGCTGATCGATGCCTGGAGAGCGCGCACCATCCCATGGATCCGCCCGATCCCATCGAGGCGATCAAGTTCCGCATGGAGCAGCAGAAGCTGACGCGCAAGGATCTCGAAGGCATCCTAGGCACCCGCACGCGCGTCGCCGAGGTGCTCAATCGACGGCGTGGGCTTTCGATCAACATGATCCGCCGGCTTCATGAAAAGCTCGGCATTCCGGCCGAGGTCCTGATCCGGTCGTCGCGCCTCAAACGCGCGGCCTGGACCGGCCCTTCAAATTTCGATGCGGCAAAGAGAACGCCTATCGCACTCCAGCGACCGAAAGGTCGCTTGCCTTACTACGGCGTCGCACGCTCACACTGATGTTGACGCGACGGTCGAATTTGTTGAGGACCGAAACAAGACGATCGATCGTGAACCGGTCGAGCTTGACGCGGCGAATGCGTGAAAAATCGGCGGTCGTGACACCCGTCAGTTCCTGGGCGGCGCGGGCCGTCATCTTTCGAGCATCCATCGCAATGATGATCTGAGCGGCGAGAATGGACTTGATCTGCTCGACATCGGCATCGGGATGGCCGACGTCGCGAAAGACGTTGCCGCTGCCGTGAACGAGTTCCAGTTTTCTTTTCATCGCAGGCTCTCCTTCAGGCGCCTCAGCCGATCGTGAATGAGGTCGATCTCTTGCTTTGGGGTCTTGATGCCGCTCTTGGATTTCTTCTGGAAGGCGTGAAGGACCAGAGCGCATCGCCGATCTGCACCGCGTAGACGGTGCGAAAGGCGTCGCCCCGATACTTCAGCGCCACCTCGAACACGCCCGAGCCGAAACCCTTCATCGGTTTGGCGATATCGGCCTTGCCACCCTCGGCGGCGACCACCAGCGCACGCAAAATCTCGGTCTGCGCGCTTTCGGGAAAATCCTGAAAGTCCCGCAGCGCCGCCCTGATCCATGAGATGGGTCGTGTCGAAAGAGGCACGAGAGATATTGTCAAATTTGACAATACTGTCAACTGACAAATGCGACGATGGCCGAGGTGCCGAACCGGCGCCGTGGGCTCTCGATCAACATGCTCCGCCCGTAGCGCCGCGAGCGTGCAGTCCGGAAGATGACGATGGGAGTTCACCCGGAAATCTCCCAACCGACTCAAACCGACATCGTCACGCTCCAGGCACCTCGTACCGAGCGGCTCTGGCCAGTCCGGCGACCGCCTCGGAAGGCGTCAGGCCGAACAGGTGGCGGAACGTGCGCGACAGGTGGGCGGTGTCGGCAAAGCCCGCATCCAGGGCGGCGGCTCCCACTGACTCGCCCAAAACCATCTTGCGCGCGGCGACCTGCAGGCCGGTCCATCTCTTGAAGCCGCGAAAGGTCTGGCCCGTGTATGTCTTGAAGGCCCTCAGCGCCCGTGTCCGTTCCAGGCCGAGGCGTCCGGCGAGGTCGGTCTGCGTCATCCGCTCCATCGGATTGGTCGCCAGGTCGCGCAGGACCGCGGCCATGGCCTTCGCGCAGGCCCCCGACCAAACTGGCGAACCATGCGCGATCCGGGCGCGCAGCTCGGCCTGGGCGTCGTGGTTGCGGGCGATGGCGCCCATCGCGGCCTGGGCCATCGTTCCGTCGAGGCGCTCCGCGAGGCCATTGCCGGCGGACCAGGCGAGGCCGTCGAGAAACAGGACCTTCGCGCCACCCTCGGCGCAGCGGACGGCGTGCGCGACGCCGGACTGGACGAGCAGAACGTCGCCGGTGATTCGCCGTCCGCCGCTCTCGACCGAAACGGCACCGCGCCGGCCGACGAGAATGCAGGTCACTTCGTTGGCATGGGTCGCCAGGCGCGGCACGTCGATGGGAAAGACCGACGTCGAAAACGGCGAAGGCGCATCGGGCATGGCGGAGACTATCGGCCGCACGTTTGTTCAATGCAATCCCGGCACGCCCGCCTATCCTCGAACCGGAGGCAACACATGATGGACAACCCGGCACCCCTGTCGATCGCGGCCAGGAACAAGAAGAACTACCTGGCCGCAAAGCAGGCGTTCAACGAGAACAGGATCGACGACTGCGCTGGCTTCTACGCGCCCGATCACCAGATAAAATCGCGACCGGCCGAGAAGGGCCGGCAGGAAATCAGGAAGTTCTTCGAGACCCTGCACGCCACCTGGCCCGGCCTTCGCATCGACGTCGAGCACGCCCTCGCCGAGGACGATTGGGTGATGGGCCATAGCCGGACGACAGCGACCCATTCGAAGGCCGTGCTGGGTGTGGCGCCGACGAACCGGCGGATCGAGAAGGTGTTCTGGGACCTGCACCGTTTCGACGCCGCGGGCCTGATCGTCGAGAGCTGGAACCTGACCGACAGCCTGGCGATCATGCAGCAGCTGGGGCTCGTCAAAGGTCCGTAACTCGCCGCCGACTGACGACAACATCTGATTGACCGTCGCCGCGCGCGCGACGGCACAACGCCGGCAGTCTCCGCGGCCGGTGCGACGACGCGCGTCCACTATTTCGACCCGTTATCATGAGAAGGGAGCAGACATGACCGACTTCGACGCCTCGACCCAGGCCTTCCTCGAAAACGAGAAACTCGAACAGACCAACGACTATCTGCGTCGCGCCAGGCCCTACGCGGGCCTCTCCCTGGCCGATCTGGAGGCGGGCTGGGTGGCCGCGTTCCGAGATTTCGCCGCTGACATCGGCGACGACTCGGACCTCGTGCGCATGTTCGACCTCGAGGCCGAGTACCGGCTGCGCGGGCTCAGGCTGCCCGAGGAGCTGGTCGTGGCCGAGCAGGAGAGGCTCGACCGCGACATGGAAGACTGGCTGGCCGAAGATCCGGACTCCTGGGACCGCATGGCCGACCAGGTCCTGGACGAGATCGTGGAATTCCGGGTCGATTCAGCGTTGAGCGCCAAGAGTTGAGCGCCAAGAGTTGAGCGCCAAGAGCTGACGGTCGATCGGCAGCGCCCGGGGGACACGAAATGGTGGACACG
>JAQSDW010000090.1:0-19956 GCA_029946105.1 Reyranella sp. | reverse complement strand
AATTAGGAGACACGAATTAGGAGACACGAATTAGGAGACACGAATTAGGAGACACGAATTAGGAGACACAGGCGTTACAAGCGACTGTCTCCTCGTGTCTCCTATTTCCGCCCCTCAGATGATCCGCTGCGTCCGCGCAAACGCCATATAAAGCTCGTGCGCGCGGGCGGCGATCGGGCCGGGCTGCAGGTCGCGGTCCTCGTAGCGGCTGACGGGCTGCACCTTGCCGGCATTGCCGGTGGTGAAGATCTCGTCGGCGTCGTCGAGTTCGGCCGGCTTCACCGTGCGCTCCTCGACGGTGATGCCGGCATTGCGCAGCAGCTTCACCGTGCGGTTGCGGGTGATGCCGGCGAGGAACGAGCCGTTGGGCACCGGCGTAGCGACGTTGCCGTTTCTTGCGAGGAAGACGTTGGAGCTACAAGTCTCGGCCACGTTGCCGATGGCGTCGAGGACGATGCCGTTGGTGAAGCCGCGCTTCTGCATCTCGGCTGCGCCGCGCGAGGAGTTGGGATAGAGGCAGCTTGCCTTGGCGTCGGTCGGCGCGCTCTCGGGCGTCGGCCGGCGGATACTGCGGCACATTCCCAGCGTGAGCGGAGAGCCGGCGCGCATCGGCGAGAGATAGGTGCAGAGCAGGAACTGGCAGGAGTCGGGGTCGACCGAGATCGGGCCCGCGCCGCCCTTGCCGGCCCAGAACATCGGCCGGACGTAGAGTTCGGCCTTGGGGCCGAAGCGGCGCACGCTCTCGTGCATCAGCTTGAGGATCTCTTCCGGCGTCTGCTTGGGGTTCAGGCCCAGCGAGCGGGCGGAGCGCACGGCGCGTTCCGCATGGAGGTCGAGGTCGGGTCCGCAGCCCTCGAAGGCGCGGCCGCCGTCGAATACGATGGAGCCCAGCCACATGGCGTGATCGCGCGGCCCCAGGATGGCGGGGTTGCCCTCGTGCCAGGTGCCGTTCCAGTAGGTGAGCGTGTCCATATCTTCTCTCCGCTGCCGAAGCGGGCGCTTCTAGCAGACGATGAGCGGCGCCGCCAACCTCGCCCCGTCCTTATTGGCCCCATCCTCATTGGCACTCGGGGCGGCTTTTTGCTTCGCCCTGGCTCTGATCCTGACCCAGTACGGGCTCCGGACCATGCCGTCCTGGCGTTCGCCGCTCTATTCGATCGGCGGCTCGGCCGTGCTGGCGTGGCTGGCCTCCGCCGTGTTCGTCGACTGGCACAGCTTCAGCCTCGAGGCGGCGCTGATTTTCGCCGCCGTGGGCTGCATCTTCCCGGTGGTCGTGTCGATCCTGGCGGTGCGCTCCAACGAGGCGCTGGGCCCCGCGGTGGCGGGTGCTGCGGGCAACGTGACGCCCGTATTCGCGGTGCTGGGCGCCGTGCTGTTCCTGGGCGAGCAGCTGGGCCTGAGCCAAGCGGCCGGCCTCGCCATGGTGGTGGGCGGCGTGGCGCTGCTGGCTTTGCGAGGCGGAGCCGGCGGCCGGCGCTGGTCGGTCTGGGTGCTGGCGCTCCCCCTGGCGGCGGCGCTGGTGCGCGGCTCGATCCAGCCCGCGATCAAGACCGGCCTCGCGCTGTGGCACGAGCCGCTGGCCGCCGCCGCGATCGGCTATGCGCTGTCGACGCTGGTGATCCTGGCGCTGGTCGGACGCCGGGCGTGGCGGGCGGGGCCGGCGCATCCGGCGGGCGTGCGCTGGTTCCTGGCGGTGGGCCTCGCCAACGGCACGGCGACCTTCCTTCTCTATGCCGCGCTCGGGCTGGGCTCGATCGCCCTGGTGGCGCCGCTGGTGGCGCTGTTTCCGCTGATGGCCGTGGTGCTGAGCTTCTTCTTCCTGCGCGGCGAGCAGCTCCACGCGGTCGGCTTGCTGGGTATCTTGGTGAGCGTCGCCGGCGTCATTTTATTGCTGGTTGGAAATTGACCGAATCGAGGCGGCAGAACGGCGCAAATACCTTTATCCGGCGGGCACCCTCGGAGGCCCCAAAGCGTATCTCCTTTCACGCGCGGCATATCGCGCTGAACGGAGGCAATCATGTTGAAGCGTATCGCTTTTGCTACTCTTGCCGCCGCCGCCAGCTTCACAACGGCGACGGTAGCCATGGCGCCCGTCACACCGGCCGCCGCCCAGGTGAACATCACCTTTGGCGCGCCGCCGCCGCCGGTTCGCTACGAGGTCGTGCCGGCGCCACGGGCTGGTTACGTCTGGGCGCCGGGCCATTGGCGCCTGGTGAACGACCAATACGTCTGGCAGGGTGGCCAGTGGTATCGGGCGCGCCCGGGCTACCGCTACGTGCCCGACAATTGGGAGCGCTATACCGACAACGGACGCGAACGGTGGCGCTATCAGGCCAGCCGTTGGGACCGCGACGGCGATGGCATCCCCAACCGGTATGACCATCACGACAACCGCAATGACGCGGCGCAGAACCCGTTCGGCGATCGGGATCGTGACGGCATCCCCAACATCATCGATCCCACCAACAATCGTCGGCGCTAAGCAGGACGACTGACTGTCAAGGAGGCGGGCTCGCACCAGCGGGCCCGCTTTCTTGTGTTCGAATAGAGGTCCCGGCGCGTTGCTAAGACCTTTATTGAGCCGGGGACCTATAGGGTCCCCAAAGCGTAACTCCCTCAGGCGCAGATATCATGCCGCGCAGAATGGAGTTCTCATGTTGAAGCGTATCGCTCTCCTGACCCTTGCCGCAGCGGCCACGTTCGGAACAGTTTCCATGTCCACCGCTGTCCTTGCGCCGGCCGCGGCGCAGGTGAACATCACTTTCGGCTCGCCTCCGCCGCCGGTGCGTTATGAGGCGATTCCGGCCCCGCGTGCCGGCTACGTCTGGGCGCCTGGTCATTGGCAGCTCATGAACGACCAGCATGCCTGGGTGCCGGGCCAGTGGCAGCAGGCGCGTGCCGGCTATCGCTACGTTCCCGACAATTGGGAGCGCCAGACGGTGAACGGTCGTGACCAGTGGCGCTATCAGCCCAGCCGCTGGGACAAGGACGGTGATGGCATTCCGAACAAGGTCGACCATCACGACAACCGCAAGGACAATCGCAGCAACAATGCCACCAATCCGTTCGGCGATCGGGACCATGACGGCATCCCGAACGTGCTGGATACCCAGAACAACAACCGTCGCTAAGGCAACGGCCTGAGCGGAGGAGGGAGCGGGCTCGCACCAGCGGGCCCGCTTTCTTTTCGGTGGCGCCGGCCTATCATGGGGCATGCGCCTGAACCGTTTTGGACTATCCGTCGCCCTCGCCACGCCGTTCGCCGAGGACCGCTCCATCGACCTGCCGCGCCTGGTGGCGCATGGCCGTCAGTCACTGGCCGACGGCTGTGGCAGCCTCACGGTGTTCGGCACCACGGGCGAGGGTGCCTCGCTCGGGTTGAACGAACGCAACCGCGCGCTGGGTGCCCTGGTAGGCGCGGGCGTCGATCCCAGGACGCAGCTCGTGGTCGGCATAGCGGCATCCTCCGTCGAGGACGCCATCGCGCAGGGCCGCGCGGCACTGATGCTGGGGTGTCCCAGCTTTCTGCTGGCGCCGCCGTTTTACTTCAAGGGCGCGGGCGACGAGGGACTGTTCGACTGGTTCGCCGCGGTGCTGACGGGACTCGGCCCCAAGGCAAGCAACGTCATCCTCTATCATATCCCGCAGGTGACCTCGGTCGGGCTTTCGGTCGAACTGATCGACCGACTGAAGAAGGCCTTCCCCGGACAGGTCTCCGGCGTGAAAGACTCATCGGGCGACTGGGCCAACAGCCAGGCGCTGCTGAAGCATCACAGTGAGCTGCACATCCTGATCGGCGATGAGCGGCTGTTGGCCAAAGCCATGAACCTCGGCGCCTCAGGCACGATCTGCGGGCTGGCCAACATCGCGCCCGACCTGATGCAGGCGCCAGTGAACGGTATCGAAGAGCCACGCATCGCTGAGATCGTGGAGCAACTCGTGCCCTTCGCTTTCACGGCCGCCTGCAAGGCGCTGGTTGGCCACCGCCGCAACGATCCGGTGGCCTGGAGCCGCATGCGCGCTCCGTTGCGCTCGCTTACCGAAGCCGAGTGCCTGAAACTTTTCGCCGCCGTCGACACCATCCGCGCCAAGCGCGCCGCCTGATCCCTCCTGCCACCGCGAGGACACCATGACCGCACCGCTCACCATCCGCCTGCATCCCAGCGACAACGTCATCGTGGCGCGCATGGACATCCTGGCCGGCACCAAGGTCGAGGGTGAGGTGACGGCGGCCACGCGCGTGCCACCGGGCCACAAGATCCTGACCCGCGCGGTCAAGAAGGGCGAGGCGCTGCGCAAGTACAATCAGATCATCGGCTTCGCCACCGACGACATGGCGCCGGGCGCGCACATCCATACGCACAACTGCGTCATGGGCGACTTCGAGCGCGATTATGCTTTCTGTGCCGATGCGCATAAGACCGATTATTTCGTGCCGTCGGCGACCTTCCAGGGCTATCGTCGCGCCGACTGCCGTTCCGCCACGCGCAACTATCTCGGCATCGTCACCACGGTGAACTGCTCGGCCGCGACCAGCCGCATGATTGCCAAACACATCGAGCCGCTGTTGGCGCAGTTCCCCAACATCGACGGCGTGGTGCCGCTGACCCATGGCGGCGGCTGCGGCATGGCAGCCTCAGGTCTCGAGATGGACGTGCTGCGCCGCACGCTGGCCGGCTACACGCGCCATCCCAACATGGCGGCGGTGGTCGTGCTCGGCCTCGGCTGCGAGACCAACCAGATTTCCGGTCTGATGAATGCGGAGGGCCTGAAGGAAGGGCCCAAGCTGATCCCGATGGCGATCCAGGATGAAGGTGGCGTGTCCAAGACTGTGATGCGCGCTGTGGGCTTCCTGAAGGAGTTGCTGCCCGAGGCCAATAACGTGAAGCGCGAGGCGATCCCGGCCGGCGAGCTGATCCTGGCGCTGCAGTGCGGCGGCTCGGACGGTTACTCCGGTATATCGGCCAATCCGGCGCTGGGGGCCGCGGTCGATCTGCTGGTGCGCAACGGCGGCTCGGCGGTGCTGTCGGAGACGCCGGAGATCTACGGCGCCGAGCATCTGCTGACGCGCCGTGCGGTGAGCCGTGACGTCGGCGAGAAGATCGTCGAGCGTATCAAGTGGTGGGAGGACCACTGCGCCAGGACGGGCGGCGAGATGAACAACAATCCGTCGCCCGGCAACAAGGCGGGTGGTCTCACCACGATCCTCGAGAAGTCGCTGGGCGCGGTCGCCAAAGGCGGCACGACCAACCTGGTCGACGTCTACAAATATGCCGAGCCGATCACGGCCAAGGGTTTCGTCTACATGGACTCGCCCGGCTACGATCCGGTCTCGGCCACCGGCCAGGTCGCCGGCGGCGCCAATGTGCTGTGCTTCACCACGGGCCGCGGTAGCGTGTTCGGCTGCAAGCCCACGCCCTCCCTCAAGCTCGCGACGAATACTTCGCTTTACCGGCGCATGACTGACGACATGGACATCAACTGCGGTACCATCGTCGACGGCGAAGAGACGATCCAGGAAAATGGCCGGCGCATCTTCGACCTCATTCTCGCCACGGCGTCGGGGCAGAAGACGAAATCCGAGGTGTTGGGCATCGGCGATGACGAGTTCGAGCCGTGGAAAATTGGCGCGACGATGTAGTTTCCGCGACGAGGGCCCCCAGCTTGACTTGCCGGTGATGTTTCCCCATATGCGCCCGACGACTTACGAACTTGGCCTTGCTTTGGCAGCCCGACCCACAGCGGCCACGGACTTCCTCCACGAGCTTTTCCCAAATTCTACGAGTTGTCGCAGGCGGTAGCAGCGAGCGCACCGTCGGCGCATTTGTGTGCTCGCTAAACGGAGAGAGAAATGGCGACAGGTACAGTGAAGTGGTTCAACGGCACCAAGGGCTTCGGTTTCATCCAGCCGGACGGCGGCGGCAAGGACGTGTTCGTCCATATCAGCGCCGTCGAGCGCGCGGGCCTGAATGGGCTTAATGAAGGCCAGAAGATCACCTACGAGGTCCAGCAGGACCGCGGCAAGGACGCCGCCGTGAACCTGAAGGCGGACGGCTGACCACATGAAGATCTCCCCGCTCGTCGAGCGTCCCGATCTCGTCGCGCAAGTCGCGGCCTGGGGCTTCGCCGAGTGGGGCCATCTTAATCCCGGCGAAACGCTCGAGCGGCGTGTCGTGCGGATCGAGGGCAAGATGAACGTCGACCGTGTCCCGGTCGCGTTCGTTGCTCTTGATGATGGTGGCGACATCGTCGGCACCGCGTCCCTCATTTTCGACGATCTCGAAGGCGATCCGCGCAATCCGTGGCTGGCGAGCGTGTTCGTGCTGCCCACGCATCGCAAGAAGGGCATCGCCTCCGCCCTTGTGCGCGCCGTCGAGGAGACCGCGCGCCGCCTGGGCTATTCCCGGCTCTATCTCTTCACCTCCACAGCCCCCGATCTCTATGCCGGCCTCGGCTGGAGACCGCTTGAGCGGCGCGACTATCGCGGCGAACATATCCAGGTCATGGACAGAACGCTGTGAGGGAACGCGCATGCCGGAAGATCTGCATTATCTGTCGCTCGACGAGGTCGCGCGCCGCCTGAAGGCGCGCAAGCTTTCGTCGGTCGAGGCGACAAGAGTGATCCTCGATCGCATCGATAAAGTCGATCCCAGACTCGGGAGCTATGCCACCGTCACCGCCGAGCGGGCGTTGGCCGATGCGGCGCGCCTCGATGCCGAGACCGCGGCCGGCAAGTCGCGCGGGCCGCTGCATGGCGTGCCGATCGCGGTAAAAGATCTCTGCAACACCGCGGGTATCGCCACGGCCGCTGGCATGGCGATCCATCGCGCGAATGTGCCGACGAAGGACGCCACCGTCGTCGCGCGGCTGCGCGAGGCGGGCGCGGTGATCCTGGGCAAGCTGCAGATGACCGAAGGCGCTTACGGCGCCCACCATCCCGAGATTCCCGCGCCGCTCAATCCGTGGAATGCGGCCTACTGGACGGGCTCGTCGTCGTCGGGATCGGGTGCGGCCACCGCCTCGGGTCTCTGCTTTGCGTCGCTGGGCTCCGACACCGGCGGATCGATCCGCTTTCCGTCGACCATGAATGGCCTCACCGGCCTGAAGCCGACCTGGGGCCGCGTCAGTCGCGCCGGCGTCTTTGCGCTGGCCGACTCGCTCGACCACATCGGCCCTATGTGCCGCACGGCGATCGACTGCGCGCATGTGTTGGGCGTGATCGCTGGCGCCGACAGCGACGACCCCACGGCCGTGCCGCTGGCCGTACCCGACTATGCCGCCATGATCGACGCAGGTGTGAAGGGCAAGCGCATCGGTGTGCCGAGCAACCTTCATGGCCTCGATGATGATGCCCAGCGTACGCTCGACGGTGCGATCTCGGCTCTGAAGCAGGCGGGCGCCACGTTGGTCGACGTGACGCTGCCGTCGTCCTTCGACCAGGCAGGCTATGACTGGGTGCCGCTCTGCGCCGTCGAAGCCGCCGTCGCGCACGAAGCCACCTATCCTGCCCGGGCGAAGGAATATGGCCCGGTATTGGCCGGATTGCTCGACACGGGCCTGGCACTCTCCGCTGTCGACCTTGCCAAGCTGCAGCAGCGTCGGGCCGCGCTCACCGGGACTCTCAACACGCTGATGGCAACGCTCGATCTGCTGCTGGTGCCGACGTTGGGCACAGCTGCGTGGTCGATCGAGGCGATCCAGAAAGCGGGGCGCCATCTGGATTCCGTGGCGGCGCGGCTGCGCTACACGGCGCCGTTTGACCTCAGTGGCCATCCGACGCTCACGCTTCCGGGAGGCATGACGGCTGCCGGCGTGCCGACCGGCTTCCAGATCGTCGGCCGCGCCTTCGACGAGGCAGGTATTCTCGCGGCCGGCCACGCCTACCAGAAATCCACGGACTGGCACCTGAAGCACCCCAACCTGTGAGGCCGACGATGACGATCCTGAAGAGACGATCCGTTCTGCTTGGTGCCGCGTCGGCAAGTGTCGCGGCCCCGGCCCTCGCGCAAGGCTTTCCCTCGAAGCCGTTCCGACTGGTGGTGCCCTATTCGGCGGGCGGCGGAGCTGACACGACGGCGCGTCTGATTGCGCCCAAGCTGCAGGAGGCACTGGGCCAGACGGTCGTCATCGATAACAAGCCGGGGGCCGGCGGCACGATTGGCGACGATTTCGTGGCCAAGGCTTCGCCGGACGGCCACACGCTGCTGATCGGCGCCTTCGCCCATGCGGTCAATCCGTCTTTGATGGCCAAGATGCCGTTTCGCACGCCCGACGACTTCGCGCCGGTCTCGCTGCTGGTCACCGTGCCGGAGCTGCTGGTGGTGACACCATCGTTTCCGGCCAAGACCGTGGGCGAGCTGGTGGCGATGGCCAAGGCCGAACCCGGCAAACTGTCGTACGGATCGTCGGGCAACGGCAGCGCCCAGCATCTCGCCGCGGAGCTCTTCAAGATGCGCACCGGCACCGATATCCAGCATGTGCCCTACAAGGGTGGCGCGCTGGCGGTGGCCGACGTCGCCGCGGGTCACGTGCCATTCTATTTCGGCAACATGAGTTCCGCCTTGCCGCAGGCACGGGCCGGCCGGGTGAGGGCGCTCGCCGTCACCAGCCCGCAACGCTCGCCGGCCGCACCGGAGATTCCGACCATGGCGGAGTCGGGCGTGGCCGGCTGCGAGATCTCGGAGTGGAATGCGCTGTTGGCTCCGGCCGGGACGCCCCCGGCCGTGATCGATCGCCTCAATGCAGAGATGGTGAAGATCCTGCGGCAGGACGACATCAGGGCCAAGTTCGCTGACCTCGGAGCCCAGACGATCGGCTCGACGCCGGCCGAGCTGGCGGCCTTCCTGCGGGCCGAGCAGGCCAAATGGGCCGAAGTGGTCGCGGCCGCCAGGATCAAGATCGAATAGACCGCCGCGGATTGACGGCCCTGCCTGGGCCGGGGACATTGACAGCCGGTCGTCACCGCGTCCGCTTCGTCCGACTGCGAGGTTCCCATGCAGCGCCTCCCGAGATTGCTCGCCGGCCTGCCGCTCGCCGTCGCCTTGATCCTGTTTGGGCACAACGCATGGTCGCGCATCGATCCTGAGGACCAGAAGCTCATCGATGCCGCGAGCTGCGAGGAAATCGTCAGGGAATACCGGAACTATTCGGCCGCGGAGAAAGCGGCGGAGACCCAGATCCGCCAATCCAATGCCGGTACGGCCGCGGCCAATGTTGCCGGTCTTGCCGCCTTCGCCGTCCTGGGCTTCGGCTTCTTCACTTGGGACGACACCTCCGATGCCCAGGAGAACCTGGCTGAACTGCGCGACATCCGGATAGCGATCGCCGAAGGCGCCAGGAAGAAGGGCTGCACCCTCTAGCGCTGCTTCGGATGGCCAGAGCCGTGCCCGGACCGACCCAGGCCGCGGATCGGATCGGGCCGATGGACGGTGAATCGTCTTTGATCTACGGTTGCAAGGTCGAGGATGGTCCGCGTGCTGACGCTGCGGTGGGAGCCCTGCCTCGAGCCTCTCCAACGGCTGGCGCATGAGCAATATCTTCGGGACCAAATGGCGACTTAAGCCCAGCATCCTGACGTCATTCGTCCTGCTTACCGTGCCGGTCTTCCTGACGATCATCGCGGTCACTTACTTCTCGAACGACCGGATCGCCCGGCAGGATGCAGACGCCCTCGTCGCCCGTTTCAGTACCGAGGCCATCGCCAACATCCAGGGTGACATCAATCCCATCAAGTCGCTGGTCCGGTCGGTGGCGGTGCTAGGCGACACCTATCCCGACATTTTTGCCGATAGCCGGTCGATGGCCTACTTCCAGGGCGTCCTGGTCCATAGCCGCAAGATCGTCAGCGTCTACGTCGGGTTGGAGAACGGATCGTTCCGCCAGGCCCGCCGGATCGATCCCGCCGTCGAGATCCAGGGCAGGCTGCCGCCTGACGGCGCTATGTACGCCTATCGATGGGTCGAACGGTCGACGGAAAACGCCAGGGAATCGCCCACCCACGACCGCTATGAATTCCTCGACGCCAGCGAAAAGGAGATCGGCAGCTTCGTACTCGATACCACTTACGATCCGCGTGTGCGGGGGTGGTACCGGAGTGCGAGCCAGGCGGGCTCCATCATGATCACCGATCCCGATGTGTTCGCCGCACTGGGGTTGATCGGCTTCACCGTGGCGGCGCCCTTCACTACGGCAGGGAAGGTGAGCGGCGTCGCCGCGGCCGACATTACGCTCGATGGCCTCTCCCAGTACCTCGCCGAACGCAAGATCAGCCCCGGTTCGCTGAGTTACATCCTCGACCAGCAAGGCCGGGTGCTGGCTGCCTCCGACCTGTCGCGGACCTACACCAACGACAACGGCCGTGTCGCGCTCCGCCATATCACCTCGCTCGACAACAGCCTTCCCGCCGCCGCCTACAGTGCCCGTCCGCGCGACGGCGAACATCTCTACTCGTTCACGCGCGACGGCAATGAATATGTCGCCAGCCTGATCACGATGCCGCCCGAGTTCGGCAAACGCTGGCAGCTTTTTGTCGTCGCGCCGATCGATGATTTCACAGGCGAGTACAAAGCCAACAACAACCGCCTGCTGCTTTTCGGCCTGGTCGTGCTCGCGATACAGGTCGTCATCATCTATTTCCTCACCAGCGTCATTTCTGCGCCGCTCGAGAGGCTTGCCCGCAAGGTCGGCACGATCCAGCAGCTTTCCGTCGAGGAGTCACCGACCGTCATTTCGCCGATCAGCGAGATCTCGGTGCTCTCCCGTGCCATCGAGACGCTAGACTCGGCCGTCAAGGCGTTTGCTGCCTTCGTTCCGGTTGGCCTCGTCAAGCAGCTTCTCGAGTCGGACCAGAAGCTGGAATTGGGCGGTCACAGCCGGTTCCTCACCATCTTTTTCTCCGACCTCGAGGCTTTCTCGACTCTGTCCGAGGAGGTGCCAGCGCAGGAACTCCTGCTCAGGGTCTCGGCCTATCTCGAGATCGTCACCAGGAGCGTGAACCAGGAGGCCGGAACGATCGACAAGTTCATCGGCGACGGTGTCATGGCCTTCTGGGGTGCGCCGGCGCTGCTCGATGATCACGCATGGCGCGCCTGTGTCGCCGCACTCCGCATCCAGCACGCGATGGTCGCGCTCAACGCCGAGGGACGGGCGCGAGGCTACAAGCCGATGAACGTGCGCATCGGCATCCATAGCGACGCGGTGCTGGTGGGAAATATCGGATCCAAGGAGAGGATGAGCTATACGGTAATGGGCGACGGCGTGAACGTCGCGTCGCGGCTCGAGGGCATCAACAAGGAATATGGTACCCGCCTCTGCATCAGCCACAGCGTCTTCAAGGAAGCCGGCGAACGTTTGTGCGTGCGGCCGATCGATGATGTCGCCGTGAAGGGCCGTCGGGGCTTGATTCCGATCTACGAGCTGGTCGGCGTGTTCGGCCTCGAGCCGGAACTCGAACCCGATGCGCAAGCGATCGAGCTGTGCCGTCTGACCCGTCTGGCCCACGACGCGGCGGCCTCGGGAGATTCCGTCCTTGCGCTGGAACGCTACCGCCAAATTCTGGTCGATTTTCCAAATGATCCGGTCGCTGCCGAAATGGCGAAGCGATTCGCCGCGGCGCCAGTAACCGATGCCTCACGCAGAGGTTCCCTTGCCCGGCTCTAGACCGGTCATCGTCCCTCCGGCCCCCGTAGCGGTCCCGGCATTGCGCCCCAGTGAATACACGGCGGCGCTGATCCAAGTGCTGCGGGCCGACGCCAGCCGGGTTCGTGGTGCCCGCGTGCTGGAGGTCGGCTGCGGCAGCGGCGCGGTTCTGGCGGCGCTGGGCGCCCTGGGTGCGGCGCATCTCTGCGGCATCGACATCGAGGACAACGCCATCTCCGCCAGCACGCAACTGCTCGAAGAGCTTGGCCACGGCGCCATATCCGAACTGCTCTGCGGCGACATGTTGCGGCCGGTGGCCGGCCGACGCTTCGACTTGATCGTGGCCAATCTCCCGCACTTTCCGATGCCGGCCGTCGAGATCGGTGGTCGGTTGCCGACATGGAGCGCCGGCGGTGCCGACGGGAGGAGCCTGCTCGATCCCTTTCTTGCGGGCCTCGCCGATCATCTTGCTCCGGGCGGCCGGGCCGTCATAGCGCACAATGCCTTCGACGATCTGGGGCGATCGCGCGATCGGGTGGCCGCGAGCGGCCTTTCGCTTCGCGTCGCGCTCACGACCCTGGTCTATATTTCGCCCGAGAAGCTCGCGCGCATGACCGCGGAGATCCTGCGCGCCGAGGACGGGCGCACGATCCATCGCTACGGCCCCTATAGCTTCGGCGAGTTGCACATCGTCGAAATCGGCCCGGCACCGGAAGGCGGCAGCTGAGATGCGGGCATGGCGGACTCTACTGCTCGCGCTGCTGGGCATCCTTGGCGGCGCCGTTGCGACGTTTCCCCTTGCTGTGAACGCGGAGACGCCCGACGCTGCGCTCGCCAAGCTACTCGAGGGCGCGCGCGCGGAGGCCGCGGTGCCCGGCGCTTGTACGGCGGCTCACCTCGACCGTCTCGTCCAAATTTTCTGCGAGAAGCGGCTGCGCGCGGGCATCCGCGAATACTATCCGCTGTTCGGCGCGCGTGAAGGCGAGGCCCGTTCAGGTTACGACGTCGACGTGGGGCGCGCCGTCGCCAAGCATCTGGGCGTCGAGCCCGTTTTCACGCGCGTCAATGCGGCCAGCCGGATTCCGCTGCTCGCCGAGGATCGCATCGACCTCGCGATCGCAACCATGGGCCACAACACACAGCGTGACGGCCAGGTTCGCTTTATCCGTCCGCACTATTATCAGTCCGAGACGACGGTCGTGGGCCCGCGTGCGCTCGCGGTGAAGGGCTGGCCCGATGTTGCTGGGCGCACCATCTGCGTCACCATCGGAAACGGTTCGAATGCGCAGATCATCTCGCACAATGTGCGCCTGATGCTGTTCGACGAGGCGGGCGTTCTCCCCGACCGTCTGAAGGACGATACCTGCACGCTGGCGGCCCAGGACGACAGCTTCTTCGCCTACTACTTCACCCATCCTGACTTCGCCAAGAACTACGAACAGAAGTTCGGTTTCGCCCAGGTGCCCTGGGGCATGGCGGTCGCTCGGACCGGCAGCGACCAACTGGCCCGGGCGCTCGATCTCACGAGCCAGATCTTTCACCGCGACGGTGTCTTCCTCGGTATCGCCCGCGGCAATAGCGTCGGCCTCGGCTTTCTCGAGCGCCAGCAGGCCGTCTGGAAGCGCCCGGAATGCAACACCGACACGGGCAGCACCAACCCCGCCTGCGTGCTGCCGGCGCTCGATGCCGCCCTTCAGCCGACACCCTTCGCGGGGCGTGCGACGGCGATCGAGGATTGGGTCGAGGCGCGGACCGGGGTCGATTTTTCGCTGCCTATGTTCAAGACGATGCCTGCCTGGTCGCTGTTCAAGGACGGCATCGTGAATTCGCTCATCCTGGTCGCGGGCGCGCTGGCGGCGACGCTGCTTTTCGCCTTGGTGCTGGGCGCCTTGCAGAGTTCGCGCCGGTTCCTGCTGCGCTGGCCGGCGCGCGCCGGCAGCATCGTCCTGCAGTCCTCGCCGGTCGTGCTCACGCTGGTCATCGCCGCTGCTGTGGCCCAGGCGTTCTTTCACTATTCCTCGGCCGTGGCGATCGGCGCCGCGATCGTGGCGTTGGGGCTGATGAACGGCAGCAATGCTGGCCAAGCCATCGCCGAAGCCATGCACACGCTGCGGGCGGAACGCGGCAGCGCGCAAGGGACGGGGGGGATCCCGACAACGGAGTTGTTCGGCCGTGCCGTCAGCCGCTCGGCGACGCAGATCGTGTCGTTCCTCATCAATGCCGCCAAGGGCACGCCGATCGCGAGCTTCATCGGCGCGCCCGAACTCCTGAGCGCTCTCACCGACATCACCTCCTTCGCCAGCGGCCGCGCCACGACCTATACGCTGCTGCTGGTCTTCTACGTCGCCGTGGTCGTGGTGGTGGTCTGGCTGTGCGACAGGTTCCGGTCCTGGCTCGAGCACCGGCAGGCCGCGGCATGATGGGCCTGCATATCCCCACCGGATTCTTCCCCGACCTGCTGGCGGGCATGGTGGTCAATTTCGAAATCGCGGCCATCGCGCTCCTGTTCGGCCTGGCGCTTGGCGGCCTGCTCGCGCTCGGGCGGCTGACGGGAGGCGTGGTGGGGGCCATTGCCACCGCGCTAATCGGCCTGATGCGGGCAGCGCCGACCTTCGTCGTCATGTTCTTCCTGCTGAACATCATTCCGCGCGACGCCATGCTCTTCGGCGTTGGCGTCTCGCCGTCACCTCTCATGATCGTGGCATTGTCGCTGGTGCCCTATTCGGCGTCCTACGTGGCCGACAATGGCGCCGAGTCCCTGAAGCAGCTCCGCGCCGGCTCGCCGCTGGGCGCGCTGCAGTTTCTGCCCAACGTCACGCGCGCTTTCTTCGTGCTGGTGATGTCGTCCAGTGCTGGAGCCGCGATCGGCGTCACCGAAGGCATTGCGGTGATCCTGCGCGAGGCTGTGCTGCTGCCCGCGCTCGGCGACAAGCTCGTGCTCTTCGCCATCGGCATCCTGTTCTTCGGCGTGACGCTGCAGGCGGGCTTCGCACTCATGCGCCTGCTGCAGCGCCATCTCGGCCGCTTCGCCACACGCAACTCAGCCGCGCCGTGAGCTACGATTCGGTCTTTCGCCCGAATCTGTTCGCCGGCCGCACCATCATCGTCACGGGCGGTGGTTCGGGACTCGGTCGCTGCACCGCCCACGAGCTGAGATCGCTCGGCGCGCGCCTGGCCCTGGTCGGCCGTACCCCGGAAAAGCTTGACCAGGTGAAGCAGGAACTCGACGATCCCGAGACCTTCACTTTTGCGGCCGACCTGCGCGACGAGGCGCAGGTGAAGGCAGCGATTGCCGGGGTACTTGCCTGGGGCGGCCGCATCGACGGCCTCGTGAACAACGCCGGCGGACAATTTCCCGCCCAGCTCAAGGACATCTCGTTGAACGGCTGGAACGCGGTTGTCGCCAACAACATGACGGCGACCTTCCTGGTCTCGAAAGCTGTCTATCTCGGCTGGATGGAGCAGAACGGTGGCGCCATCGTGAACGTCGGTGCCGATTTCGAGCTTGGGAATCCCGGCATGGGCCACAATGGCGCGGCACGGGCGGGCCAGACCAATTTCACCTACACCGCCTCGGTCGAATGGGCGCATTCGGGCGTGCGCATCAATTCCGTCATCCCCGGCTTCATCGCCTCATCGGGATTCGACCGCTATCCCGAGCGTGCCCACGACGTGCTGCGCAACGTCAAGAGCCGTATTCCGATGAAGCGCCACGGCACCGAATCGGAGATCGCGGGCGCCATCGTCTATCTGCTGAGCGATGCCGCGGCCTACGTCACCGGCATCTCGCTGCGCGTCGACGGCGGCCTGCACAACTACGGCAAGTCGAGCTTCTACGAGGTGCCCGACCACGACCGTTGCAAGCCGTTCAACGGATTTCCGCTCTACAAGCCGCCCAAGATGCTGGAATAGGGCGGCCGGACCTCAGCGCACGCCTTCGAGTCGCGTCGTGATCACAATCTCCGAGGTCAGGGTGCGGTGCACCGGGCAGCGGTCGGCGATCTCCAGAAGCCGCTTTTGCTGTTCATAGCTGAGCGGACCGTCGAGCTCGATCCAGCGCTCGATCCGGTCGACCTTGCCCTCCTTGGTTTCGCAGGTCGCACAGTCGGTCGCGTAGACCTTGTCGTGCTTCAGCACCACCCTGACCTTCTGCAACGGCCACTTCTTCTGGCGTGCATACATGCGCAGTGTCATCGCCGTGCAGGCACCAAGTGCTGCGAGCAGATAGGCATAGGGATCCGGGCCCGTATCGTTGCCGCCATTCGCCGCCGGTTCGTCGGCGGGCAGCACGTGTGCACCACTGCGTACGGTTTCGGCAAACGGCCCGGCCTCGCTGTCCTCGACCAGCACGACACCGGGAGGAGGAAATTCCGCGACATCACTCATAGGCTCTCCCTTCACCGCACAGCCTCGGTTCGCGGCGCCAATCCAATCAAATTCAAGGCGGCAGGCGGATATTACCTGGAACCTTCGTGGCCTACACCGCCCTCACGGCAACAACACGAAGGAGTTTCGACCATGTCGAGGGAGCAGGAAAACAAGGCCATCGTCGGCCGCTGGTTCACGGAATTCTGGGGCAGTCCCTGGAATCCCAAGGTGATCGAGGAGCTCGCGGCGCCCGACATGCTCCTGCAGTATTCACTGCATGCGCCGCGTCGCGGGCATGCCGACGTACTGGATTTCATGACTGGATTCCGGGCGGCATTTCCCGATCTCGGCTTCGGCGGCGCCGCCGATCTCATCGCCGAGGGCGATCATGTCGTCGGGCGCTGGATCGGTGGCGGCACGCACACCGGCCCGGCCTTCGACGATTTCCTCGCTGGCGCGCTGCCGGCGGCATCCGGCCGCAAGATGCGCTTCACAGGCACCACCGTGCTGCGTATCGAGAACGGCAAGGTCGCCGAGGAAATCGGCCTCGACGACGGCGTGACCGCGCTGACCCAGCTCGGTCTCATTCGCGCTTCCTGATAAGATAGCCGGGCGGGGCCGCTGGTCCCGCCCGGATGGTCTGCCCGAGGGATTGTACATGGAGCTGGATTGGGGAAAGGCTGCCCGGCCCGGCCGGCTTTCCAGTTATGCCCGAGGACTCGTTGCCCTGGCCGGGCGTATCGGTGTCGATCCGGCCGACAGCAGCGAGACGGTGCTGCAGAAGCGGCTTGTCGTCCTGCTCGCGGTCGGCACCTTGCCGTTCACGACCCTGTGGAGCGCCATCTACTTTGCCGCCGGCGCACCGGTGGCTGCGGCCATCCCGGCGGCATATTCGATCATCGCTCCGATCAACACGCTGGTTTTCGCCTGGACCCGCAATCTCGGCTTCTACCGCTTCACCCAGCTCCTGCTGACCTTGTTCCTGCCCTGGCTCCTGATGCTGAACCTTGGCGGGTTCAAGGAGTCGAGTGTGGTGATTATCTGGGCGGCACTCTGTCCGCTTGTGTCACTGCTGTTGGAAGATTTGCGCGAGACGGTGTTGTGGATCGTGGGCTTCGTCGCGCTGTTGATCGTGAGTGCATTCCTGCAGCCCTATCTCGCACCCTCAGGCCTACCCGAGGACTTCGTGACGTGGTTCTTCGTGTTGAACGTGGGCTCGGTGATCGCGATCGTCTTCGGCCTCCTCTACTACTTCGTCGGGCAGCGCAATTTCTTCCAGGAACGCTCGGAAACACTTCTGCTCAACATCCTTCCCCGGGAAATCTCCGAGGCGCTCAAAGCCGACCGGCGCACGATCGCCGCGCACTATGATGCCGCCAGCGTCCTTTTCGCCGATGTCGTCGAGTTCACACCCATGGCGGCGGCGATGACGCCGTTGGATCTGGTCAATCTTCTCAACGAGGTCTTCCAGTGTTTCGACGGGCTCGTCGAAAAACACGACTTGGAGAAGATCAAGACGATTGGCGATTGCTATATGGTCGCCTCGGGCGTGCCGCGGCCGCGCACCGATCATGCAACGGCGCTCGTACAGCTGGCACTCGATATGCAGGACGCGGTCGCTCATCGCCGGTTCGGCGGACGCGAGCTTGCCTTCCGTATCGGCATCCACTCCGGTCCGGTGGTGGCTGGCGTCATCGGCCGCAAGAAGTTCATCTACGATCTGTGGGGCGAAGCGGTGAACGTGGCGAGTCGCATGGAATCGCAAGGCCAAAGCCGGGCCATCCAGATCACGCGCTGCACCTACGAGCAGGTCCGGGACACGTTCGACTGCGAGGCGCGTGGAACGATCAAGGTGAAGGGTGCCGACCAGATGGAAATCTGGCACGTCGTTGGCCGCAAGGTCGGCCAACGCCTCTCCGTTTGATCAGGCGGCCTTGGTCACCGTCTCGGCGGCCTTGATGTTCGAACGCTTGATATGGTCGAGGTTCGTGCCTTCGATGCGCACTAGCTTGGTGAGCCCGTCGCGCTTGGGCGAGTGGACGACCCCGACGTCGTAGAAATGGGCGTCGCCCGGCCGCATCACGTAGGACTTCTCCGGCGTCACCATGGAAGGAGCCTCGCCGTCACCCTTCTGCACGATGCGCCAATCGGTCATCTCGGTGTCGCCGACCGCCAAGCCATAGATCGCCCAGCTCGGGCCGTGATCGTGCGGCGCGCCATGTGCCGGCTTCTCGTAAACGTGGCCACAGATGCAGAAGCCCAGCTCCGGATCCTCATAGAGCACCTTGCGCGGCTTGCACTGCGCCGATGTCAGGTGCTCGGCAATGAACACCTCGTCGAGCAGAACCTTCTCCACCAGGGTGCAGATCGCCTGCTTGCCGGCGGCCCCTCCATCAGTCTTCAGGGCTGCGCGGATATCGGCACCGAGTTTCTCGAGCGTCGTGGTCATGGTCTGTCTCCAGCGAACTTGCGGCACGGGGAAAGTACCGTGCGAATGCTGGAGTGTGCCGGGCTTCTCCGCATCGTCAAGGGGCCGAGCCCGGCCCGGGGCGAGAAGCTGGCATGACGAAACGGATTCCTGCTCGGATCGCCCGCGCCCTGACGATCTCGATCAGGAGGGCATTCTGATGTCCGTTTGTGCCGAACGGCCGTCGACCCATTCCTGCGCCATGAGGATCAGGCCGAAGGTCGCCGCCAGCAGGAAGGCGATGTTGAAATAGAGTGTGAAGCTCTGCACGAGCTCGCCGGTGGCCGGCGAAACGGCGCCGGTCATTTGCAGCCCGATCAGCGTCACCCGAATCAGGCGCGTCGCGGCAATGCAGGCGAGCGCCGTGCCGGCGATATGGCGGCTGCCGAGACCGTCGCGGCCGAAGCCACGCCAGGTCTCCCACGCCGCCGCCAGGGTCAGGCCGGCAACGAAGAGCGAGAACAGGGCCGACAAGGCCCGTCGCGGCGCACCGAACCACCACGCCAGTGCGAACAGCGCGACGAAGGCGCCAGCGACCATGAGCACGCCGATCAACTGGTTGATCGGTCTCACACGGCTGTCGTTGAAGCGGCGCATGCTCGTCCACATCAGAGCATAGCCGACGACGAACAGGACATTGGTCAGCAAGGTGACGTCCAAGGCGTTGTCTGCGCCGCGGAGCGAACCCACGGCCATGGCGAGTGCGCTCAGCGCCATGGCCAGCGACCAGCCGAGTAGACAAACCACTTCGCGATGATGATACCAGGCGAGCAGCGCTACGCCGGCAGCCGTCAGCCTCACGAAGATGCCGATAAAGAGAAGTGTCGACGCTTCCAGGGCCATTTGTCCGTCGATGATAGGCTTTGCCCGATCATCAACACAAGCCGCGCCCTGCGCACCTCTGGGCGCTAGCGGTTGGTGGAGACCAGCGGCAGGTCGAAGCTGGCGCTCTCGCCCTTGATTTCAGGCGGCAGCGGCGTGTAGGGCGCACCCGCCCTGACACCGGCGAGGACGCCCCGGTCGAATTCCGGGACGCCGCTCGACCGGACGATTTCGGCGCCGACCAGCCTGCCGTCCCGTGCGATGACGATCCGCACCACGGAGATGCCCTGTCTCACATTCGTGTTTGCCTGATACTGGTAGCCCACGATCTTGCGGGTGATCTGCCAGAGATAGTTGTCGGCCAGCCGCGCCTTGGCGAAGGCGTCGGCGGGATTGACGAAGGGATGGGGTGACGGCTCCTCCCTTGAGGCGGCGGCCGGTGGCCGCTGCGGCGTCGGTGCAAGCGGCGAGGGACGGAGGTCCGGCCGCTGTGGCGCCGGGGTGGCGGGGCGCGGGGCCACCAGGTCCGGTAGCGCGGGGGCTGGCACCGGAGCGGGTTGAACCGGTGCGGGCGTGGCGGCCGCCGCGGCCGCCTCCCGGGCCGACGGAGGTGGCGGCGGCGGCGGGAGTTCCTTCGGCTGCCGCGGCGCCGGCGGCCCCGG
>JAQSDW010000089.1 GCA_029946105.1 Reyranella sp. | reverse complement strand
GGACGCATCAGAACCTGCAGGATCGAGCCCCACGCCCTTCATGCGACCGAAGCGTGGATACACCAGCATGTTTCTGCCTGGGAGAAACGCCTCGATCGCCTGGAAGCCCACATCGCCCACATGAAGAGAAAGAATTGAGACGATGAGCGACTCACCCAAGAATGCCGCTTCTCCCTGGCGAGACTGGCCTCTCGATCGCGAAATTGTACTGGGTCGAGTCATCGATGCGCCCCGGAGCCTCGTTTACGCCGCCTGGACGGACCCCGATCAAATACAACAGTGGTTTGGGCCCGAGGGCATGGCGATCGAAACCAGGGAGATCGACCTCAAGCCGGGCGGGGTCTGGCGCTTCGACATGGTTGCTCGCGATGGCACTCGCTACAGCAACCGAATGGTTTTTCTCCGCATGGAGGCCCCGGCCCTCATCGAGGTCGAGCACGGTTCAGATCAAGACAACGACCCCGTTCGATTCCGAATGCTCCTCACCTTCGATGAACAAAGCGACGGCAAGACCGTCCTCACGCTCCGCCAGATGCATCCGTCCAGGGAGCGACGAGAATGGGCGATCGGCTTTGGCGCCGTCGAATACGGTGGGCAAACGCTGGCGAAACTGGCTCTCCACATTGCGAAGCTCAGAGGCAAATGAGCGAATGGGCCTGAGCCGTGCGACCCGACGTCGACGAGGCGACGCGCACGATCTAGGACTGCGGCGCCGACCTAGAGCGGGATGATTTGAGGTCCGTTCGTCATCCAGACGCGCCACTGCGATCGGGCGTGCTCCTCCGACAGGTGCTCAGCCGATTCGACTTGGTGTCATCCCGCCCTAATCCTTCAACACCGTCCGACCCAGCACGACATCCTGATAGACATCGAGCGAGGGCAGTCCGCCGGTGTGCATGAAGAGCACCTTGGCGTTGGGCTTGAAGTGGCCCTGGCGCGCGAGGCCGATCAGGCCCGCCATGATCTTTCCGGTATAGACCGGGTCGAGCAGCACACCTTCGGTCCGCGCCAGCATCTGCACGGCTTCGACCATCTTGGCGTTGGGCACGGAGTATTTCGGCTGCCAGAAGCCACCGAAGCTCTTCACTGCCTCGCGTGGAATTTTTCCGATCCCGAGCAGATCGGCCACCGCCTGCGCCTCCTTGTAGACCAGCGGCTCCTGGTCGGCCGGATCGCGGCTGACGCCGATGCCGATCAACGGGATCCTGATGTTGTTGCCGAAGAAGCCCGCCACCATGCCGCCATGGGTGCCCGAACTGCCCGAACCGACCACGACGACATCGAGCGCCAGTCCCATATCAAACCATTGCTGCTGCATTTCCTGCACGCAGGCGACATAGCCCAAACCACCGATCGCGTTCGAACCGCCGCCCGGGATGATGTAGCCCGTGCGGCCGAGCGAGGCGACTTCCTGCGCGACCCGCGACATTGCCGCGGCCATATCCGAACCGCCGGGCACCACGGTGATGGCCTCGACTCCCATCAGCTCGAACATGAAATTATTGCCGCCGGCCTCCTTGCTGTAGCTGCCGGGGACGCGCTCCTCGATCACGAAGCGGCATTTCAGCCCTTCCTTGACCGCGGCGGAGAGGGTGATGCGGCAGTGATTGGACTGCGGCGCGCCGCAGGTGATCAGCGTATCGGCACCCTGTGCCAGAGCATCCGCCGCCAGGAACTCGAGTTTGCGCGTCTTGTTGCCGCCGGGAAAAAGGCCCAGCAGATCGTCGCGCTTGATCCAGATCTCTGGACCGACGCCGCCCGGACAGCTCGCGGCCAGTGCCTTGGAAAAATGCGTCAGCAGCTCGATCGGCGTGGGGGCGTGGGTGTAGCTACGACGCGGAAAACGGGACAAGTCCATTCAATCAACTCCAGCGAGGGATCCAGTAAACGACGGTTTCATGATGCAGCAAGCGCCTTGCCGATACTACTTGCTTATCCATTTCCTCGCATAGTCGTTCGAGGGATCCGTCACGAATTCGGTGTTCGATATAAACGCCATCGCACGGTCATACATACCGGTCATGCTCTCGAGACGAAGAACCTCCTTCCAGGTCGACGTATCGAAGAGGATGGCGGTGCTGCCGCCAACGGACACCAACAACCATCGGCCATCCGGACTCCAGGCTAGCGGGCACGCCGCACCGGAGAGAGCATACTGGTCCCGTCCCGACACCTGAACCTTCTCGAACCGAATCCTGGCCACTCGACGCAACGACACGGTCGATGGAACTTTGCTCACGACGGTATCGCCATCGGGGGCGTCGTCGTGCCTGCCTCGCAAGACGGAGACACCAAGCGCCAGTGCTCCGATCGATCCCGCCGCGCCCGCCATAATCCAACGGCGACTGGTTCGTGACCTCCCGGTCAACGACCGCTACCCGACAGTTCCACCCATTCTTCCTCGGTCAGCGTCTCGATCCCGAGTTCGGCGGCCTTGCGGGCCTTGGAGCCGGCGTTCTCGCCGACCACGACGAGGCTGGTCTTCTTCGATACGGAATCCGTCACCTTGGCGCCCAGTTCCTCGGCGCGCGCCTTGGCCGCGTCGCGGGTCATCGTGTTGAGCTCACCCGTGAAGACCACGATCTTGTCCTTGAGGGCGGCGTCGGCCGCGATCACGCGGCGCTTCACCGCCTCGACGGTCAGTTGCTTGCGCAGGTCCTCGATGATGTCGACGTTGTGGCCCTCGCTGAAGAAGGCGGCGATCGCATCGGCCGTCGTCACGCCGATCTGCTCGACATTGCAGAGCCGGCCGTAGCTCTCGCCCACCGCGGCAGCGGCCTTTTCCTTCTTCACATCGTCCGGCGTCTTCTTGCGCTCTTTGGCGGCCTTCAACATCTCGGCCAGCCAGTCGTCCACGTCGCCGTATTCCTGGGCCATGATCTTGGCGGTGGCCTCGCCGATCAGAGGGATGCCGAGCGCGTTGATGAAGCGGTCGAGCGGGATCGTCTTGCGGTCCTCGATCGCCTTGACGAGGTTGTTGACCGACAGGTCGCCCCAGCCCTCGCGCTTCCTGATTTCCGCTTCTTTGCTCTTCAGTCGAAAGATGTCTCCCGGGATCTTCAAGAGGCCATCGTTGAAGAAATTCTCGATATGCGTTCCGCCAAGTCCTTCTATGTCGAAGCAGTTGCGCGACACGAAGTAGCGCAGCCGCTCGACCTGCTGGAACGGGCATTCGAGCCCGCCCGAGCAGCGCCGTACGACGCCGCCCTCCTCGGCCTTGACTGGCGTCTCGAGCGGACAGGGGCACTTGGTGGGAAAATGGAACTTCCTTGCGTTCTTCGGCCGCTCCTCGGGCACAAACCCCAGCACCTGCGGAATGACGTCGCCGGCGCGCTGCACGATCACCATGTCGCCTTCGCGCACGTCGAGCCGCTCGATCTCGTCGGCGTTATGGAGCGTGGCGCGCGCCACGACGACGCCGCCGACGTTGATCGGATCGAGATCAGCCACCGGCGTCAGCGCGCCCGTGCGGCCGACCTGGATGAAGATTCCCTTCAGCCGCGTGCGCGCCTGCTCGGCGGGAAACTTGTGAGCGATCGCCCAGCGCGGCGCGCGGCTGACGAATCCCAGCCGTTCCTGCCAGTCGATGCGGTCGACCTTGTAGACGACGCCGTCGATGTTGTACGGCAGCGACGGCCGGTCCTCGCCCATCTTTCGGTAGAAGGCGCGCACATCGTCGGGCGTGCGGCACAGCCTGGTCAGGGGATTGGTCTTGAAACCCCATTCCTTCAGGAGCTTCAGGTACTCGCTGTGCGTCTTCCACGACCGCGGCTCGGCCTCGCCCCAGGCATAGGCGAAGAAGCGCAACGGCCGCTCGGCCGTGATCTCCGGATCGAGCTGGCGCAGCGAGCCAGCGGCGGTGTTGCGTGGATTGACGTATGGCTTCTCGCCTGCCGCAACCTGGCGGGCGTTCAGGTCGAGGAACGCCTTGCGCTCCATGTAGACCTCGCCGCGCACGTCCAGCGACTTCGGCGGCTTGCTGCTTCCCTGGCCCTTCAGCTTGTGGGGGATGTCCTTGATGGTCCTGAGGTTGGCGGTGACATCCTCGCCGGTCGTACCGTCGCCGCGCGTGGCGCCCTGCACGAACTCGCCGTCCTCGTAGCGCAGGCTGATCGACAGGCCGTCGATCTTGGCCTCGCAGCTGAAGGCGATCTCGGCGTCGGGCTTGAGGTCGGTCTCGCGTTCGAGACCGCGCCGCACGCGATCGAAGAAGCCTTGCAGTTCCTCGTCCGAAAAGGCGTTGTCGAGCGACAGCATCGGCCGGCGATGCGTGACCTTGGCGAAGGCCGTGGTCGGCGTCGGCGCCACCTTCTGCGTCGGGCTGAACATGTCGAGGAGTTGCGGGAACCGTTCCTCGATCGCCTTCAGCCGCTGGCGCAGCTTGTCGTACGCCGCGTCCGAGATCTCCGGATCGTCCTTCTCGTGATAGAGCTTGTCGTGATGGGCGATTTCATCGGCCAGCCGCTTGTGCTCGGCGCGCGCCTGACGTTCGGTGAGTTGCTCGACCTTCAACGCGGCAACGACTTTCGCGGCCTTCGACATGCGAGCCCGCCCCTCAGCCCGCAGGGGCCAGCAACTTGTCGGCCGCGGCCCGCGCCTCGGCCGTCACTTCGGCGCCCGACAGCATGCGGGCGATCTCCTCGCGGCGGCCCTTGGCATCGAGCGGCAGCACGTCGGTGCTGGCGGCATTCCGGGTCGTGGTCTTGCGGATCAGCCAGTGCCGGTCGGCCATGGCGGCGACTTGCGGCGAATGCGTCACCACCAGCACCTGGACGTCCTTGGCCAACCGCTTCAGGCGCTCGCCCACGGCGGCCGCGGTGGCGCCGCCGATGCCCGAGTCGACCTCGTCGAAAATGATCGTGGCGGCGTCGCCCACCTTGGCCAGGCAGACCTTCAGCGCCAGCAGGAAACGCGACAGCTCGCCGCCCGAGGCGATCCGGGCGATCGGCGCCGGCGGCGTTCCCGGGTTGGTGGCGACCATGAACTGAACGCGGTCGGTGCCGGCCTCCGACCATTCCGTCTCGGGCAGCGGCGCCAGTTCGGTGACGAACTTGGCCTTCTCGAGCTTGAGGGGTCCGAGCTCGGCCGCCACTGCCCGGTCGAGCCGGGTGGCGCCCTTGCGGCGGGCCGCCGACTGCGCGTCGGCGGCCGCGACGTAGTTCGCTCGGGCAGCTTTTGCCGCCGCTGCAAGCTGCTTCACGCCGGCCTCGCCCGAGTCGAGGGCGGCAAGCTGGGCCATCATCTTGCCGGCGAACGCGGCCAGGTCCGCGACAGGGACGTTATGCTTGCGTGCCGCGGCGCGCAGAGCGAACAGCCGTTCCTCGATCTTCTCGAGCCGCGCCGGATCGAATTCCAGGGCGTCCCGCGCCGTTTCGAGCTGCGCCTGCGCCTCGGTGGCCTCGCTCAGCGCCCGGTCGAGCCCGGCGAGCGACGCATCGAGGCGACCGGCGGCCTTGTCGGCATTTCGTTCGATCAGGCGATGGGCCGTGCGCAAGGCGGCAAGCGTTCCCCGGCCCTGCTCCAGCTCGGCGAGCGCCTGCGCCACCGCGTCGCCCAGCGTGCTGCCGGCGCGCAGCAGCTGCCGCTCGGAGGCCAGCTTCTCCTCGTCGTCGGCCTGCGGCGCCAGCGCCTCCAGTTCCTTCACCGCATGGCGCAGGAAATCCTCGTCGCGGCGCGCCGCCTGGGCTGCCATTTCCGCATCGGCACGCGCCTGCTCGGCCGCCCGCCACTGCCGCCACGCCGCGCGGACGGCGTCGGCGTGCTTATCGAGACCCGCAAAGGCGTCGAGCGACGTGCGGTGCGTGGCGATGTCGAGAAGGCCGTGCTGCTCCATCTGTCCCTGGATTTCGACCAGGGTATCGCCAAGCCGGCGCAGCAGCCCGACCGACGCCGGCTGGTCGTTGACGAAAGCGCGCCCCCTCCCGTCGGCGCCGATCGTACGGCGCAGCGTCAGGACGTCCTCATCGGCCAGCCCCTGTTCGGCAAGAATGGCGTGGACCTGATGGACCTTGGGCAGATCGAACGAGGCCGCCACCGACGCCTGTGTGGCGCCGCGCCGCACGGCGGCTGAATCGGCGCGGGCGCCCATCGCAAGGCTGAGGGCATCGATCAGGATCGACTTGCCGGCGCCGGTTTCGCCGGTGAGAACTCCCAGGCCGCATTGGCCGGCACGCGCGAAGGCGAGGTCGAGCTTCTCGATCAGGACGAAGTCACGGATCGAAAGCGAGACAAGCATGCAGCCCCGTCAGAACAACCCAAAGAACCAGCCGGGCTTCTCGTCCGACGGCCTTTGGCCTTCGCCCGTCATCAGGAAGTAGCTGTCCTGGTACCATTCGCTGCCGGGGTAATTGAAGCCCAGCACGGCGGCATTCTCCTGAGCTTCGCTCTTCACGCCCAGGGAGAGATAGCTCTCGACGAGCCGATGCAGCGCTTCGGGCACGTGGGTGGTCGTCTGATAGCGCTCGATCACGACGCGATATCGATTGATCGCCCCGACATATTGCTGGTTCGCCTGGTAGTAGCGGCCGACGGCCATCTCCTTGCCGGCCAGATGGTCGATGGCGAGTTCGACCTTCAGGCGCGCATCGCGTGCGTAGGGCGATCCGGAGAAGCGCTTGACCACTTCGGCCAGCGCTTCGAGCGCCTGCTGCGTCACGCGCTGATCGCGTCCGACGTCGGAAATCTGCTCGTAGTAGCAGAGCGCCTTCAGATAGTAGGCATAGGCCAGATCGCGATGGCCGGGATGGAGCTGGATGAAGCGGTCCAGCGCAATGATGGCATCGTCGTACTTGTTCGACTGATAGTAGGCGAAGGCGGCCATGAGCTGGGCCTTGGTGGCCCACACCGAATAGGGATGCTGGCGGTCGACTTCCTCGAAGCCCTTGGCGGCCTTCTTGTATTCCTGGACGCCGAGCTGATCGAGCGCATTGTTGTAGAGTTGCTCGACCGGTGTCTCGACGTAGTTCTTGTCGTCGTCCGACGAACCGCAACCGGCCAGGCCCAGCGCCAGACCTGCCCCCGTAAGCCATGCCAGCGCCAGCCCCAGCGTTGCCAGAACCCGTCCACTTCCAACTACGCCCGCTATCGACATTTCCCATCCGTCAAACCGATGTGCCGCCGGGTTATATCACGCGGCGGCCAAAAAAAGAGGGGCCGAACGGCCCCTCGATAGGATGCGTGGAGAACTCTCAAATCCGAGTCAGTTGGCTTGCCGGCGCAGGAATGCAGGAATTTGCAGGTCATCGTCGTCTCGTGCGGGTTTGGTCCGCTCGGTGACGTCGAGGCTGATCGAGGTCTGCACGGGCGCCGCCCGCACAACAGGCTTGGGGGCAACGGCCACGACGTTTTCCGGTGCGGCACGCGCCGGCGGCTCGGCGGGAGCCGCCGCAGCCAGCGGCTTCGGCGCCGAAAAGGCACCGGTGATGCGCTGGAAGAGGTTGGGCGATCGGCTGTCGCCGGCTGCCCGCGCGGCCATCGGTCGCGTCGCCGCCTCAGGAGCACGCACCGCCGGCTTCATCGCCGGACGGCTGACACGCCAGTCGTTCTCGTCGACCAGCGGCTTTTGGAGGGCAGGCGCGGCGGCAGGTGCCGCAACAGGCGCCGGCGCCACGAATGGCGCGGCGACCGGCGGGGCCGCCATGACCACCGGAGCGACGACAGGCGCGGGGGCTTCGACCGGTGCGGCCATGATCTGCGCCGGGATGGGTGCTTCAGCCATGGCTGCCGGGGCAGGCTCATACGTCATTGCCGGCGGCGCCGGCGGAGCGACGATCGGAGCCGGCGGCGGCGCCACGGGCGCTGCCGCAACCGGAGCCGCCATGACCGGTGCCGCGGGCATCGGCGCGGCGGGTGCGGCCATTGCGGCGGTCGGCATGGCGACACGGCCGACCGGCGGCATGGCCGGGCGGCTGAGCGCGGGCTGCCCGGTCTGCATCGGGCGGTTCATGTCGAGCGACAGGTAGTTCGGCGTCGGCTGCTGGGCTGCCATCGCCGCGATCCCGGTGGCGACCACCGAGACCCGCATGCGGCCCTGCATCGTGGCATCGAAGGTCGAGCCGAAGATGATGTTGGCGTCGGCGTCGACTTCCTCGCGGATGCGGTTGGCCGCCTCGTCGACTTCGTGCAACGTCATGTCGAGGCCGCCGGTGATGTTGATGAGAACGCCCTTGGCGCCCTTCATCGAATGATCCTCCAGCAGCGGGTTGGAGATCGCCGATTCGGCGGCGACCCGGCTGCGGTCCGGCCCCTCGGCCTCGCCGGTGCCCATCATCGCCTTGCCCATCTCGCCCATGACCGTGCGGATGTCGGCGAAGTCGAGATTGATGAGACCCGGCATGACCATGAGATCGGTGACGCCGCGCACGCCCATGTGCAGCACGTCGTCGGCCATCTTGAAGGCGTCGGCGAAGGTGGTCTTCTCGTTGGCGATCTTGAACAGGTTCTGGTTGGGAATGACGATCAGCGTGTCGACCACCTTCTCCAGTTCCAGGATGCCCTGCTCTGCCGACTGCATGCGGCGACGGCCCTCGAAATGGAACGGCTTGGTCACGACACCGATGGTGAGGATGCCCTGTTCGCGCGCCGCGGCGGCGATCACGGGCGCGGCCCCCGTGCCGGTGCCGCCGCCCATGCCGGCGGTGACGAACACCATGTTGGCGCCATCGAGCAGCTGCAGGATCTCGGGCAGCGCTTCCTCGGCCGCCTGACGACCGACTTCCGGCCGGGCGCCGGCGCCCAATCCCTGGGTGATGGTGATGCCGAGCTGCACCCGCCGGTCGGCGAGCGACTGGCCGAGCGCCTGCGCATCGGAGTTGGCGACGATGAACTCCACGCCTTCCAGCGCGGCGCTGATCATGTTGTTGACGGCGTTTCCGCCCGCGCCGCCGACACCCACGACGGTGATACGCGGCTTAATCTCCGACTCCTTTTGGGGGAGGCTGAGGTTGATTGTCATTCGGCTTTCTCCACGCAAACGAGGGGGGTATCTGCTCGGAGTAGCGACGCGGACCCTTTATTAGTTAAAGACCCTTCCTCGCCACCGGCTTTTTCTTATCGTTGTCTACAGCCTGTAGGAACTTTTACGTCCCACACAACATATTGCCTAAAAGTTATCTCTAATCCAACTGCCAATGCGGCCGATCCGGCTCGCCTGGACTTCTGCCGATGCCGGCTGGGCCTGCGCCGTCGTGTGATGGTGGAGCGCGAACGACAGCAATCCCGCCGCGGCGGAAAATGCCGGCCCGCCGGTCGAATCCGCCAGCCCGGCGAGACGCAGCGGCGCTCCGGTCCGGACCTTCTTGTTGAGAATCGCAGCCGCGACCTCGGGAACGCCGTCGAGTTGGCAGCCGCCGCCGACCAGAACGGCCCGTCCACCGGCCAACTTATCCACACCGCTGGCCTCGAGTCGGCTGCGCACGAGCTCGAACGTCTCCTCGACGCGCGGGCGAATGATGCCGACCAGGATCGAGCGCGGAATGTGGTTGGGCCGCGTGCGATCCTCTTCGCCGATCAACGGCACGTCGATGATGTCGTACTCGTCGTTGGGCTTGGCGACGGCGCGCCCGATCTGCGTCTTCATCCGCTCGGCATGGGCAAGTGGCGTCGACAGGCCGCGGGCGATGTCGCGGGTCACGTGATCGCCGCCGACCGGGATCGAATCGACGTGAACGAGATGGCCCTCGTAGAAGACGGCGATCGAGGTGGTGCCGGCGCCCATGTCGATCAGCGTGACGCCGAGGTCGCGCTCGTCGGAGACCAGGGAGCTCAGGCCCGCGGCATGCGAGGCCACGACCCGCTCGGCGATCTCGAGATGGGCGCGGCGCACGCAGACCTGCAGGTTGCGCATCGCGCCGCTCGCTGCCGTGACGAGATGGACGTCGACGCCCAGCCGCTCGCCGAACATGCCGCGCGCATCCCGCACGGGTGTGCCGTCGACCGTATAGCCGATGGCGGCGGAATGGATGATGTCGCGGTCTGCCGTCTCGGCGGGAAGCTGGATATGCTGCTGCACCCGGCGCACGTCGCGCTCGCCGATCTCGTGATGGCCGATGGCGACCTCGAGGCTCTGGTTGTGCGAGGCGGCCGAACCGCCGCTCACGCCCACGATCACCTCGCGGACGTGCTCGCCGCACATCTCCTCCGCCGTCGATACCGCCGAGGAGATCGCGCGGGTCGCGGCCTCCATGTCGACGATGTTGCCCGCGCGCATGCCCAGCGCAGGCTGATGGCCGATGCCGACCACCCGAAGCCCCTGCCCGTCGACACGCGCCACGAAGCAGACGACCTTGTTGGTCCCGATGTCGAGCGCTGCAATAACGCCGTTTCTTGCCTTGGCCACGATGTCCCCCGTCTCTACGCGTACACTTTAGGTTTCATTAAACGTCATGCCGGACCCGGCGACGCATCGGCGCCCGGTCCGCGTTTCCTGAGATAGAGCTTGTCCGGCAACCTGAGATCGACGACGCCATAGTCGCGCGACAGCAGCCTGTACTGGCCGTCGAGCTTGGCGAGCTGCTGGAGGGCGGCGACCGCGTCCTCCTCGGGCAGCCAGATTTCCACGCCGTTGCTCAAGACCAGGTTCCAGCGCCGCTGGCCGACCCACACGGCGGCGCGGAGCTGGCGGGCGACCGCCGGTTCGTAGGCGAGCAGCAGCAGCAGCTCGCCGACATGCTCGGGGGCTCCAGGCCCCCCGAGCAGCAGCAGCGATTCCGCGCCGGGCGGCATGCGGCTCGCCTTCACGGTGCGGCCGTTCCGGTCGATCAGCGTGTATTCCGTGCCGTTTTGCCAAAGGGCGACGGCGCGGCGCTCGCGCAGGGTCACGTAGAGCGTGTCCGGCAGACGCCGCTCGACGGTGGCGCTCGCCACCCAGTCGATGGCCTCGAGGCGCTGGCGCGACGCCTGCAGATCGACACCCAGCAGCGAATCGCCCGGCTTGACGTTGAGCGCGGCCAGAATGGCGCTGCGCTCGACATAGTCGCGACCCTCGACGGTGACGTCGGCGAGCTTGAACGGCGTGATCGCTCCCACGACGCCGTGCGTCACCGCATCGATGCGGGATTGGACCTCGACCAGCCAGCCCTCGCGCCAGGCCCACCAGCCGCCGCCGCCACCGCTGCCAAGCAGAAGGACGGCGACGCCGAGCAGGATCGGCTGGCGCCACCATGGCCGGCCGGTCTTGCGCATCGGACCGCGCTTTTTGCGCCGGTCGTAGTCGCGCCGGTTGGCCGTGGTCTTGCCCGTCGACTTGGCCGTCGATTTGCGGGGTGCCGCGCTCATGACGGCAACCTCGCGTGATCGATCATCCAGGTCATGAGCTCGGACCACGAGATGCCGGTCCATTTCGCCTGCTCCGGTGCGAGCGACAGCGGCGTCATGCCGGGCTGGGTGTTGAGTTCGAGGATGACGAGCCCCGACGTGCCGGGCTTCGAATCGTCCCAGCGGAAGTCCGCGCGACTGAGACCTTCGCAGCCGAGCTCCTGATAGGCCGCGAGCGCCCACTGCATGGCCGCTTCATAGACCTCGGCCGGGACCGGCGCCGGCACGAGATGCTCGGTAATGCCGTCGGTGTACTTGGCTTCGTAGTCGTAGAAGCGGGTGCGCGGCCGGAGTTCGGTCACCGCGATCGGCTTGTCGCCCATCACCGCAACGGTGAGCTCGCGGCCCGGCACGAACTTCTCGACCAGCACGCGCTCGCCGAATGCTGCCTCGGCAGCCTCGACTGCGGCGAGATTGTCGCCGTCGCGCACGATATGGACGCCGATACTGGAACCCTGGTCGATCGGCTTCACGACATACGGCCGCGGCATCGGATCGCCCGCGGCGAGCGACCGGCGCTCGATCACGCGGCCATCAGCAACGCGCAAGCCAAGCGACGCGAAGACATGTCGTGCCAGCGGCTTGTCCATGGCGATCGCCGAGGCGAGCACACCTGAATGCGTATAAGGCACTGCCATGATCTCGAGCACACCCTGGATGCAGCCATCCTCGCCGTAGCGGCCGTGCAGGGCGTTGAACACGACGTCCGGGCCACCGCCGGCCGCGGGGCGCAGAAATTCCACCAGCGCCCGCAGGTCGCGCTTCACGTCGTATTCGATGACCTTGTGGCCACCCTCGCGCAAGCCCTCGGCGCAGGCCCGGCCGCTCACCAGCGAGACCTCGCGCTCGGGCGACCAGCCGCCCATCAGGACAGCGACGGTACGCGTCATGCCGGCTCTCCGATGCGGCGGATTTCCCATTCCAGAAGCACGCCGCTGTGCGCAAAGACGCGCCGCCGCACCTCTTCGCCCAATGCCTCGATGTCGGCAACCGTTGCCGCCCCGAGATTGATCAGGAAGTTGCAGTGCTTCTCCGAGACCTGCGCATCCCCGATGCGCAGACCGCGGCAGCCCGCACGATCGATCAATTCCCACGCCTTGTGGCCGGGAGGATTGACGAAGGTGGAGCCGCCGGTGCGGCTGCGCGGCTGGGACTCTGTGCGGGCGGCATCGATCTCGGCGATACGCCGCGCGATTGCGAGCTGGTCGCCCGGCGCGGCGCGCAGTCGGGCCGAGGTGTAGATCCAGTCGGCCGGCGCGCCGCTGTGCCGGTAGCTGAACCCCAATTCGGCCGCGTCGACACGGTGGACCAAGCCGGCGCGATCGACGGCCTCGGCCGAGACCAGGACCTGGGAGAGCTCGCCGCCGTAGGCGCCGCCGTTCATGGCAACGGCACCGCCGATCGTGCCGGGAATGCCGCTCAGGAATTCGAGCCCGGCCAGGCTGTGCTCGCGTGCCGTCAGGGCGACATTGAGATCGAGCGCGCCGGCGCCGCTTATCACTTCATGTCCCTCGACGGAGACGCCGGTGAAGCCGCGCATCAACCGGATGACCACGCCTTTCACGCCGCCGTCGCGCACCAGCAGGTTCGAGCCCACGCCCAATACCATGACCGAGACATCGGCCGGCAACGACGCCATGAACGATGACAAGTCCTCGACGTCGGCCGGCCGAAACAGCACCTCCGCCGACCCGCCGGTGCGGAACCAGGTCTGCGGGCCGAGCGGTGCATCGGCGACGAGCCGACCGCGCGGCTTGGACAGCCGATCGATCAGGTGGGGGCGAGTGGTTGCGAGCGCCATCATGCCGCCGATCCAGGGTCGTTGGCATTGGCGATAGGCCGCGGGCCGGCCTGCTCGGCGGCAAGCTGCTGGATCTGGCCGGGCAAGGCGTGCGCCCAGGCCGTGATGTTGCCGGCACCGAGGCAGACCACGACGTCGCCCGGCCGCGCGGCTTGCCAGATCAGCCCGGGCAAGTCGCCGGGCGCCCCGAGCGGCGTCACGTCGCGATGGCCGGCGCGCTGCACCAGGTTGACCATCATGTCGCGGCTGACGCCCTCGATCGGCGCCTCTCCGGCGGCATAGACGTCGGCAATGATCACCGCGTCGGCATCCGAGAAGCAGGTGGCGAATTCGTTCTTGAGCGAAGCCAGCCGCGAGTAGCGGTGCGGCTGCATAACCGCGATGACGCGGCCAGAGCCGCCATAGGCCTGACGCGCCGCGCGCAGGACGGCGGCGATCTCGACCGGATGATGGCCGTAGTCGTCGATGACCGTGATGCCGTGCGCTTCGCCGGTCTTGGTGAAGCGCCGCTTGACGCCCGCAAACGTGCCCAGCGCGCGGCGGATGATGTCGTCGGACAGCCCCATCTCCTGCGCCACGGCGATGGCGGCAAGCGCGTTCTGCACATTGTGCTGGCCGAACATCGGCAAGCGCAGGCCAGTGATGATCCGCGACTCGTTGGTCGTGCGATGTTCGACCGTGACGTCGAAATCGGCACCGCTGCGGTCGAGCCGCAGATTGACGGCCCGGACGTCGGCATTGGCGCCGATACCGTAGGTGATGATGCGACGGTCGGCGACACGCGGGATCAGCGCCTGGACCTCGGGATGGTCGGAGCACAGGACGGCAAAGCCGTAGAACGGGATGTTCTCGACGAAACGCACGAACGCCTCGCGCAGCGCGTCGAAGGTGCCGTAGTGATCGAGATGCTCGGGATCGACATTGGTCACGACCGCGATGGTGGCGGGCAGGCGCAGGAACGACCCATCGGATTCGTCTGATTCGACGACCATCCAGTCGCCCCCGCCCAGCCGCGCATTGGTGCCGTAGGCATTGATGATGCCGCCGTTGATCACCGTCGGATCGAGTCCGCCGGTGTCGAGCATGGCAGCGATCAGCGATGTCGTCGTGGTCTTGCCGTGCGTGCCGCCAACGGCGATCGACCATTTCAGGCGCATCAGCTCGCCCAGCATCTCGGCCCGGCGCACGACCGGCAGCAGGCGCGCGCGCGCCGCCATGACTTCGGGATTGTCTTTCTTCACCGCGCTCGAGACGACCACGACCTGGGCGCTCGAGATGTTGTCGGCACGATGGCCGATCGCCACCTTGATGCCGAGGTCGTTCAGCCGGCGCGTGTTCGCGCTCTCGGCAATGTCGCTGCCCTGCACCGGGTAGCCGAGATTGTGCAGCACCTCGGCGATGCCCGACATGCCGATGCCGCCGATTCCGACGAAGTGGATGAGACCGATATCCAGCGGCAACGCCCTCATGCCGCGACTCCTGTCGGGGTTAGAGAGAAGCCGGTCACCTCGATGACCAGATCGGCAAGTCGGGCCGCCGCGTCGGGCCGTCCTGCGGCATGGGCGGCGGCTGCCATCGCCGCAAGACGCTGCGGCGCCTCGAACAACGAGACCAGGTGGCCACCCAGAACCGCCGCCGTGAATGAGGCGTGCGGCATCACGATGCAGGCGCCGGCCGCCTCGAACGCACGCGCGTTGGCGCTTTGATGATCGTCGGCGGCATAGGGATAGGGAACCAGGATCGACGGCCGACCGATGGCCGCGAGCTCCGCCACGGTCGACGCGCCGGAGCGGCCGATCACGAGATGCGCCGCCGCGAGCCGCGCCGGCAGGTCGGCGAAGAAGGGGGCGAGATCGGCCACGATACCGGCCGCGGCATAGCGGGCGCGCACCCGCTCGAGATCCTCGGGCCGGCATTGCTGCACCAGGCGGATGCGCGCGCGCAGATCGGCCGGCAGCGAAAGGATCGCATCGGGAACGACCTGGCTGAACGACGTGGCGCCCTGGCTGCCGCCGAACACCAGCAGGTCGATGACGCGGCCCTCGGCCGGTGCACGGTAGGGCGAGTTGCGTAGCACGCGTACCGGCTCACGCACCGGATTGCCGACGAAACAGGCACGCCGGTCGTCGTCCGCGAGATATTGCGTCCGTACGAACGATGTCGCCACCCGCGCAGCGCCACCCAGGACGAGGCGGTTCGCCTTGCCGAGGACCGCGTTCTGTTCGTGCAGCATCGCCGGCAGGCGGCGCAAGCGGGCGGCAATCAGGGTCGGCACCGAGGCATAGCCGCCGAAGCCGACGACGGCGGAGGGGCCGATGCGGCCGAGCGCACGCCAGGCGTCGAACAGACCGATGCCGAGCGAGAACACAGCCGTCAGGCGCCGACGCAACGAGCCGGTCGGGCTGGCGGAATGGATGTAGTGGATCGGGCGGCGCGCCAGCGCGCCCTGCCACTGACGGCCGCGCTGGTCGGTCACCAATGCGAACGGCAGGCCACGCGACTCGAGTTCGCCCGCCAGCGCCTCGGCCGGAAACACATGCCCGCCGGTACCGCCGGTCGCCAGGACCACGGGCCCCAAAGGAGCGCGGCTTTCCGCCATCACACCGCCTCCCGAAGGCCGGCATGTTCGCGCGTCAGCGACAACAGCATCCCGACGCAGATCGCCATGGCCAGCGCCGACGAGCCGCCGTAGGAGATGAACGGCAGCGTCATGCCCTTGGCCGGGATGAGCTGGATGGTCGACGCCATGTTGATGGCGGCCTGCAGACCGAACTGCACGGCGAGCCCGGTGGCGGCCAGAGTGATGAAGAGGCTCGTCTCCTTCGATGCCCGCGACATCGAGCGCAGCGTCACGAAGGCGAACAGACCCAGGATCAACAGGCAGACGACCAAGCCGAATTCCTCGCCGGCGACGGCCATGACGAAATCGGTGTGGGCGTCCGGAAGCTGCGCCTTCACCGTGCCCTCGCCCGGCCCGCGGCCGAACAGGGAGCCGTTCATGAATGCCTCGAGCGACGTGTTGACCTGATAATTGTCACCCGACGAAGGATCCAGGAAGCGGTCGAAGCGGCTGCGTACGTGGTTGAACATGAAGTACGCGCCGACCAGTGCGCCGCCAGCGGCGATCGCGCCAAAGCCCGCGATCCACATCGGAAGGCCGACGACGAAGAGCTGGACGCCCCATACCGCCACCACGACGACGCTCATGCCGAGATCGGGCTGCATGATGAGCAGCGCCAGTACCCCGCCCACCAGCAGGGTCGAGAGGAAATAACCCGGTGCGCGCCGCTCGGTGCGGCTCTGCGCCAGCAGCCAGGCCGAGATCACGGCAAGGCTGGGCTTGGCGAATTCCGAGGGTTGTAGACTGGAAAGACCGGGCACCGAGATCCAGCGGCGCGCGCCCTTGATTTCGACGCCGATGACGAAGGTCGCCGCCAGCAGCACGATGCTGCCGCAGAACACCAGCAGGGCAAGTCGTCGAACATGACGCGGCGAGGCCAGCGAAATGGCCAGCATCACCATCAGCGCCATCGGCAGGAAGATGAACTGGCGCTTGGCGAACATGAAGGAGTCGGCGCCGATCCGCTCGGCTGCCGGTGGCGATGCCGCCAGCGTCAGCATCACGCCGAAGGCCATGATCGCCAGGATCGCGCCCAGCGACCAGCGATCGACGGTCCACCACCATTGGCCAATAACACTGCGGTCGTCGCGTGGAACCTGGATCATGCCGCTTTCCCCAAACGCCGAGCCCCCGGCAATGCCCGCGCCATGGCGCGGAAGGCATCGCCGCGATGCTCATAACTCTTCCATTGATCCCACGACGCGCAGGCGGGTGAGAGCAGAACCACCGAAGGCGCCCCGCCCTCGCGTTGTGCATACGCATGCGCCGCGTCGAGCGCCGATTGCAGGTCGCCGCAACGGGTGTACGGCAGCTTGCCTCGGAGCTGGCTGGCAAACAGGTCGCTCGCCTCGCCGATCAGGAAGGCATGGAGAATCCGGTTGAAGTAGGCCGCGAGCGGCGCCACGCCACCTTCTTTCGCCTGGCCACCGAGGATCCAGTAGATATTGCGATAGCTCGACAGCGCGCGGGCGGTGGCGTCGGCATTCGTCGCCTTGCTGTCATTGATGTAGACGGCATTTCCGACCGATGCGACGCGCTCCTGGCGATGCGGCAGACCCTGATAGCTGCGCAGCCCAGCGACGATCTTCTCGCGCGGAACATCGAGCCAGCGGCAGGCGGCCCACGCCGCCGCCGCGTTCTGGGCATTGTGATCGCCCGGCAATGTCGGCACATCCGAGAAGTCGACGGTGTAGCCGTCGGCATCGATCAGCATGCCAGCACGATACGAGATGCCGCCGGCCACGGGCGCGTCGAGCGCCAGAGGCACGCAAGTGACGCCCGGCCGGCCGGCGATCTCGCGCTCGATCGCGCGCGAGGGCTCGTCGTCTGTGCCGATCACCGCGCAGTCACCGGACTGCTGTCGAGCAAAGATGTTCTTCTTCGCCGCGACATAGCCCGCCATGTCGCCGTGACGGTCGATGTGGTCGGGCGTGATGTTGAGCCAGATGGCTATGTTGGCGCGAAACGTCGCGAGCAGCTCGAGCTGGTAGGAGGAGAGTTCCAGGACATAGACGCCGCCCACGCCGAGGGGGGCCAGATCGAGTGCGCCGCGGCCGATGTTGCCGCCGACCTCGGAGCGCATTCCCGCTTCCTCGAGGATGTGGCCGATCAGTGCCGTCGTCGTCGACTTGCCGTTGGTTCCGGTGATAGCAACGAACCGCGCCTTGGGCTCGGCGCGGGCGAGCAGCTCGACATCGCAGAGGATGGGCTTGCCCGCGGCGCGTGCGGCCACGGCGGCCGGATGCGGCGTGGGCAGGCGATTCGGGATGCCCGGGCTGATGATCAGCGCGCTGACGCGGGACCAGTCGATGGCCGCCGGTTCGACCAGCGTCGCGCCCATGCCCACGGCCTGCTCGCGCGACGGCGGGTTGTCGTCCCAGGCCACGCACTCTATTCCCGCCGCCGCGAGGGCGCGCACGGTCGACAGGCCGGAGCGCGCGAGCCCCAGCACGACGAACGACGAACCCTTGAGGACGGCGAGATCGATCATTCACTCACCTCAGCTTCAGCGTGGCGAGGCCGGCCATCGCCAGGATGGCGGCGATGATCCAGAACCGGAAGACGATCGTGGGTTCCGCCCAGCCCTTTTGCTCGAAATGGTGGTGCAGGGGCGCCATGCGGAAGACCCGGCGACCGGTCCATTTGTAGGACAGGACCTGGACGATCACCGAAACGGTCTCGAGCACGAACAGCCCGCCCACGATGGCGAGCACGATCTCGTGCTTGGTCACCACGGCCACCGCGCCCAGCGCGCCACCGATGGCGAGCGAGCCCGTGTCGCCCATGAAAACCATGGCGGGCGGTGCATTGAACCACAGGAACCCCAGGCCGGCGCCGACGAGTGCCGAGAGCAGAACCGCGAGTTCGCCGGAGCGCGGGATATGATGGAGAAAGAGGTAGTTCGTCAGGATGATGTTGCCGACCACATAGGCGATCAGGCCGAACACCGCCGACGCCATTATCACAGGGCCGATCGCCAGCCCGTCGAGGCCATCCGTCAGATTGACGGCGTTGGACGCCCCCACCATCACGAGGCCGCCGAACGCCACGAACCCGACGACGCCCAGAGGCAGCAGCACGTCTTTCAGGAACGGGAATGCCAGCATGTAGCGCAACGGGGCCGGCGAGACCTGCGCGATCAGGTAGGCCGCGATGCCAGCCACCACGATCGACAAGGCGAGCTTCACCTTGCCGGGCACGCCCTTGGAATTGCGCTTGGTGACCTTGAGGAAATCGTCCCACAGGCCGATGGCGCCGAATGCCAGCGTGACGCCGAGCACGATCCAGACATATCGGTTGGAGAGATCGGCCCACAGCAACGTGGCGATGGTGAGCGTGATCAGGATCAGCAGGCCGCCCATGGTGGGCGTGCCCTTCTTGGTCATGAGGTGGCTGGCGGGGCCGTCGTCCCGGATCGGCTGACCCTGGCGTTGCTTGCTGCGCAACCAGCGGATCAAGGCGCCGCCGATCAGGAAGCTCAACACCAACGCCGTCAGGAACGCGCCGATCGAGCGGAACGTCAGATAGCGGAAGAGGTTGAACGGTCCGAATACGTCCGCCAACGGATAGAGCAGATTATAGAACATTCCCTACTGTCCCGCCTCGCCGCCGCTTGTCGCCACGATGGCGTCTACGACGATCTTCATTTTCGATCCCAGAGAACCCTTCACCGCAACGACGTCACCGGCGCGAAGCGCCGCCGCGAATTCTGCCGCCAGCGCCGCCGAGTCTGGCCGATGCACGCCACGCTGCGACGGCGCGAGCTTCTGCCAGAGCGCCTGCATGTGCGGCCCGCACAAGAAAACCTGCGTGGCGCCACTGGCTGCCACGGCATCGGCGAGCCCGGCATGCAAGGCATCGGCCTGCTCGCCCAACTCGCGCATGTCACCCAAGGCCAGCATCCGCCGCCCGCCCTTCTCCGGCTTGGTCCGTGCCAGCACGGCGAGCATGGCGCCCACCGAAACCGGATTGCCGTTGTAGCTCTCGTCGAGCAGCTCGATCGTGCCCACGCCAAACTTCAGCCGGCGACGCGCACCACGACCGGGCGATGCCTTCAGGTCGGCCAGCGTCGCCGCGGCTTTTACGACATCCGCATCGAGCGCTTCCACGACGGCGAGCGCCGCCACACTGTTCAGCACCCAGTGCTCGCCCGCCGCCCCCAGCCGATACTCGATCCGCCGACCGTGGATCAAGGCGATAACGTCGCTGCCCGAATCCTGCAGGTTGCACGAGACAAGACGCGCTTCCGCGGCTTCGTTGCGGCCAAACCCCACGATGCGGGCAACACCGAAATGACGGGCTTTTTCGACCAGCCGCGGATAGTGACGGTTGTCACGATTGAGCACGGCCACTGCACCTTCGGCCATGCCAGCGAACAGGGCGCCCTTCTCGTCGGCAATCGCCTCCTCGCTGCCCATGTGGCCGATATGGGCCGGTCCCACATTCGTCACCACGCCGACATGCGCCTCGACCTGGCGGGCCAGCGGCTCGATCTCGCCGGGATGATTCATGCCGATCTCGAAGACGCCGTAACGCGCCTCACGCGGCAGCCGCACCAGGCTGATCGGAACGCCGACATGGTTGTTGTAGCTCGCCACGCTGGCAGAGGTCGGCGCCTGGGCCGACAGCATGGCGCGCAGCGCGTCCTTTGTGCTGGTCTTGCCGACCGATCCCGTGACGCTCGCGATGCGCGCCTTGCTGCGACGCCGGCCGGCGCGGCCGAGATCGACCAGCGCCTTCATCGTGTCGGGGACGCGGATCAACGTCCCGTGCGCGCCCTCGACGTCGCGCGAGACGACGGCTGCAGCGGCACCGCGCGTCAGGGCGTCGGCCACGAAGCCGTGGCCGTCGCTGGTCTCGCCCGCGAGCGCAAAGAAGATGTCGCCCTTGCCTACGGCACGGCTGTCGAAGGTCACGCCTTCCGCCTCGAAGGGTGCAACGGTCGCGACCGGCGACAGCGCCGCCGCGATCTCGTCGGAAGTCCAGAGGGCGCTCATGTCGGCGCCTGTCCAGGTGCTGCGACTCCCGCAAGTTCGCGGGCGACTTCGGAGTCGTCGAAATGATGCGTGACGCCCTTGATGGTCTGGCCGGTCTCGTGGCCCTTGCCGGCGATCAGGAGCAAGTCGTCGGCGCTACCAAGGGCCGCCATGCCCGCTTCGATGGCGACATGCCGGCCGTCGCCGATTTCGGTCCAGTTCTTTCGGTCGGCCGCGATGCCGCGCAGGATCTCCGACCGGATCGCGGCAGGCTCCTCGCTGCGCGGGTTATCGTCGGTAACGATGGTGAGGTCGGCAAGCCGGGTGGCGATCTCGCCCATGACCGGACGCTTGCCGCGGTCGCGATCCCCGCCGCAACCGAACACCACGACGAGCTTGCCGCGGGCGAAGGGACGGAGCGTGCGCAGCACGGTCTCCAGCGCTTCCGGCTTGTGGGCGTAGTCGACATAGACGGGCGCTCCCGACCGATGACGGGCCACGAGTTGCAGGCGACCCGGGGCGCCGGTCAGGCTGCCGAGTCCGGCCACGGCCCGCGCCGGATCGCCGCCCGTCGCCACCACGAGGCCGAGGGCCGCGAGGGCATTGGACGCCTGGAAGCCACCGACCAGCGGGAGGTCGATCTCATGACGTGTGCCCAGGACTTCCAGTGTCAGGTGCTGGCCGGTCGATGTCGGATCGTCGGCCAGCAGCCGGATGTCACGACCCGTGGTGCCATATGTCCAGAAGCGGATGCCGCGGCGCACGCAGATCGCCGCCAGTGCCTCGGCGCGATCGCTGTCGGCATTCACGATCGCCGTGCCGCCGGACGGCAGCAGGTTGTCGAACAACCTCGCCTTGGCGGTGAAATAGGCATCCATCGACGAATGGTAGTCGAGGTGCTCGTGCGTGAGGTTGGTGAAGGCCGCCGCGGAGAGCCGAACACCATCGAGGCGATGCTGGTCGAGACCGTGGCTCGATGCCTCGATCGCGAGATGGTCGACGCCCTCGCGCGCAAGCGTGGCGAGGTCCTCGTGAAGCTGGACCGGATCGGGAGTCGTGAGACCGGCCTCGCGCGTCAAACCCGGCGAGACGATGCCGAGCGTGCCCACGCTTGCCGCCTTGAGCCCAAGCGACGTCCAGATCTGGCGCACGAAATGGACAGTCGAGGATTTGCCATTGGTGCCGGTGACTGCGGCAACGGTCCTGGGCTGCAGGCCGGCGAAGGCCGCCGCCATCAACGCAATGCGACGACGGGGGTTGGCGTCGCGCACGACGACGATGCCGGCATCGAGCGCCGGCAACGGAGCGTCGGAAGCGGCAAGAATCGCTACTGCACCGCGACCCACCGCATCGGCGACGAACGCCGTGCCATCGTGGCGCGCGCCCGGCAGTGCCGCGAACAGGTAACCAGGCTGGACCTTTCGCGAATCGAGCGTCAGGCCGGCGAGAGCGGGATCGCGCAGCGGCGCGGGAAGGGTCGCGGGTTCATATGCGCTCTGGCGCATGAGCTCACTCAGCCGCAACGCGACGCACTCCCACGGCGGGGGCGGACGCTGTCTGCGCTGGACCGGGCCGCACCGGCAGGGCCTTGCGTTGCTCGGAGCCGCGATGACGCGCGCTCGGAACGAAATGGGGCGGCGCCACCGGCGCGGGAACCGGAGTCGAGGCGATTTCCAGCGGCGGCAGGCCTTCCTTGAGATCGCCCGGCAAGATGCCGTACAGCGACACGATGCCCTCGATGATATTCTTGACCGAAGGTGCTGCCACCCAGCCGGCCGTGGCATAGCCGCCGGTCTCGGGAAGGCCCTTGGGCTCGTCGAGCGAGGCGAGAATGACGAATTTCGGATCGTTCATGGGAAACATGCCAACGAACGAGCTGATTAGGGCTTTTTGGCGGTAACCGCCGCGCGACGGCTTTTCCGCCGTACCGGTCTTGCCGCCGACTTCGTAGCCGGCGACGTTGGAATTTTTGCCGGTGCCTTCGACCACGTTCAGCCGCAGCAGCTGGCGCAGATTTAGTGACGTCTTGGTCTGGATCACGCGCCGGCCGGGATCACTGGCCGCGTTCCGCTTCACCAAGCTGGGATTGTAGAGGATGCCGCCATTTATCACTGCCGCCGATCCCGTCACCAAGTGCAGCGGCGTCACCGAGATGCCATGCCCGAAGGCGATGGTCATGGTGTTGATCTTCATCCAGTGGCGTGGATAGAGAGGCGCCGCCACTTCGGGAAGCTGGGTCGTCAGCGCCTTGAGAAAGCCGATCTTGTCGAAGAAGGCGCGCTGCGTCTCAGGGCCCATCTCGACCGCCATCTTGGCCGAGGCGATGTTGGACGAGTACTTGAAGATCTCCGGAACCGACAGCGGGCGACGCTGGGCATGGTCGTCGTTGATCGTGAAGCGGTCGATCTTGATGGGTGACGTCGCGTCGAAGACGCTGCTCATCGTCACTCGGCCGGTATCGAGCGCCATCGCGGTGTTGAAAATCTTGAAGGTCGACCCCTGCTCGTAGACGCCGAGCGTTGCGCGATTGAACAGCGCCTCGTTGGTCAGTGTCTTGGTGCTGTTGGGATCGAACGTCGGCAAGGACGCCATGGCGAGGATCTCGCCGTTGGTCACGTCCATAACGATGGCCGTGGCGCCGATCGCCGAGAATTTCTGGGCGGCGCGCGCGATCTCGCGCTCGACCATGCGCTGCAGCCTGAGGTCGATCGACAGCTGCACCGTTTCGCCGCTCTGCAGCTGCTGGTCGAAGTAGCGCTCGACGCCGGCCAGGCCTGCATTGTCGACGCTGGCGTAGCCGAGGATGTGTGCGGCAGCCGAGCCCTGCGGATAGATGCGCCGCTCCTCGGCCTGGAACTCGAGGCCGGGAATACCGAGACGATTGACGAGATTGTGCTCGCGCGGGCTGAGGCCACGCTTGACCCAGACAAAGGTCTTGTCGCCCTCGAGCTTTTCCCTCACGTCGTCGTACTTCAGGTCCGGCAAGGCGGTGACGATCTTGCGCGCGGCATCCTGGGGATCGAGCAGCAGGCGCGGATTGACGAAGGCCGACATCACCGGCACCGACGTCGCGAGCACGGCGCCGTTTCGATCGACGATGTCGGCGCGTTCCGACTGGATCGAACCGCCGCGCGCCGCCACGCGCTGGGTCGGCTCGGCGCCGTCGCGCAGCAGCGAGACGTAGCCCATGCGCAAGCCGACCGCGACGAATGCCATCGCGAAGATTGCCGACGCGACGACGAGCCTCTGTCGGGCCGTTTCCTGCGCATCGCCCTTGAGGCGATTCTGCGGCGACCCGTAACGCGCGCCGGGCGCCCCGGTTACCGCGGCGGCCGGGTCGGGCGAGCCAGATTTGCGCCACAGCCTCACCGACGTCCTCCATCATTTCGCGAGAGGATTTCATCGATCGACGCTGCAGCGCTCTGGTTGTCGCCTACCGGACCCGATGTTGCCGGCTCTTGGATTGCGGCCGGTCGAGGGGGCGTCGTGGGTCCGGTCGAACGCCCTGGAAGGGGTGCGGAGGCCGGCGAGGGGCTGCCGGCCTCCGCTGCGACGCGACCACCACCGGGCAAAGTCGACGAGGGGACGTCGTTGCCCGTACGTGGGGGGGAAGGGAGTGGTGGATCGCGCCGCGGGGGGACAGATTCGGATTTGAGCGAGTCGAGCCGGACGACCTGCTTGATCGAGGCCGGCTCGAGTTTGAGATGTTTCAGGGCGAGCTTTTCGATGCGCTCGGCCTCGTTGAGGTGAGCCCATTCGACCCGCAGGATGTGCGTGGCCTGCTGGCTCTCGACGATCTTGTAGTTGGTGCGGTCGATCCGCTCCTCGAGGTCCTGCACCTTGTACTTGACGGTGAACAGGCCCACCGCCGTGGCGACGGCGGCGATCGACCAGAAGACGAGCCCGCGATGGATCATGCGCGGCCTCCCGGAACGCCAAGCTTTTCCGCGACGCGGAGCCGGGCCGAACGGGCGCGCGGATTGGCAGCCACTTCGGCTTCCGTCGGTGGCACGGGCTTGCGCGTGAGGTCGCGCAGCGTGGCCTCGCGTTCGTGCGAGTGCGGCGGTGCATGGCGCGACGGGCTTGGCGTGCGGCCGGCACGGGCGCGTACGAATTCCTTGACCGCGCGGTCTTCCAGCGAATGGAACGACACCACGGCCAGGCGACCACCTGGTGCAAGGACGGACTCGGCGGCGGCAAGGCCGCGCTCCAGTTCGCCCAACTCGTCGTTCACGGCAATGCGCAGCGCCTGGAAGGCCCGCGTCGCCGGATCGCTGTCGTCCTTGGCCGAGGGACCCACGGCGCGGCGCACGATCTCGGCCAGTTCGCCGGTCGTCTCGATTCGCTTGACCTTGCGGGCCTCGACGATGGCGTGCGCGACCCGGCGGCTGCGGCGTTCCTCACCGTAGCGCCAGAAGATGTCGGCGAGTTCCACCTCGTCCGCCTTGTTCACGAGGTCGGCCGCGGACGGCCCGCGCTTTTCCATGCGCATGTCGAGCGGGCCGTTGCCGCGGAAGGAGAAGCCGCGTTCGGCGCGATCGAACTGCATCGACGAGACGCCGAGATCGAGCGTCACGCCGTCGACATCCTCGACGCCTTCGGCGGACAGCAGCTCGGCCATGTCGCCGAAGCGACCCTCGATCAGTTGTAGCCGCGGCGCGTAGCGCGTAGCCAGAGCACGACCGGCGGCGATCGCGTCGGGATCGCGATCGATGGCGATCACCCGGCAGTCGGCGCGGTCCAGCATCGCTGCAGTGTAGCCGCCCGCACCGAAGGTGCCGTCGACATAGCGACCGCCGTCACGTGGCTGGAGCGCGTCGATCACTTCGCGTGCGAGCACGGGAACATGTCCGCTGGCGCCGCTCATGCGTCGCCTCCACCCAGGCTGCGCACGAAAGCCGCCATCTTCTCGCGGTCGCCGTCGCGGCGGGCCTGCCAGCGGTTGGGATTCCACATCTGGAACTTGTCGCCCTTGCCGACCAGCATCACGCCCGCGTCGGCTTCCAGCGCCTGGGAGAATTCGGCTGGCATGGAAAAGCGGCCATCAGGCTCCATGGCGATGGTGCGGGCGCTGGCCGAGAGATAACCGGCAGGATCGAAGGCCTCGTCGTCGAGTGCGACCTTGAGCGAGCCCTTGGGACCGAGGGCCTCGACGCGCAACCGCTCCAGCATGGCGTCGAAGCCCGTGCGCGAATTTCCGTTCACGACGCCCGGTACGTTGGGTGAGTGATAGAGGACGAAGGCACCGCGGTCGTCGGCCGGCAGCTCGTCGCGGAAGGCCGCGGGCAACAGCACCCGGCCTTTCTTGTCGAGCTTGATCAGGATTTCGGACCGAAAGGCCACGACCCCTGTCCCCCTAAATCCACGGCAGGTGCCCCACGCCCCTGCGTTTCCCTGCTTACGGGATGATATGGGATATCATGGGATACTCAGGGAAGCAATGTTGAAAAGCAGGATTCGGTGAGGAATCTGAAGGCGTTAGCCACAATATGTATTGTGCGCCATAGGCAGAAAACCACAATAGGTTGAGAATTTGCCCGTTTCGGGCAACAAGGGTGGGTCAGACGGCCTATAAGCCGGGTTCTGTCCCCATCCCCGGCAAGCTGGGGACGATGGATGGCCATTCCTCTGGGACGTCCGTTACCGAACGCCTCGCGCGACCGACCCGGACGACGACGCGGAAACACCGCTGCCGGTTGCCCGGCGTGTCGCCCCTATTTGGTCTTGCTCCCGGTGGGGTTTGCCGTGCCGCTTCCGTTGCCGGTCGCGCGGTGGGCTCTTACCCCACCGTTTCACCCTTACCTGGCTGGTGAACCAGCCCGGCGGTCTGTTTTCTGTGGCACTTTCCCTGGGGTCGCCCCCGCCGGACGTTATCCGGCACCGTGTCTCCGTGGAGCCCGGACTTTCCTCACCACCGCGGTTGCCCGCGGCAGCGCAGCCATCCAGCCGTCTGACCCACGGCCCTAGCTAGGGGGCTCCCCCGACCTGGTCAAGCAGCCCGGCCAGGCGCGTCCGCGTCTCAGGGTCGGCCATGCCGTCGACCTGGGTCGGCCGGAAATGGCGCTGGAACGCCTTCACGATGTCTTTGGGCGGCACCGCGATCGGCGGCGCATAGCCGAAGCGCTGGAGGGCCTTGTGGAAGTCGCCGTCGAGAGGACGTCCCCCGGCTTTCGGCCATAGCCCGACACCGGCTGCGGCCAGGGCCTCCCACGGAAAGCGAAGACCAGGATCGATCTTTCGCTTGGGCGCAATGTCGGAATGGCCCACGACATTGCGTGGTTCGATCGCCGGATGGCGCGCCAGGATGGACTTGCAGAGCTCAATCAACGCCGCGATCTGGCGCGGCGGATAATCGTGGCGATCGCCGTGCAGGTTCACGATCTCGATGCCGATCGACGTTTGGTTCAGCGCCTCGCGGCCGCGCCAATGCGAGTGGCCGGCGTGCCAGGCGACGCGATCCTCCGGCACCAGCCGATAGGCCACGCCGTCTTCCGCCAGGACATAGTGCGAGCTCACGCGGTGCTCGCGCGCACCATCGCGGAGAATGTCGAGCGACTCCTGCAGCGGCAATTCGGTGTAGTGCAGGACCAGCACGTCGACGGCGGCACCGTCGGGCCGAGGTGCGTGATTGGGCGACGGCTGGTCGACGATGGTCACGGTCAGGCGGCAACGAGGCCGCGTTGGCGCCGCAGACGGTCGTAAGCGTCGTTGATCAGCGCGAGCTTGCGGGTGGCCATGGCGATCGCTTCCTCCGGCAGACCCTGGGCAATCAGCCGGTCGGGATGGTTGGCGCGGACCTGCCGCAGCCAGGCATCGCGGATCTGCTCGTCGGTCGCAATCGGATCGATGCCCAGGATGATGCAGGGCTCGCATTCTACGACGCCCGACGCCGCGGCCTTGGCGCGTTCGAAGCGGCCGCTGTCGAGGCCGAAGATACGCGCCACCTTGGCGAGATAGTCGGCTTCCGCCGCATCTACCGTGCCGTCGGCCTGGGCGATGCTGAACAGGCCCTCGATCACCCCTTCGAGGATTTCGGGTGCGTCAGGAAAAAGATCGGCCACCTGATGCGCGTAGGTCTCGAAGCCCGCGACGTCGCGCTTGGCGAGATCGAAGAAGCGCTCGACATTTCTCTCCTCGCCGGGCGGCACCTGGAAGAATTCGCGGAAGGCCGCGACCTCCACGTCGGATACCTCGCCATCGGCCCGCGCCATCTTGGCGCCGAGCGCGATGACGCCGATGGTGAACGCGATCTGGCGCAGCCCGGGATGCGCGCCCTCGTTCGACGTCGGCGGCGCCGTGCCGAGCAGCGCGCCGATCGGGCCACCGATCCCGAGTTGTGCCGCCTTGTCGGCGATGATGTCCCAGATTCTCATGTCCGCTCGCTTACAACATCAGGGAACCGATCGCCACGCCGACCAGAAGGCCGAGCGCCAGGCGCCGGTAGAAACGTTCGCTCGCCAATGGAAACAGCCGCCCGCCCAGGATGCCGCCCAGCATGACGGCGGGCGCCAGGAAAAGGGCCTGCACGCCCGTCGGCCAGCCGATCAGGCCACGCGAGGCGAACATCACCGTCGCCGCCAGGTCGACGAAGACGAAGTAGGTCGTAAGGTTGGCCCGCACGCGCGTCACCGTCTCCTGGCCGGCGAGATAGTAGAAGGCGATCGGCGGCCCGGCCATGCCCGACAGGCCATTGAGGAAGCCGCTGACCGCGCCGGCGGCGAGCGTCGTGGCCGGGCGCGGTTGGCCGGGATAGCGCCAGCCGCTCGCCAGCAACGCCACCGCCGTGAGCACGATGGCCGAAATCGCCCATCGCATGGGCTCGGGATCAGCAAAGGTCAGCACGAAATTGCCGGCCGGCACGAAGACGACGGCGCCGACCATGAGCAACGCGATCCGAGGCCAATCGACATACCGCACCACGGACGGCAACAGCGGCAGGACGACAGCGATCTCGAGCATCAGGCACAGCGCGATACCTACTGCCGGCCCGTAAAGGGCGGAAAATACCGGTGTCATGATCATCGCGGCGCCGAAGCCGGCAAAACCGCGCACCATGCCTGCAATGCAAGCAACAGCGGCGGAAACGAGGAAGGAAAGAGCCAACAGATCAGGCATGGCAGAAAGCCACGCTAGCATTGCCGGGACGCCGGTCGCGCATCATATAATAGAGGCCATGCCCTCAAAGAATCTCGCAGTCGCGACCGTGCCGCTCCTGATGCCGTACATCCAGCGGCGGCCCGAACTCGAAGGCGGCGCGCGGCCCTTCAAGCTGGTGTCTGACTACACGCCGGCCGGCGACCAGCCCGAGGCGATCAGGCAACTCATCGCCGGCGTCGAGGGCGGTGAGCGCGACCAGGTGCTGCTGGGCGTCACCGGCTCGGGCAAGACCTTCACCATGGCCAATGTCATCGCCTCGCAGAACCGGCCGGCGCTGGTCATGGCGCCGAACAAGACACTGGCCGCGCAGCTGTGGAGCGAGATGAAGGGTTTCTTTCCGGAGAACGCGGTCGAGTATTTCGTTTCCTACTACGACTACTACCAGCCCGAAGCCTACGTGGCGCGCACCGACACCTACATCGAGAAGGATTCGTCGATCAACGAGCAGATCGACCGCATGCGCCATTCGGCCACGCGCGCGCTGATGGAGCGCGACGACGTGATCATCGTGGCCTCGGTTTCCTGCATCTACGGTATCGGCCCGCTCGAGAACTATCAGAAGATGACCTTCCGCCTTCACAAGGGCCAGAAGATCGACCGCAACGCTTTGGTGCGCCGTTTCGTCGAACAGCAATACAAGCGCAACGACAACGCCTTCCAGCGCGGCACCTTCCGCGTGCGCGGCGACACCGTCGACCTGTTCCCGGCCCATTACGAGGATAAGGCCTGGCGCTTCGAGATGTTCGGCGACGAGATCGAATCGATCACCGAGTTCGACCCGCTGACCGGCGACAAGACGATCACCCTGTCGGACATCATCGTCTACGCCAACAGCCACTATGTGACACCCAAACCGACGATGCAGAAGGCAATCGACCAGATAAAGACCGACCTCAAGCAGCGGCTCGACGAGTTCAATCGCGCCGGCCGCCTGCTCGAAGCGCAGCGGCTCGAGCAGCGCACGAATTTCGACATCGAGATGATGGAGACGACGGGCGCCTGCGCCGGCATCGAGAACTATTCGCGCTATCTCACCGGCCGCAAGCCGGGCGAGCCGCCGCCCACCCTGTTCGAGTACTTCCCCGAGCACTCGCTGCTGATCTGCGACGAGAGCCACGTCACCGTGCCGCAGATCGGCGGCATGTTCCGCGGCGACTTCAACCGCAAGAGCGTGTTGGCCGAGTTCGGCTTCCGCCTGCCCTCGGCGATCGACAACCGGCCGCTGAAGTTCGAGGAATGGGAGGCGCTACGCCCGCAGACGACCTTCGTCAGCGCCACGCCCGGCCCGTGGGAGATGGAGCGCACGCAGGGCGCCTTCATCGAACAGGTGATCCGCCCGACCGGCCTGATCGATCCGACCGTCATCATCCGGCCGGTCGAGAAGCAGGTCGACGACCTGATCGCCGAGTGCAAGGACTGCGCGAAGAAGGCCCAGCGCGTGCTGGTCACCGTGCTGACCAAGCGCATGGCCGAGGACCTCGTCGAATATCTGCACGAAGCCGGCATCCGCTGCCGCTACCTGCATTCCGACATCGACACGCTGGAGCGCATCGAGATCATCCGCGATCTTCGCCTCGGCGCCTTCGACGTGCTGGTCGGCATCAACCTCCTGCGCGAGGGCCTCGACATCCCGGAGTGCGCGCTGGTGGCCATCCTCGACGCCGACAAGGAGGGATTCCTGCGCTCGCCGACCTCGCTCGTGCAGACGATCGGCCGCGCTGCCCGCAACGTCGAGGGCCGTGTCATCCTCTACGCCGACAAGATGACCGACTCGATCAAGTACGCGATCGGCGAGACCGACCGCCGGCGCGTCAAGCAGACGGCCTACAACGAGGCGCACGGCATCACTCCGCAGTCGATCAAGAAGAACATTTCCGAGATCCTGCAGTCGACCGCCGAGCGCGACCACTACACGGTCGACACCGGCGTCTCGGGCGACGTCCATCTGGTCGGGCACAATCTGCGCACCCACATCGCCGACCTCGAGAAGCGCATGCGCGATGCCGCGGCCAACCTCGAGTTCGAGGAAGCCGGCCGCCTGCGCGACGAGATCCGCCGCCTCGAAGCCCACGAGCTCGAGCTGCCGGGCCAGGCCGCGAGCGCCAACGTCGGCGTCCATCTCGGCAAGATGCAGCATTCGCGCGTCTTCCGTGGTGTCCGCACCGGCTCGGGCGCCGGTGGCCGTCCGGGCCGTCGCAGCGGACGCTGACGGCGCACCGCCGGGGTGAGTTTCGGCTCGCCGCGCGCCGGAAAGCCAGCAACCACGGGCCAATACGCCCGCACGAGCGCCCACCAACGTGTGACAAATGTTGAGACACACACTGTGCGCCCCTCGCCCAAAAGCCATATGGCATGGGCTTTTCTCGCAGTCCGATCGTTCTTCAGTGTCACAGCCCCGGACGCGCCTGTGCGCAGGCGTCGTTCAAGTGTCTGTTCCGGCGTCGTTATCTGGCGCTTTCGGTTGAGACGGGGTCGTTTGGGACTTCCACGGCGTATCGTGAGGACCCGTGGCGGCTACACCCAACACGCCCAATGGCGTCATACACCAGCGGCGTGCGCGGGCGGGTCTTGCCCAATAGTCAGGCCGGCGCAGTCCAAGCGCCAACCTACCAAAGAAGTTACTGTTTTCCTGCTAAATCTGCAAATTTTCGCACGCATATCTGCCATGGCCATTCGCGTCAGCTCTCCGCCTCGATCGCGCTCTCGTGCCAGCGCCGCAGCAGCAGGTATGACAGCAGCGACAGCAGCAGGTAGATCGCGATGCCCGCCGCCGAGATCAGCACCAACGCGGCGAACATGCGCGGGATCCTGAGCTGGTAGCCTGCCTCGAGGATGCGGTAGGCGAGGCCCGAGGCGCTGCCGCCGGTGCCGGCCACGAACTCCGCCACGACGGCGCCGATCAGCGCCAGCCCCCCCGAGATGCGCAGACCCCCGAGGAAATACGGCAGCGCCGCCGGCAGCCGCAGATGGATCAGGGTCTTCCACCGGCCAGCGCCATAGAGCTCGAACAGCGCCAGCAGATTGTGGTCGACCGAGCGCAGGCCGAGGATGGTGTTGGACAGGATGGGAAAGAACGCCACCAGCCAGGCGCAGATCAGCAGCGACAGGTCGACGTTGTTGGCCCAGGTGATGATCAGCGGCGCGATGGCCACGATCGGCGTCACCTGCAGGATGATGGCGTAGGGAAAGAGCGAGAGTTCCAGCCAACGCGACAGCGAGAACAGGATCGCCAGCATGCCGCCGACCACGACGGCGGCGGCGAGCGCCTCCAGCGTGATCGTGAGCGTGACGACCAGCGCGGGCGCGAGCATGCCCCAGTCGGCGATCAGGGTCCGGGCAACGACGAGCGGCCCCGGCAGGACGTAGGGCGGAATGTCCGCCAGCCGCACGACGCCCTCCCAGAGAACGAGCATCAGCAGGCCCATCACCGCCGGCGCCACAATGCGGGCACTCATGGGGCGTCGGCCCCCTCACCTAGCCTCTCCCCCAAGGGGGAGAGGGACATGAAGGCGAAGTTTCTCATGCTCCGCTCCCCCTTCAGGGGGAGAGGTTGGGTGAGGGGGCTCATGCTGCCGCCATCGCTTCGGAGAGATGCGTCGAGACCAGCCGGCAGTGGGCAGCGTAATCGGCCGAAGTGCGGAAGGCCTCGGTGCGCGGGTAAGGCGCTGCAATCTTGAGTTCGGAGACGATGCGACCGGGCCGGGCCGCCATCACGGCGATGCGCTGCGACAGGAACACCGATTCGAACACCGAGTGCGTGACGAACACGACCGTGATGCGGCTCCGTTCCCACAACGCCAGCAGGTCGGCGTTGAGCCGGTGGCGCGTGATCTCGTCGAGGGCGGCGAAGGGCTCGTCCATCAGCAGGAGCTTCGGCCCGGTCACCAGCGCCCGCGCGATCGACACGCGCATCTTCATGCCGCCCGACAGCTCGCGCGGCCAGGTGCGCTCGAAGCCTTTCAGGCCGACATGGTCCAGCGCCTCGGCCGCTCGGGCCTCGCGCTCGCTCCGCGCCACGCCGTGGAGCTTGAGCGGCAGCGCCACATTGGCGAGCGCGGTGGCCCACGGCATCAGGGTCGGCTCCTGGAAGACGAAACCGAGGTCGGGTTTGCCGCCCGGCCACTCGCCCTTCGACCATTCGATCGTGCCGGCCGTCGGCGACGCGAGCCCCGCGATCAGGCGCAGCAAGGTCGACTTGCCGCAGCCCGACGGCCCCAGCACGCTCAGGAATTCACCGGCTTCGATATCGAGAGTGGCGCCGCCCAGCGCCTGGACGCCATTGGCGAAAATCCTGGAAACGCCGCGGACGGCGACCAGCGGCATCAGGCCGCCTGTCTCACGTGGGCCGTCTCACGCGGCCCCCCTCACGCGGCCGGTAGCGTCAGGTCGAGCCGCGTGGTCCAGACCGGCATCGGCAGCGTGTCGCGCGCCGCGAGGTGAGCCGGCAGGTCGGATCGGTCCTTGGCTCTTAGGAACGGCAGGACGAGGCCGCCGCGCACGCCGAACACGGCGTCGCCGTCGAGATGCGCGTCGTCCTCGGGGAAGAACTCGGTGATCAGCGGCTGATGGCCCGGCGCCTGGAGGATCATGTGCAGGTGCGCCGGACGCCAGGCGTCGCGGCCCAGCACGCGCAGCATGTCTCCCGCGGGGCCGTCGTCGGGCACTTTGTAGGAGACCGGGCGCACCGTCGAAAAGGCAAACGTGCCGTCGTCGGCGACCTTGAGCCGCGCGTGATAGTTGGTCGGCACCTGGTTCTCGTCCTGCTGGGCATAGAGGCCGTTGCCGGCGTTCTGCCACAGCGCCAGAACCGTGCCCTTGGCCGGCGCACCCTTTTCGTCCCTCACGCGACCGCTCACCACCAGCGGCTCACCGACCTGTCCGCGCCACAGGTCGCCGCCATTGGCCAGCTCCGGCGCGCCCTCGATGTGGAACGGTCCCAGGACCGACGACTGGGTGCCCGACGGTGCGGCATTGATCATGTCGATCAGGGACGACACACCCAGCAGGTCGGAGAAGAGGATGTATTCGTTGCGCTTGTCGTCGGTGAACCGGGTGGCGCGGGTGAGCGCGTCGATCGCCGCCCCCCACTCCGCCTGCGTGACCTTGTTCTCGCGCACGAAGCTGTGGAGATGGCTCGCCAGCCCCACCAGCAGGGTACGCGTCCGCTCAGACGGCGCGTTGCGGCAATAGTCGGCGAAGGCCTGGGTGATGGAGGTCGGCGTCAGATTGCGCATGCGATCTCCCGCCCGGTTACCGGGTCGTCCACAGAAGTTGATCGTAGTCGGCCCGCAACAGGGCGAACAGCAGGTGGTCGGCCCATTGCCCATTGATGCGCAGATACTGGCGCGCCAGCCCCTCTTCGTGGAAGCCGACCTTGGACAGCACCCCCTTGGAGGGCTCGTTGTGCGGCAGGCATGCCGCCTCGAGGCGATGCAGCCGAAGCTCGTCGAACACGAACGGCAGGGTGGCGCGCAAGGCGTCGGTCATCAGGCCCTGGCCGGCGTAGGGCTGGCCCATCCAGTAGCCGACGGCGGCGGCCTGGGCGACGCCGCGCCGGACGTTGCTGAGGTTGATGCCGCCCACCAGCCGACGGGAATCGTTGGTGAAGACGAACAGGCCGTAGGCCTCGCCCGCCCGCCATTCGCGGACCTGCTGGCGCAAGCGGCGGCGAAAATGGTCGCGCCCCAGCGAATCCTCGGGCCAGGTTGGCTCCCACGGCGTCAGAAAGGCCCGGCTGCGCGCCCGCAGTTCGGCCCATTCGGCCCAGTCGTCCATGCTCGGCGCGCGCAAAAAGACGCGCCGGCCGGCGATCCGGGTCATCCCCGACAAGGATAAAGGGACATCGGCGAAACGGAACATCTTGGCGCCATAGTAACGCAGGTTTAGAATTGTTACATGATTTCCGAGGCTTGACGTAGGAAATTGAGACATTCGGCCGCCGATGCCGCGTCAATTGTCCCGTCTAGGCAGGGCCAATGAACGTACTAGATTAAGAGTGCTGGACTTCACGAGGTCAGGATCTCGATCATGGCAAACGAATCTCCCCAGGGCGTCGGACAAAAGGGGCGCTTCTACCTAACCAAGAATATCTGGCTGCCGCAGGAGCCGCTCGAGAACTTCAATCTCAAGCTCTCGGACATGATCCTGCGCAACATGCCCAAGCTGCCGCTGGGCGGCGAAGACGCGATGCGCGCCTTCCCCATGCTGGGCGAGCTCAAGAAGAGCCACGACAAGATCAAGGCCGACCTCCAGTACCTGCTGGCCCATCACGAGGAAATTCCGGCGCTGCACGAGGTCCATCCGCGCGACCTCTACGTGCCGGGCCGCGCCTGGCGCACGTTCCTGCTGAAGCTGTGGGGCCATGAGGTCACGGAAAACACCGCGGCCGTGCCCGACACCTACGAGGCGATCAGCCGGATCCCGGGCGTCCATACCGCGCTGTTCAGCATCCTGCACGGCTTCGCCGAGATCGAGCCGCATCGCGGATCGGCCGCCGGCGTCGTCCGCTTCCACTATCCGCTGATCGTGCCGACCGAGCCGGAGAAGTGCTGGATCGAGATCGGCGGCCACCACTTCTTCTGGAAGGAAGGCGAGCCGCTGGTGTTCGACGACACGCGCGAGCACTGGGTGAAGAACCAGACCGACCAGACCCGCGTCGTGCTGATCATCGACTTCAACGCCGACATGCCGTTCCCGATGAACCTCTACACCGGCCTGCGCTACAACCTCGTGCGCCGCAGCGCCGAAGTGAAGAAGGTCATCGAGCGCGCCTCGATCGGCGTGCCGCCGCGCAACAAGCCGGCGCAAACGACGAGCGGCCTGATCAGCGGCGCCCGCAGCACGAGCACCGTCCCCGCCGCCGCCCGCAACGACGAGCGGCACTAGATCATTGGAGCGTTGGTCAACTTCCTTTCATGTTCCTCTCCCCCTCAGGGAGAGGTTAGGTGAGGGGTCATGATTGACGATGCTGTCACCAGAAGTCGCGAATTGCGTCGCGACGGAAGCCGGGCGGAGAAGATCTGCTGGGAGCTTCTACGGGATCGCCGCATGGGCGGCCTGAAGTTCCGACGACAGCACCCAATCGGGCAATACTTTGCAGACTTCGCGTGCCTATCGCTGAAACTCGTCATCGAGATTGACGGCGATCATCACGCTTTTCAGGTGGATGTCGACGCTCGGCGAGCAGCTACCATGGAACGCAAAGGTTGGCGTGTCGTTCGCTTCTGGGCGAATTACGTTGTGCAGAATCCCGATGGAATATGGGCGGAAATCGAGCAGTTGATCACGCCCCCTCACCCAACCTCTCCCCCAAGGGGGGAGAGGAGTCTGATATTAGCTAAGCCGACAGGATCAGGCCGCGAGCCTTGCAGCGATGCGGTCGAGGGTTTCGAGGCCGTCGATCGGGCCGAGGGCGGCCAGGGTCAGTTCACCCTTCAGCAAACGGCGCGCGACGCGGCGCACGGCGTCCTGGTCGACCGCCTCGATCCGGGCCACGATCTCGGCATAGGGAATCGGCCGGCCGTGCACGATCAGGTGGCGCGCCGCCTGTTCGCAGCGCGCCCCGCTCGATTCCAGGGCCATCAGCGTGCCGGCCTTGATCTGGTTACGGGCACGGATCAGCTCCTGCTCGTGCACCGTATCGGCCACGCCGACGAATTCCTCGCACACCGCCGGCACCAGTTCGGCGAGATCGTCCTCGCCGGTGCCGGCATAGATGCCGAACAGGCCGCCGTCGGCATAGGCCGTGTTGAAGCAGTGAATGCCATAGACCAGGCCCCGCTCCTCGCGGATGCGCTGGAACAGGCGCGAGGACATGCCGCCGCCGAACAGGGTCGAGTAGATGGCGAGGGCAAAATAGTCTGCATCGCGATAGCCGATGCCTTCGCAGCCCAGCACGAGGTGCGCCTGCTCGAGCACGCGGGTCTCGCGGCCGTCGCCGCCGACGTAGCTGAGCGGCGTGGGCGCGATGGCGTTGGCGGGCGTGCGCGGCACCGAGCCGAAATGCTTCTCGGCGAGATCGACGATACGGTCGTGCTCGACCCGGCCCGCCGCCGACAGGACCATGTTGGAGGCGGTGTAGTGGCGGGCGAGATAGGCGAAGAGATCGTCGCGGCCGATCGCCTCGACCGATTCGGCCGTGCCCAGCACCGGCCGGCCGAGCGGCTGGCCGGGCAGCGCGGTCTCCTGGAACTGGTCGAAGATCAGGTCGTCCGGCGTGTCGAGCGCCTGGCCGATCTCCTGCAGGATGACGCCGCGCTCGCGCTGCAGCTCGTCCGGATCGAACACTGAATTGCGCAGGATGTCCGAGATCATCTCGATACCGAGGGCCACGTCCTCCTTGAGGACCGAGGCGTGGTAGGCGGTCATCTCGCGGCCGGTGTAGGCATTGAGGCTGCCGCCGACATTCTCGATTTCTTCGGCGATGGCGCGGGCGCTACGCGTCCTGGTGCCCTTGAAGGCCATGTGCTCGAGCATGTGCGCCATGCCGTTCAGTTCGGCGCTTTCGTGCCGCGTGCCGCAGGCGACCCAGATCCCCAGTGACGCCGATTCGACCTCCGGCATCTCGTCGACGGCGACACGCAGGCCGTTGCCGAGGGTGGTGACCTTGACCTGGCTCATGACCGCACCTTGGCGCGGACGGGGGCCACGGCCGTTGCTCTCCGTTCGTCGATCATCGCCTTGAGTGCCTCCACGTTGTTGGGCAGTCCATCGACACGCTCGGCACGGTCCATGAGGTCGCCGAGCTTCGACGGCAGCTTCGGCCGCTCGCCGATTGCCCTGGCGACGGCGTCCGGAAACTTGGCGGGATGCGCGGTGGCCAGCACGACCATCGGCACCGAGGTGTCGCGGCGATGCTGCTGCGCCACGACATAGCCCACCGCCGTATGCGGATCGATGGTCTCGCCGAAGCGGCGGCGGCAATCGGCGATAGCCGCCAGCGTGCCGGGCTCGTCGACCCGGCCGGCGTCGAAGAGCTGGCGCACGCCCGCGAGCGCATTGGCGCCGACCTTGAGCGTGCCGGTGCTGCGGAAGGCCGTCATGGCATCGGCCAGGGTGACGCCGTTGCGGTCGTAGAGATCGAACAGCAGGCGCTCGAAGTTGCTCGACACCTGGATATCCATGCTCGGGCTGTAGGTCGGCACGACCTCCGACATGGTCATGACGCCCGAATCGAAGAAACGGGCCAGGATGTCGTTGCTGTTGGCGCCGACCACGAAGTGCGACACCGGAAGGCCCATCTGCCTGGCGGCGTAGCCGGCGTAGACGTTGCCGAAGTTGCCGCTGGGCACCGCGAAGGCCACGGGACGTTCGGGCGCGCCGAGTTTCAGGGCGGCCCAGAAGTAGTAGACGATCTGCGCCATTACGCGGGCGAAGTTGATCGAGTTCACCGCCGTCAACGCATGACGGTCGCGGAAGGCGAGATCGTTGAAGCAGGCCTTGGCGAGGTCCTGGCAGTCGTCGAACGTGCCCTGGATGGCGATGTTGTGTACGTTGGGCGCCAGCACCGTGGTCATCTGCCGGCGCTGCACCTCGCTCACCCGGCCATGCGGGAAGAGCATGAAGATGTCGATCGTCTTGCGATCGCGCACCGCCTCGATGGCCGCCGAGCCGGTATCGCCCGACGTGGCGCCGACGATTGTGGCATGCCGGTTCCTGGCGGTCAGCGTGTGGTCGAGCATGCGACCGAGCAGCTGCAGCGCCACGTCCTTGAAGGCGAGCGTCGGGCCGTGGAACAGCTCCATCAGGTGCAGGCCCGAATCGCCGAGCGCCTTCACGGGCGCCACATCCGGCGTCTCGAACGAAGCGTAGGCCTCGCCGATCAAGCGGCGGAAGGTCGCTTCGTCGAAGGTGTCGCCGACGAAGGGCCGCATGATGCGAAAGGCGAGCTCGGTGTAATCGAGGCCCTTCAGCCCGGCGATCTCGGCCTTGGAGAAGTGCGGCCACTCGGCCGGCAGATAGAGGCCGCCATCGCGGGCGAGGCCCGCGAGCATGATGTCCTCGAAGCCGAGCGGCACAGGTTCTCCCTGCGAGCCGTGGCGGGTGCTGATGTAACGCAAGATGAAGCTCCGGTTACGCGGCCGTCGCGCCAGGTGGGATCATGCCACCTGGCGGCAGGCCTCGTGGTCCTTGCGGACACGCTTGGTGGAGGCTGGATGCTTGGCCAGCATCTTCTCGGGGCGGGTCGGGCGCTTCACCAGATCGCCGCCGCAGTTCGGGCAATCGCCGCCCAGACGAGTTCGTGCGCAGTCCGCGCAAAATGTGCACTCGAAGGTGCAGATCAGAGCGTCGGACGCGCCGTTGGGCAGGTCCTTGTCGCAGCATTCGCAATTGGGGCGGAGGTCGAGCATGGCTCTCTCTTACGCCGAGAGGTAGCGGCTTTCCAGATGTGCCTTGAAAGCCGCGACGCCCAGGCCCGAGCCGGTGGCCGCCGTCAGGATCTCATCGGTTCCGGCAATCGAGCCCTTGCCATGCACGTTGGCCCGCAGCCAGCCCAGCAAGGGGGTGAAATCGCCCTTTGCGATGGCCTCCAGCAGGCCGGGCACGGCCCGGCGGGCGGCGGCGAAGAGCTGTGCGGCTGCCAGGGCGCCCATCGTGTAGGTCGGGAAATAGCCCCATCCGCCGTCCGGCCAATGGATGTCCTGCAGGCAACCCACGGCGTCGTCGGGTGGCGCCACGCCCAGCAATTCCCGCATGCCGTCGTTCCAGGCGCCCGGCAGGTCGGCCAGCGCCAGATCGCCCGCCAGCATCGCGCGCTCGAGCCGGTAGCGCAGCATGATGTGCAGCGGGTAGGTCACTTCGTCCGCATCGACCCGGATGAAGCCCGGCGCCACGCGCGTGTAGAGCCGATGGATGTTGCCTTCGGTCCAGGCCGGTCCGTCCTTGCCGAAAGCTGCGCGCATGCGCGGGGCGGCGAACTCGACGAAAGCGTCGGAGCGGCAGGCCTGCATCTCCATCAGCAGCGACTGGCTCTCGTGCAGCACCATGCCGCGCGCATTGCCGACCGGCTGACGCCGCCACGCGCGCGGCAGACCCGCTTCGTAGAGCCCGTGCCCGGTCTCGTGCAGCACGCCCATCAGGGAGCGGGCGAAATCGGCCTCGTCATAGCGCGTGGTGATGCGCACGTCGTCGGCGGTGCCGCCGGTGAAGGGATGGGCCGACACATCGAGCCGTCCGTGATGAAAATCGAAGCCGATGTTGCGGATCAGCTCCTCGCCGAGCCGGCGCTGGGCGTCGACCGGGAACGGCCCCTCGAGGGCGAGCGGCGCGGGTGCGCGGCGCTGGCGTTCGAGAACGCGGCCGAGCAGATCCGGCAGGAAAGCACGCAGCTCGTCGAACAGCACGTCGACACGCACTGAGCGGCCGCCCGGTTCGAATTCGTCGAGTAGCGCATCGTAGAGCGACGTCCCGAGGGCGGCCGCCTTGGCCTCGCCGACCCGGCGCATGATCGTCAGCACTTCCTGCAAGCTGGGCAGCAGCGACTTGAAGTCGGCGTTCTTCCTGGCCATCCGCCAGGCATGCTCGCAGGCCGAACAGGCACGCGTGCGTGCCTCGACGAGCTCGGACGGCAAAGCGCTCTCGTGCACCCATGACCGGCGCATCTCACGCAGGTTGGCGGCCTGCCAGGGATCGAGCGCAGCCCTGCCCTCTTCCGCGCGCGACAGCAGATCCGGCATCTCCGGTGAAGCGATGATCTCGTGGGCGATGACGCCCAACGTCGCGAGCTGGTCGGCGCGATCCTCGCTGGCACCATCCGGCATCATGGTCGAGCGGTCCCAATTCAGGATGGCAGACGCCCGGCCGACGGCACTCAGTCTCGCGAAGCGGCGTTCGAGCTCGGCATAGGGATCGTTGGCGATCATTTGGACTTCCTGCGTCCGGAGATTTCCAACCACCCATTTTCCCAATGGTAGGCCAGATAGACACCGGCGAGGGCGAGCGCGATCAGGAACCAGGTGATGGCGTACTTCAGATGGTCGTTGGGGATGTCGAGGCGCGTCTGGCCGCCGATCGGCACGCCGCCCGGATTGGGCGTGGCATCGGCGTCGAGGAAGAAGGCGTCGAGCCTGGGATCGGGCGGCGCACCCGCCAGACGGCGCATCAGCGGCACGTCGACATGGAACCAGACGTTCTTGTCCGGCACGTTGTCCGGCGTGAACTGGCCCTGCTTCTGGTTGCGGCGGACGATACCGGTGAACTCGACCCGGCCGGCGGCCTGGGCTTCGGCCCGCTTCGCCGGTTCCTTCTTTTCCGAGGGAACCCAGCCGCGATCGAACAGTACGATTTTTCCGTCGTCGGTCTTGAAAGCCGTCACGAGCTGGATCCCGACATTGTTCTTGAGACTGCGCGCGGCGAGATGGAACTCCTTGTCGTGCAGGAACGATCCGGCGAGCTTCACGCGGCCGTATTCGTGGCGCAACGGATCACCGCGCAGCAGTTCGTCGAGCGACAAGGGTGCCGCCGCCTGGTTCACGGCGATGCGGTCGAGGATGTCGCGCTTCCACTCGCGGCGCTCCATCTGCCAGAAGCCCAGGCCCAGCGACAGCACCAGGATCGGCAACGAAATGAGCGTTGGCCACAGGGCCGGCCTCAACTTGATCATCCCGATTTCCCTATTCGTCGAGCGCGGTCGAGCGGTGGGTATACTGCTGGGCGATCAAGAGTGCCTTCAGAACACGCAGGAACCACACCGCCAAGCCGAAGGTGAGCGGTCCCCAGATCAGCACGTGCAGCCACCATGGTGGCTCGAAGCGGAACTCGACCCAGAAGACGAGGATCATGGTGATCGCACCCAGGCCCAGGATCACGAACACGGCCGGCCCGTCACCGGCGTCGTTTCCCCTGAGGTCGAGATCGCACACCGGGCAGCGATCGACGACGGTCAGCAGACCGCGGAACAGCCGGCCGCGGCCACAGCGCGGACAGGCGCCGCGGAGCGCAACGTCGGGCGGCGATTGGCGTGGCCACTCGGACATTTCGTGCTCCCAAAAGGAGAACCGCCGGGGAGCGCCCGGCGGTTCCTAGGATAGTCCGCTTCAAGCGGTCAGTGCAGCGCGATCGGTGCGTTCCCGGCACCCCACCAGTAGATGCAGAAGAACAGGAACAGCCAGACCACATCGACGAAATGCCAGTACCAGGCGGCAGCCTCGAAGCCGAAATGCTGCTTGGGCTTGAACTGGCCATCCATCGCCCGGAACAGGCAGACGAGCAGGAAGGTCGTGCCGACGAAGACATGGAAGCCGTGGAAGCCGGTCGCCATGAAGAAGGTCGACGAATAGATGCCGTCGCGGAAGCCGAATGGCGCATGCAGGTATTCGTAGAGCTGGATGCCCGTGAAGCAGACGCCCAGAGCCACGGTCAGCACCAGGCCGCGCACGGCATCGCGCTTGTTGCCCTCGACGATGGCGTGATGAGCCCAGGTGACCGTGGTGCCCGAGAGCAGCAGGATCAACGTGTTCATCAGCGGCAGGTCGAACGGGGCGATGATCTTGATGCCCTTGGGCGGCCAGACGCCGCCCGTGACCTCGGCACGCACCGGCATCTCGGGCGAGCCCGGGTAGAGCGACGCGTCGAAGAACGCCCAGAAGAAGGCCGCGAAGAACAGCACTTCCGAGGCGATGAACAGGATCATGCCGTAGCGCAGGCCGAGCTGGACCACCGGTGTGTGGAACGTGCGCGACTCGACGATGACGTCGCGCCACCACCACCACATCACGGCGAAGATGACGAGAAAGCCTGGGGCCACGATCCACCAGTCGACCATCTTGACGACGCTCTCCGCGCCCTTGCCGAGCATGTCGGGATGCATCCCGAGGGCCGCGCCCATCGCCAGCATCAGCGCACCGATGGCGCCGATCGCCGGCCATGGGCTGGGATCGACGAGATGATACGGATGCTTCGGTGTGCCTTCGGACATGTTCATCCACCCTTTCCAGTTCCGTTGGCGGGGATACCGCCGAGCAATGTCTTCGCCCGCTCCGTCTTCGCCTCGTAGAAAGTATAGGAGAGCGTGATTGTGCGGATGTTGTCGTAGCGCCGATCCTTGTCGAGTTCGGGATCGACGAAAAACACCACGGGCAATTCGACCGACTGCCCGGGCTGCAGCAACTGCTCGGTGAAGCAGAAGCATTGAAGCTTGTTGAACCACGGACCTGCCGGCTCGGGCGTCACGTTGTACACCGACGTGCCGACGATCGGCCGCTGCGAGACGTTGGTCACGCGGTAATGGACCAGCCGCTCCTCGCCCAAACGGACCTTGACCTCGCGCTCCAGCGGTTCGAAGCGCCAGGGCAGGTTGGAATCGACGTTCGAATCGAAGCGGATCTTGACGGTGCGGTCGAGCACCGGCCGTTCGCCCGGTTGGGCCACGACCGGGGTGCCGCCGAAGCCGGTGGTCCGGCAGAACAGGTCGTAGAGTGGCGACGAGGCATAGGCGAGACCGATCATCCCGATCGAGACGGCAGCCAGCCAGCCGGCGAGCCGGGCATTCTTCCGGCCGAAGTCCGGCGTCATGCCTTGTCTCCCATCCGCACGATGGTGAGGACGAAGAACAGCACGACCATCACGATGAGGAAGCCCGCGACGACCAGGTTCTTGCCCCGCTGGCGGCGGTGCAGGTCGGTGTCGCCGGGCCGGCGGTCTTCGACCATGGCCTCGCTCATCCGACGAGGATCCGCTCGAGAAGCCCATCGAGCGGCAGGGCCGCGAACAGGACCGCGAGATAGAGCAGCGAAAAGCGGAACATGCGCCGTGCCGCGCCAAAACCGGTCGTGTCGTCGGCAGTGCGCCACACGGCAACGGCATGGCCGATGAACACGACGGACAACGTCAACGCAACGGTGCCGTAGAGCCAGCCGACGGCGCCCAGCAGCGTCGGCGCCAGCGCCACCGGCGTCAGGATCAGCGTGTAGAGCAGCATCTGCCGCTTGGTCTCGCGCGGGCCCGCGACCACCGGCAGCATCGGAACGCCGGCGCGGCGATAATCGTCGCTGCGATAGAGCGCCAGCGCCCAGAAGTGCGGCGGCGTCCACAGGAAGATCAGCAGGAAGAGCGCGATGCCCACGGCTGAAACGTCGCCGGTCGCAGCGGCCCAGCCGATCATCGGCGGGAAGGCGCCGGCGGCGCCGCCGATCACGATGTTCTGCGGCGTGCGACGCTTCAGCCAGATCGTGTAGATGAAGACATAGAACAGGATGGCCGCCGCGAGCAGCGCCGCGGCCATGAAGTTGGTGGCAACCGACATCAGCAGGACGGAGAAGATCGACAGCAGGACGCCCAGGCCCAGCGCATCGTCGGGCGCCACCCGGCCCGCCGGCAGCGGCCGGTTGCGCGTGCGTGCCATCAAGGCATCGAGATCGCGCTCGTACCACATGTTGATCGCGCCGGCAGCGCCGGAGCCGAGCGCGATCGCCAGCACCGCGAGCGCCGCGGTGAAAGGATGCGTATGGACCGGCGCGATCAGGACGCCCACGAGGCCGGTGAAGACGACCAGCG
>JAQSDW010000088.1 GCA_029946105.1 Reyranella sp. | reverse complement strand
GCGATGAAGTCCATTTCCGACAGGGCAGAGGTTTCGGTCGATTTCCCGGACAAGACCTACATGGGGTCGTTCGGACGGGAGTCGGCCTTCGACGTCAAGGTGGAGCCGGACGAGGTGCTGCTGCGCCTCGTGCGCACCGGCGCGGAGCGGCGCGAGATTGCCGTCCACCTGCACTACTACCTGCTGGCGGACCTGCTGAAGGAGATCGGGCGCGGGCTCGAGGGCCAGGATTTCCTGGACGAGGCGCACCTGGGCGCGCTCCGCGACGGGGTGACCGCGCTCGCGGCGGCCATGGGCAAGGCGCCGCGTTCGTCGCCCGCATCGCGCAAGCGGCCGCGGAAATAGCGCGCGGGGCAGGCCTGAGGGCACGGCGCGCAGCCGGCGGATGATCTAGACTGCCCGCTTCCGCTTCCCGTCCCTCCCCTTTCCGCAGGAGCCTGCCATGCCGCCGTCCGACATCGCCTACACGCCGATCCTGCCCGAGGGCTGGCCGCGGCCGCGCGGCTTCTCCCATGCCGTCGTCGCCACCGGCACCAGGAGCGTGCGCATCGCGGGCCAGATCGGCCGGGCGCCGGGCGAGTCCCATATCGCTGCCGGCACCGATGCCGGCGCGCAGTGGCGCGTGGCGCTGGGCAATGTCGTGGCCGTCCTGAAGGCGGCGGGCGGCGAGCCCACGCACCTGGTGGCGCTGCGCGCCTACGTGACCGACATCGCCGAGTTCAATGCCGCCGGTGCTGCCGTCGGCGCGGCGTGGGGCGCCACGCTCGGCAAGCACTTCCCGGCGATGACGCTGGTCCAGGTCTCGGCGCTGATCGATCCCAATGCCAAGGTCGAGATCGAGGCGGACGCCATACTTCCGTGAGGGGTTTTGCCGTGGGGTGGCCGCCGTTGGGGACGCGCGGCCTTCACGCTGCCGGCCGGATGCATTGCGCGATGAACCGCCGCGTCAGCTGCTCGTAGAGCGTATCGCCGGGCCGCGTCTCGAGCAGGGCGTCGCGCGCGTCGGGCACGACGATCGTCGCCCTGTTCATCTGACCGCGACAGGTGAGCAGCTTGCGCACGGGCGCCGCCGTCGCCCGGCCAGGACCGCGCAGAGGCTCCCAGAGGTCGTAGGCCTGTCCGAGGCCGCCGGTGGGCTCGCCTTCGCATCGCTCATCGTCAGTCGACATCCAGAGCCGGACCTCGCCGTCGGGCCCGCAGGAAATCTCCTCGATCACATCGCTGCTGCGAAACCCCACCGTCAGCTGTTCCGGGCACAGTTCGTAGACCAGCACGTTCATGCCGTCCTGGCCGGCGTCGAGAAGGCCCCGCTCGCATTCGCACCGGACCGACGCGCGACTGCCGGGCGCCGCCGTCGACAGCGCGATCAGGGCCACGCCGATGGCGCCCACCACCAGCCCACCGGCTGCGCGCCGCGAATTCGATGCGGAGGACATGGCGATTCTCCCCCGGATCCCTATGGAGTCTCCAGCGTGGTCGCCGTCTGGCGCGCGCGGTCCGTCTCGGCGACCTGCACCTTGAAGCGCTCGAGGTCCTTGCCACGGAGGCGGGCACGCAGCGCCGTGCGCGCCATGCTGAGCGGATCGACCGGCCGGCCGGCGCGGTGCAGCTCGAAATGCAGGTGCGGGCCGGTCGAAAGTCCGCTGCTGCCGACGAAGCCGATCACCTGGCCCTGGCGCACGCGCGCGCTGCGCCGCACGCCCGGCGCGATGCGGGACATGTGCGCGTAGCCGGTGGCGAGGCCGCCGGCGTGGCTGATCTTGACCCATCTTCCATAGCCGCCGTTGGGGCCGGCCTCGACCACGCGGCCGTCGCCGGCGGCCAGGATCGGCGTGCCGGGGGGTGCGGCGAAGTCGACGCCGGCGTGCAGCCGCGTGAAGCGGAGGACCGGGTGGTGGCGGAGCCCGAAGCGCGAGGAGATGCGGCTCATGTTGAGCGGCGTGCGCAACAGCGCCTTGACCACGCTCTCGCCCTCGCCGTTGTAGAAGAAGTCTTCGCCGTCGCGCGGCTTGAAGCGGTAGACACTGAAACTCTCGGCGCCGCCGCCGGTGGTGAGCTCGGCCCACAGCACGCGGCCGTCATCGACCGCCAACCCGTCACTCGTCCACGAGCGCTCGATCAATATGTCGAAGCGGTCGCCGACCTTGATGTCGTGCTGGAAGTTCACATCCCAGGAAAAGGCGCGCAGCATTTCCGCCAGCGGCCCGCGCGGCACACCGGCGGCCTCGGCACTGGCGATCACCGAGCCATCGACCGCGCCCGAGGCACGCTGCAGCTTGGAGGCGACCGCGAAGACCTCCTCCTCGACGCTGTAGTCGCCGTCGTCGTCGCGCTCGAGCGTGTACTCCCTGCGGGGCTCGGGCCGGATCGAGAGCGCGAGCAGGACCGGCCTGGCGCCGGCTTCGTCGGCCGGCCGCAGCGTCACGGTCATGATCTGGCCGATGGGCAGGCGCTCCATGCGCACGTGTGCAGCGAGCGCGGCGACGCTGTCGGCGACATCCCCGGCCGCAACGCCCAGCCGATTGAGAACCCTGGCCACCGTGTCGCCCTTCTCGAGTCGCACCGCAGTCTCGATGGAGGACTCAGCTATGAGGGATGGTGCCTCCGCGGGGGATAGCGCGGCTGTGGACGCCGCTTCGGACAGGGCCGTCGATGGAAGGGCCGCAAGCTCCGGCATCGGCGTTCCTGCTTCAGGATACTGATCCATCTCCCCGGCCAATCGCGCTGGCGCCTCGCTCTCCAGCACCGCCGCGCGCTCGGAAGAGACAGGCAGAAACACCGCCAGGCCAAGCGCCACCACGAAGGCAAGACCGCCAAGGCCAATTTCAATTTTTCGCCAAATCCGGCCCGCCGAAGCGGGCGGACGAATCTGCACGAATGTCGGCCGCGCCGCCGGGTCTTGCTGATCGAGCATCCTTTGCGGTCCCTGAGGGCAAGAGAGCGTTGAGGGGAAGCGGGCGCAGGCGTCATGTCCTTGAGCACCGCGGTAGAGATTTGGTCGGAAACTTGGCAACAATGTGGTTCCGCCGCGCCTCTCCGAACAAGACGGGGGATAAATGGCCGCGGCGATGGACCCGGAACAAACGACGCGCAACAAATAGCCAGGACATGACTGAGGCTAGACGTATCGTGATCTGCGGCGGCGGCGTGATTGGCGCCGCCATCGCCTACTTCCTCAGCCGGCGCGGGGCGCGGCCGGTCGTGATCGAACGCCACGAGGTCGCGGGCGCCGCCTCGGGCAAGTCGGGCGGCTTCCTGGCGCTCGACTGGTGCCGCGGCACGCCGGTCGATCGCCTCGCACGACGGAGTTTTGCGCTGCACGCGGAACTCGCCGACACGCTCGGCAATCCCTGGGGCTTTAGGCGGCTCGCGACCTATGCCGGTCATGCCGCCGAGGGCCGGACGGCGGAGCACCCGTCCGGGAAATCAGGGCGGCTGCCGTGGCTCAGCGACAGCGTGACGATCACCGGCCAGATCGGCGGGCCGCAAACGACGGCGCTGGTCGAGCCGCACGCCTTCACGTCGGGCCTGATGCGCGCCGCGGAGACGCTCGGCGCGGAGCTGCGGCACGGCACTGTTGCGGGATTGGTGCGCGGGCCGACGGGTGCGATCGGCGGCGTGGCACTCGAGAGCGGCGAGATGGTCGAGGGCGATGCCGTGGTGATCGCGATGGGGCCGTGGTCGAACTTGCCGTCGGGGCTGGCGACACGCTGGCTGCCCCTGCCCGCGGTCTATGGCTTCAAGGGCCACAGCCTCGTGTTCCAGACCGGCGCCGCCGTACCCGCTGAAGCGCTGTTCCTCGAATACGAGGAAGCGAGCGGTGAGGTGCTGACGCCGGAAGTATTCCCGCGCGCCGACGGCACGGTGTGGGCCTGCGCGATCTCGAGCACCGGCGCGCTACCGATCGACCCCGCGCAGGTGACGCCCGACGAAGGCGCGCATGCGCGGCTGGAGGCGCTGTGCCGTTCGCTCTCGCCGGCGCTGG
>JAQSDW010000087.1 GCA_029946105.1 Reyranella sp. | reverse complement strand
GCCGACGGTGTCCGCGAGCCGCAGAACCGCCGCGTCGAGATCGTCATCCAGTAAGACGAAGACCTTTAGCCAAGGAAGAGGCGGCCCTCATGGGCCGCCTTTTTCTTTGCCCGCCGGTTCATCGTTCGCCAATTCTCTGTCCGCCAGCCACCTCCGCCGCAGGTTGGTCCACTTCATTGCGCGCGCAACCCGAGCGCGAACGACCGGCCGCGCGAAGGCGTCCAGGCTCCAATTTTATTTACAGAATCTTCACTCCGCCATAGTATGCAAATACATTGGGGAGCAATGGACTATGTCGTTCAAGTTGCGTTTCGCACCGCTTATCGCGATGAATATCGCACTTCCAGCATTTGCCCAGAACGCTCCCGTCTCGATCCCCGCCCAGGACTTCGGCCCGGTCTGGACCGGCTTCTATGTCGGCGGCGCCTTCGGCGCGGGCGGGATGGTCAATAATCTGTCGACCAGCGGCGGCGGCATCAGCTCGAGCTTCAACGGCGGGGGCGGCAGCGGCGTGCTGGGCTCGATCTACGGCGGCATCGATTATCAGATCCTGCCGAAGGCCATCGTCGGCGTGCTGGCCGAGGCGACGCTGGCCAGCATCTCGGGCACCAATTCGGCGAGCGTTCCGGGCGCCAATGCCAGCGTCACCTCCCAGCCCAATTTCGGCTGGGCGGTGCTGGCGCGCGCCGGCCTCCTCGCCAACTCCTCGACGCTGATCTACTTCACCGGTGGTTACGCCGGTCAGAACTTCCTGACCTCGGGCACTGCCACCGCCGGCGGTGCGACGTCGAGCTTCTCGCAATCCAATACTTTCAACGGCTGGACCGTCGGCCCCGGTGTCGAGGCCAAGCTGGGGCGCAACTGGGCGACCAAGCTCGAGTATCGCTACAGCCAGTTCGGCACCCAGAACATCAGCGGCATCAGCGTCACCCCGTCGACGCACGCGCTGCGGGCGGGGCTCACCTACAAGTTCGGCGGCTTTGGCGGAGCGCCGTCCGAGGACGGACCGGCCTTCAACGAGCCTGCTTTCAACTGGACCGGCTTCTACGGCGGTGTGGCGGCGGGAGCCGGCATGGCGACCGGCCCGGTTACGGCGTCGGCCGGCGGCGCGTCGGCCACCTTCACGGGAGCGGGCCAGGGCCTGCTGGGTGGTGTCTTCGTCGGCGCGGATTATCAGTTCGCGCCCAAGGCCCTGGTCGGCGTGATGGGCGATTTCACCTGGAGCGGCATGCAGACCTCGACGACGATCGCGGTGCCGGGCGCAGGCGCCTATGCGGCGGTCTCGCCCAACCAGATCTGGAGCGTGATGGGCCGCCTCGGCTACCTTCCGATCCGCTCGACGCTGCTCTACGCCGCGGCCGGCTACACCGGCATGAACGTGCAGGCGACCAGCACGGCCTATGGCGGTGGCACGGCGCTGTTCGGCCAGGGGTCGACGACCTTCAGCGGTTGGACGGTGGGACCGGGCATCGAAACGGTGATCACGGGCGGTTGGACGACGCGGCTGGAGTATCGCTACAGCCAGTACGAACAGAAGCAGATCACGTCGAGTGCGTTTGGAGGCGCGACCGCGGGCGTGACCGCTCAGCCGTCGACACACACGATCCGGCTCGGCCTCGCCTACAAGTTCGGCGTCGGCGCCGACAACAAATCGATCGCCGAGTCCCCCGAGTGAGTGGGGCGAGTGAATCGGGGGGCTCTTACCGAGGAGGGATGACATGCGATTCGTGAAACTGGGCCTCGTCGCCGTGTTGGCGATCGGGGCGGCCATCGGGGCGGCAACTGCTGCGTTCAGCCAGTCCGGCAATACCATCAGCGTCGACGTGACCGGCTTGCGCAACAACAACGGCGACGTGCGCTGCGGCCTGTACAATTCCGCGGCGACGTTTCCCAAGTCCGGCCAGGAGTTCATGGGCGTCCAGGCCAGCATCGCCAACCAACAGGCGAACTGCGTGTTCAACAACGTGGCACCTGGCCTCTATGCCGTCGCGCTCTTCCATGCCGAGAAGGGCGAGACCAAGCTGCGCACGGGCTTCTTCGGCCAGCCGGAGGAGGGCTATGGCTTTTCCCGCAATGCCACGGGCACCATGGGACCGCCGTCGTTCAACGCCGCTGCCTACAACTACGCCGGTGGCAATACGGTCTGGCCGGTAGCGATTACCTATCCGTAACGCCCGGCACGCCGTGGATTGGCGTGGTTCAGCCCAGGGCCACATCACACGCCCGCTCGGTCTCGGCACACGCGTCTTTTGCTTTGCCGCCGGCGTGTCGCTGATGTTTCCCGATCTCGTCGACGACTGGGTTGGCGGCATGGTGGCCGCGCGCCTGATCGGTATCGCCATGCTGGCTACCGTGATCGCTTATGAACTCAACCGAGCCCGAAAGGCCGGCCCCAACCGCACGGTGATATAGTTCAACTTTCTGTACCGTTAAGCGGAATTCCGTTGCATAGAAAGTGAAGCCTCCCTAGCGTTGACCTCAAGGCTCCATCGAGGGTCACACCAGGGAGGAATAAATGGCTTCGTCGAAGATTGCGCGTCGTCGTCTTGTCGTCGGCACTGCCGCCGCCTCGGCAGCCTTTGTTGCCGCACCTTTTGTTCGCAGCGCGTACGCTGCGGGCAAGCTGTCTCTTGGCCTGTGGGACCATTGGGTGCCCGGAGCCAACAAGACCTGCACAGCCTTGATCAATGAATGGGCAGCCAAGGAAAAAGTCGAGGTCACGATCGACTACATAACCTCGCAGGGCAACAAGCTGCTGCTTACTGGCGCTGCCGAATCGCAGGCCAAGTCCGGGCACGACATTCTTGCGCTTTCGACCTGGCTGCCGTCGCGCTATGCCGAGCAGCTCGTGCCGATGAACGACGTCATGGAGGGGCTGGTCAAGCAGAACGGCGCCGTGAATGCGTCCGTCGAATATCTCGGCAAGATCGGGGGCAAATGGATCGCCGTGCCGATATGCATCGGCACCCAGATCAAGGGACCGTGCTCGCGCATCGACTATATGAAGCAGTTCGCCGGCATCGACGTACAGGCGATGTACCCTGCCGGCGCGCCTCCCAAGGCCGATGCCTGGACGTTCGACGCCTTCCTCAAGGCTGCGGAAGCCTGCCACAAGGCAGGCCATCCCTTCGGAATCGGTCTAGGCACGACATCGGACAGCGTCGATACGGCCGGCGCGATCTTCCATGGCTTCGGCGCTGACCTCGTGAACGCCAAGGGCGACATCACGGTCAACAGCGACAACGTTCGCCAGGCACTCGACTATTACAAGCGGCTGATGGCCTTCCTGCCCTCCGATGCGCCGGCGTGGGACGATGCCTCGAACAACAAGTGGCTGGTCTCGGGCAAGGGCGCCCTGATCATGAACCCGCCCAGCGCCTGGGCTGTCGCCAAGCGCGACGCCCCCAAGGTCGCCGAGCAACTGTGGACGCACGGCTTCGCCGCGGGCCCGAAGGGCCGATTTGCGCCCTTCACCCCGTATTTCTGGGGCACCTGGAACTTCAGCAAGAATCAATCGGCGGCCAAGAGCCTGATCGTCCACATGTCGCAGCCGTCGGCGATCTCGGCACTGGTCGAGGCGAGTGGCGGCTACGATCTGCCCTCGTTCGCCAATCTCACGACGCTCAAGACCTGGGCTGAGGAAGAGCCGCCAAAGGGCACGCTCTTTCACTATCCAAATCCCTACAACCACCAGATCCTGGCGTCGGCCGGTGCCCCAGCGCCGCACAAGATTGGCGAGCAGATATACGTTCAGGCCATTCCAACCCAGATGATCGTCCGTCACGCCAAGGGCGAGTCGATGGAAAAGACCATCGCTTGGGCGACCGGAGAGCTCGAGGGATTTTCGCGCAACTAGGCTTCAGCGGACCTCGAGCGAAAGCGGCGCGATGGCCTTGTCATCGCGGTTGAAACAGTCGTGTTTTACCCAAAGCCCCAGCACGCGGCTTCCGTCGATCGTTCCCACAGCTCCTTGCGCTGCACGGGAAAGATGGTGCTGCCGCACAGGATTGAACTGTGGACCTCCCCCTTACCAAGGGGGTGC
>JAQSDW010000086.1 GCA_029946105.1 Reyranella sp. | reverse complement strand
GTTCTCGGGGCGACGGCGGTGCTGAATTTCCTGGCCGCAAGCTTCGACTGGCTGCGCTGGCTGGGCGTCGCCTATCTCATCTGGCTGGGCATCGCGGCGTGGCGGGCACCGATCTTCGACCTGACGCGGACCGCGCCGCAGCCCCGCTCGGCGCGGGAGATTTACACGCGTGGCTTCCTGGTCGGCCTGACCAACCCCAAGACGCTGCTGTTCTACGGCGCCTTCCTGCCGCAGTTCATCACCCCGGGCCCGACCGCCGCCGACCAGCTCCTGTTGCTGGCCGTGACGTTCCTGATCGTCGCCGTCGTGCTCGACGGGTTGTGGGCGATCCTGACCGGCCGCTTGCGCGCATTGCTCGCGGTCCATGCACAGCTGCGCAATCGCCTGACCGGCGGCCTGTTGATCGGTGCCGGCGTCGGGCTGGCGCTGGCGCGCAGGCCCTGAGGGCACGCGACGTGACGTCCGACCTGTTCCGCCGCGCCGCCGATCATGCCACGACTTTTCGCCGCGAGATCGGTGAGCGGCCGCAGCGGCCCGAACAGACCTATACCGAGGCGTACCAGGCATGGCAGGCGCCGACGCCTGAGCAGGGCACCGACGCCATGCATGTCATCGACGAACTCGCGAGCCTCGCAGGTCCGGGCTTGCATGCGACCACGGGGCCACGCTTCTACGGTTGGGTGATCGGTGCCTCGCATCCGGTCGGCGTCGCCGCCGACTGGCTCACCTCGGCGTGGGGCCAGAATGCCGGTAACCATACTGCCTCGCCGGCTGCGGCCGCCGCCGAGGCGATCGCCGAGAAGTGGCTCCTCGACATTCTTCGCTTGCCCCCGGAGTCGTCGGTCGGTTTCGTCACAGGGGCCACCGTGGCGAACTTCGTCTGTCTTGCCGCCGCGCGCGGCGCGGTGCTCCGAAGGGTGGGTTGGGACGTGGAACGTGGCGGCCTGTTCGGCGCGCCCGGCATTAACGTGCTGATCGGCGAGGAGGGGCATGCGACCGTCTTCTCGGCGCTGCAGTTCCTGGGCTTCGGCCCCGATCGCGCGGTGCGGGTGGCGGCCGATTCGCAGGGCGCGATGCGGCCCGAAGCGCTCGAGAAAGCGCTCGCCGCCTGCGCCGGTCCGACCATCGTCATCACCCAGGCCGGCCAGATCAACACCGGCGCCTTCGACCCGCATGCAGCACTGGTGCCGATGGCGAAGGCGCATGGCGCCTGGGTCCATGTCGACGGTGCTTTCGGCCTGTGGGCGCGCGCCAGTGCCGCGCAGGCGCCGCTGGCCGGGGGCGTCGAGCTTGCCGATTCGTGGGCGACCGATGGGCACAAGTGGCTGCAGACGCCCTACGACTGCGGCTATGCCATCGTGCGTGACGCCGAAGCGCATCGGCGCGCCATGGTGATCGCGGCGAGCTATCTGCCGTCGGTCGGCGCGGGTGAGCGCGATCCCTCGCACTTCGTGCCTGAACTGTCGCGCCGCGCCCGCGGCTTTGCGACCTGGGCGATGCTGCGCCATCTCGGCCGCGAAGGCATTGCCGCGATGGTCGACCGGCACTGCTGGCTGGCGCGGCTCATCGCCGATCGGGTACGTGGCGAGCCCGGTATCGCCATCGTGGCCGACGTGGTGCTCAATCAGCTCATCCTGCGCTTCGGCGACGACGATACGCGCACGCTCGCCACCATCGCGCGGCTGCAGGCCGACGGTGTCGCCTATGCCGGCGGCGCGAAGTGGCGTGGCCTGTGGGTGATGCGGCTCTCGATCATCGGCTGGCCGACGACCGACGACGACGCCGTGCGGACGGCTGACGCCATCGTCGCGGCATTCTGGGCCAACACCCCGACGTGAAAACGGGGCCCGCAGGGCCCCGTTTCCTCAAATCGTCGGGTCCGTCGGATCAGACCGGCATATTCTGTTGCGCGACCATGCAGTAGAGCATGCCGATCGAGAACATGGTGTTGAAGCGGCTGGCATAGAGCGCCGGCTTGGCCGCAGCGGCCTTTTGCTCGGCGGTCGCCTCGACGAGGCCCAAGATCTTCTGCTGGTTCGGCCAGATGATGAACCAGACGTTGAAGGCCATCACGAGCGCCATCCACATGCCGATGCCGATCATCACGAAGCCAGGGCGCAGCGTGAGCGCCTGCATGAGGTAACCCAGCATCCAGGAGAGCAGGAGGCCGGTGATCACCGTCGCGAGCGCGGCGTAGCGGAAGTAGAAGAGAACGTTGGGCGCGATGAACTTGGTGATCGCGGTCCGGCTCTCGACCGGCTGGATCGTCGGCATGGTCGGCACCTGCACGAAGTTCAGGTACCAGAGCAGGCCGATCCAGAAGACGCCGCTGATCACATGCAACCAGCGCATGACAAACGTTGCCCAAGCATGATCGATCTTCGTCATCTGGCCGGTCACCAGACCGACGACGACGACGATTGCGATGAGCAACACGACGCCGGCGGTAACGGTACGTCCCGGCGATGTGAAGATGGCACCCATGAGGATTTCCCCTTATCTTGTTGATGGGACTAGCGAATCCCTATGAGGCTCATTGTAAACTTGTCACCGTCTGCGTTCAACGGTCGCATATGAATGTTTATCCCCCATGACTGGATCCTACCGCGCGCCGGAGATTTCCCACCGCTTCGTCCTCGACGCGGTGCGCGCGGCCGACCGCGATCGCTTCCTGGCCGCGCTGTTCGCGCCGGAGCCCGCACGCCGAGGTTTGTTGGCGCTTTTGGCCCTCGATCATGAGCTTGCCCGCACGCGGACGGTCACTCGTGAGCCGATGCTGGCGCGCATCCGGCTCGAATGGTGGCGCGAGGCCGTCGCCGAGGCGGCGGGGGATGCCAAGCCGCGGGCGCAACCCATCGTCGAATCGCTGAGCGAAACCGCCCGACGGCACGGCCTGACCGCCGAGCAGCTCACGGCGCTGGTCGACGCCCGCGAAGAAGAGATCGATGGGCCGCTCGATGTCCTGCGCGCGGGGCATGCGCTGGCCGATCTGCAACTGGATGTGCTGTCCGTGCGCGATGCTGCCACACGGCAAGCAGCACGTGCCGTCGGTGCCGCCTGGCTGATGGGCGAGGGGCCGGAGCGCGACGCGCTGCTCGCCGAGGCGCGGCTGCGGCGAGGTGAGATCGACGCGGCGGCACTGCCGATCCTGCTGCCGGCTTTGGCGCTCGGCCGGCCGATGAGTCCCTGGCGCAAGCCCATCGCGCTGTGGTGGGCCGCTAAGCGGGGCCGGTACTAGATGTCCCGGCGCATTGATAAATCATGGGTCGTCTTCGACAGCATCGAGAACGGCCAGCATGACCGGTGCGTCGACCTGTTCCGGCGCCCGGATGGCAGCTTCGGGTTCGAGGAATTCCGCAGGGACGTAGAGGATGCTGGTGCCTGGACGCCGGTTGCCTACTATTCGCGAGCCGCTTATGCCTCGAAAGAGGCGGCACTCGAGGTTGCGATCACGCGCGTGGTGTGGCTTGGCGAGGCGATAGAGGTCCGCCGGAAATAAGGAGAAGCATCTTGGCGCGAGTCAAAGCCAACGGTATCGAGATCGAGTACGAGACGGTCGGCAACAAGGACGATCCGGCGCTGCTGCTGGTCATGGGGCTTGGTGCTCAGCTTACCATCTGGCCCGATTCGCTGTTCAACGGCCTGGCCGACCGTGGCTTCCACGTCATCCGCTTCGACAACCGCGACACCGGCCTGTCGACCGATTTCGGTTCCTGGGGACCGCCCAATATTCCGGCTGCCTTCATGAAGGCGATGCAGGGCGAACGGCCCGATGCGCCCTATGTCCTGAATGACATGGCCGCCGACGCGCTCGGCCTGCTCGACGCTCTCGGCATCGACAAGGCACATATGGTCGGCGCCTCGATGGGCGGCATGATCGTGCAGATCGTGGCGGCGCAATACGCGGAGCGCACACGCGCGATGGTGTCGATCTATTCGACCAGCGGCCGGCCGGGCTTGCCGCCGGGCAAGCCCGAGGCGCTGGCGATGCTGACGGCGCAGCCGGAAGGGCCGACTCGCGAGCAACGAGTCAAGTACGGCATGAAGCTGCGCCAGACCATCGGCAGCCCGGCCTATCCGACGCCCGAAGGCGAACTGCGCGCCCTGGTCGAGAAGAACGTCGACCGTCGCTGGTATCCCGAGGGTGCCGCCCGGCAATACCTCTCGGTGATCGCTTCGGGTGACCGTGTCGAGATGTTGAAGACCGTCAGGGTGCCGACGCTCGTCATGCATGGCGAGGAAGATCCGCTCCTGCCGGTCGAATGCGGCCGTGACGTCGCAGCACTCGTGCCGGGCGCGCAGCTCCAGACGATTCCTGGCTGGGGTCATGATTTTCCGCCGCAGTTGGTGCCGACCATCGTCGATCGCATCGCCACCTTCTGCAAAGCCGTGTGAGGAGCAGGCGATGAAGTTCGGCATCTTCTACGAACACCAGCTTCCCCGGCCGTGGGGGGCGAAGAGCGAGTACCAGCTCCTTCAGGATTCGCTGACGCAGATCGAGCTGGCCGACAGTCTGGGCTACGACTATGCGTGGGAAGTCGAGCATCATTTCCTCGAGGAATACTCGCACTCCTCCGCGCCGGAAGTTTTCCTGGGTGCCGCCAGCCAGCGCACCAAGCGCATCCGTCTCGGCCACGGCGTGATCCAGCTAACGACCAACAACCCGCACCGCGTCGCCGAGAAGGTGGCGACGCTCGACCTGTTGTCGGGCGGCCGTGTCGAGCTCGGCATGGGAGAGGCGGCGGGACCGGCCGAGCTGCATCCCTTCAACATCCGCGTGCGCGACAAGCGCGAGCGTTGGGAGGAAGCGGTGAAGGCCATCGTGCCGATGTTCACCAGGGAGAGCTGGGAGTTCCACGGCGAGTATTACGACTTCCCGGCGCGCAACGTCATTCCCAAGCCGTTCCAGAAGCCGCATCCGCCGCTCTGGGTCGCCTGCTCGAACATCCAGACCATCGGCAAGGCGGGCGAGTGGGGTATGGGCGCGCTCGGCTTCACCTTCGTGACGCCCGAGGCGGCACGCGCCTGGGTGCACAAGTACTACAACAACCTTTTGAACAACTCGAAGAAGCTCGCCGACTATCCGAGCAATCCCAACGTGGCGATGGTATCGGGCTTCATGTGCGCGCCGACTGACGCGGAGGCCGAGGCCAAGGCCGCCGGCTGGACCTTCTTCATCTTTGCGCTCAGCTACTACGGCCGGAAGGGCGTCGACGCGCCGGGCACCTCGAACCTGTGGGACGAGTACCAGGCGTGGCGCGGCGGGCCGGAAGAGAAGAAGGCGCTCGAGTCGGGCTTGATCGGCTCGCCCGAGACGATCAGGCGGAAGCTGCGCCAGTTCCAGGCGAGCCGCGTCGACCAGGTCATCCTGCTCAACCAGGCTGGCAAGACCAGCCACCAGGACATCTGCGAGTCCCTCGACCTCTTCGCCCGCGAGGTGATGCCAGAGTTCCACGCCGCCGAGGCCGAGCACCTGGTCTGGAAACAGAAAGTGCTCGACCGCGAGATCGTGCTCGAGGATCTCGATGTCGCGAAGTACGATATCTTCAGCCATCAGAACGAACACATCGTCCGCCTCACGCCCGAGCAGCTGAAGCAGAAGATGGCCGAGAAGGAAGCCGCCGCGAAGCGCGCGTGAGCGCCGTTCGGCCTCAGCCCTTGTTGGGGTTGATCAGGAACTTCTCGCCGGTGGCACGCTTGGCGTAGGCGGCGATGTTCTTGAGATCGAGCGCCTCGGGCAGCGAGATCACGTTGGTGTAGTGGCTGACGAACGTCGTCTTCAGATTCGCCACGACGCGCTCGCGCAGCCGCGCCTGGTCGGGCCGGCCGATCTTCTGCAGGAACGGCGTCAGCAGCCAGCCGCCGACACCCCACATCATGCCGTAGCTGCGGGTCAGTTCGACAGGGCCGGTGTTGAGGCCGCCGTAGATATAGACCTGCTTGTGCACGGAAGAGCCGTAGCGGCTGTAAGTCGTGGCGGTCTTGTTGATGGCGATTTCCATGGCCGTCAGGATCTGGTTCGCGAGCTTGCCGCCGCCGATGGCGTCGAAGGCGATCGTGGCGCCGGTCTCGACCAGCGCCTGGGTGAGATCGTCGGTGAAGCTTGCCGCACTGGAATCGACCACGTGCTTGGCGCCGATGCCCTTCAGCAGCTTGGCTTGCTCGGCGCTGCGCACGATGTTCACCAGGCCGATGCCGTCCTCGTTACAAATCTTGTTCAGCATCTGGCCGAGGTTGGAGGCGGCGGCGGTATGCACCAGCGCCTTGTGGCCTTCGCGCTTCATGGTCTCGGTCATGCCGAGCGCCGTCAGCGGATTGACGAACCACGACGCGCCCTCGGCAGCTGTCGTGCCGGCAGGCAGCGGTTGGCAGTCGCGCGCGTTCAGCACGCGGTACTGCGCGTACATCGAGCCGCCGACCATCGACACCATCTTGCCCTTCAGCGCCTGGGCCGCGTCGGACGAGCCCGCCTTGACCACCGTGCCGGCGCCCTCGTTGCCGACCGGCATCGATTCGTTGAGCCGTGTCGCTAGGAACGGCAGCGCCGCCGCGGGAACCTTGGCCGTCACTTTGATGCCGTCGCCACTGCCGGTCGACTTGAACGTCGTCGCATCGGCGGGTCCCAGAAGGAGGCCGAGGTCCGACGGATTGATCGGCGTCGCCTCGACCTTGACCACGACCTGGTCGGGGCCGGGCTCGGGGATCTCGACCTTGGCCAGCGACAGCTCGAGCTCGCCGCCCTTGCTGATCAGGGAGCGAAGCTGCAGTCCGAAAATCCTGGTGGCGTCGCTCATGCTTTCGCTCCCGCATTTATGTGTGGGCCCGCTTATGCCAAGCGCCATCAGCACGAACAAGCGCGATTGACCCGGAGGCGAGGAGTCGGGCTTATAATGCCTGCGATGGCACATCCCAAGATCGGCCTGGCCCTCGGCAGCGGTTCGGCGCGCGGCTTGGCGCATATCGGCGTCCTCGACGCGTTGATCGAGGCCGGCATCGAGCCCGACGTCGTCTGCGGCACGTCGATCGGCGCGCTGGTGGGTGCCGCCTATGTCGCCGGCAAGCTGGACGGGCTGAGGCAATGGGCGGAGACGGCGACGTGGCGTCAGGTCGTCCGTCTGATGGATGTCCGGCTTTCGCGTGGCGGCTTGATCGACGGCAAGCAGGTCGTGGGACTTCTGCACCGGCTCGGCATCGACGCGCCGATCGAGAGTTACGGCAAGCGCTTCGCGGCCGTCGCCACAGATCTTGCGAGTGGCCGCGAGGTCTGGCTGCAAACCGGACCGATCCTCGATGCCGTGCGTGCCTCGATCGCCCTGCCGGGCATCGTCAGCCCCGCCCTGGTCGACGGCAAATGGCTGGTGGATGGGGGCCTCTCTAATCCGGTGCCGGTTTCGGTCTGTCGTGCGCTGGGCGCGGAGGTGATCATCGCCGTCAACCTCAATGGCGACCTGGTGGGCCGGCGCTTCGACAAGCAGAGGGCAGCCTTGCCGGTGGCGGCACCATCACGCGTGTCGACGGAGCTCTTCCGGCGGATGCTGGGTCGGGCGTCGGGCGTGCGGCCCGGGCAGACGGCGGAGATCGCACCTGAGCTGCTACCGCAAAATGCGGCGGCGCCGGGATATCTCGACGTCCTCGCCACCTCCCTCAACATCATGCAGGACCACATCACCCGCACCCGTCTCGCCGGCGAGCCGCCCCACGTGCTGCTCATGCCGCGGCTGGGCAGCATCGGCCTGATGGAGTTCACCAAGGCACGGGAGGCGATCGCCGAAGGCCGTCACTGTGTCCATCATGCACTGCCGATGCTGAAGCGTTACATGTAGCGGCGACGGACTCTCGGCGGCGAAGCCGTTGAAGCCGCCGCGCGTTCATGTGACCTTGGCCACCGCTGTTCATTCCACGATGTTCATTTCATGACGGGGCGATGACATGGAGTACTACGACCTCGGCGGCTATATCCGCGCCATCACGACCAAGTCGCCCGATGCCCAACTCTGGTTCGACCGCGGCCTCAACTGGGTGTTCGCTTTCAACCACGAGGAGGCCATCAAGTGCTTCGCCAAGGCGCTGGAGAGCGATCCCGGCTGCGCCATGGCCCACTGGGGCATCGCCTATGCCGCCGGCCCCAACTACAACTTGCCCTGGCACCGCTACGACCCCGCTGGCAAGGCACGCGCGCTCGCCGCTGCCTATGACGCCATGCAGAACGCGCTCGCCAACGCGAGCCGCGCCACGCCGGTCGAGCAGGCGCTGATCAACGCTCTGCCGGCGCGCTATCCGCAGCGCGAGCCGATCAAGGATCAACGCGCCTGGGACAAGGCCTTCACCGTCGAGATGCGCAAGGTCTTCGCCAAGTATCGTGACGATCTCGACGTCCGCTGCATCTTCGTCGAGGCGATCATGAACGAGACGCCGTGGCTGATGTGGGACCTCACGACCGGCGGCGTCGCCAAGGATGCCGGCACCGCCGAGGCCGTCGATCTGCTCGAGACCGCCTTCCGCGACATGCCGGACTCGTGGAGCCATCCGGGCCTGCTGCATCTCTATGTCCATCTGATGGAGATGTCGCCGTTCCCGCAGCGGGCGCTGCGCGTCGGCGACCGGCTGCGCGACCTGGTGCCCGACGCCGGGCATCTGATCCATATGCCGACGCATATCGACGTGCTGTGCGGCAACTACCGCGACGTCGTCGTCTATAACCAGAAGGCGGTTGAGGCCGATCGCAAGTTCCTGGCGCGCGAAGGGGCAATGAACGTCTACGCGCTCTATCGTTCCCACAACCATCATTTCATAATCTACGGCGCCATGTTCCTCGGCCAGTACACGCCGGCGATCAAGGCGGCGCAGGAACTCATCGACACCACGCCCGAGGCATTGCTGCGCATTCCCTCGCCGCCCATGGCCGACTTCGTCGAGGGCTACATCCCGATGAAGCAGCACGTGCTGGTGCGCTTCGGCAAGTGGCAGGAGATCATCGACCAGGAGCTGCCCAAGGACCGCGAACTCTACTGCTCGACGACGGCGATGATGATTTACGCCAAGGGCGTCGCGCATTCGACCCTGGGCAACATCGCCGAGGCAGAGAAGGCCCGTGCGGCTTTCCGCGAAGCCGCGGCCAAGGTCCCGGAGTCCAGGCGGGTGCACAACAACACCGTCGTCGACCTGCTCGCCATCGCCGATCAGATGCTGAGCGGCGAGCTCGAATACCGCCGCGCCAACTACGACGTCGCGTTCGGCCACCTGCGCCGCGCGGTCGAGCTCGAGGATGCGCTGCCCTACGACGAACCGTGGGGCTGGATGCAGCCTTCCCGCCACGCGCTGGGTGCGCTGCTGCTGGAGCAGGGCCACGTTGCCGAGGCCGAGGCCGTCTATCGCGCCGACCTCGGCTACGACGGCAAACTCAGCCGCGCCTGCCAGCACCTGGAGAACGTCTGGAGCCTGCATGGCTTCCATGAATGCCTGACGCGCCGCGGCGACACCGTCGAGGCGCCACTGATCAAGGCTCGGCTCGACCTCGCGACGGCGCGCGCCGAGGTCGTGGTGCGGGCCTCGTGCTTCTGCCGCAAACAGGCCGCGTGAGGCGAGACATGAAACGCAGGGAATTTTTCGCCGGCGTATCCGCCGCCGCCACCTTCGCCGCATCGACGGATCTCGCCATCGCCCAAGCCGGCGGCACGTTCGGTGTCCTACTGATGCACGGCAAGCAGGGACGGCCGGGCACGCCGGGCCTCAACGACATCTCGTCCAAGCTATCTGGTATCGGTGCCAGGGTGCTCATGCCCTCGATGCCGTGGGAAGGGCAGGGCTGGGAGCGCATCTCCGTGACCGTCGATCAGGTCCACGCGATGATCGACGGTTTTGTCGCTCAGCTGCGCGGACAGGGGGCACAACGGATCGTCGTCGGCGGACAAAGCCTCGGCGCCAACATGGCGCTCTCCTATGCCGTCGCCCGCCAGAACATCGCGGCCTGCGTCATGCTGGCCCCCGGCCATAGTCCCGCTTATGTGTCTCGGACCTATTCCGATGTGCCCGGCCTTCTGGAAAAGGCGGCGGCGATGGTCAAGGAAGGCCAGGGCGCTCAGCTCTTCAAGGGCTCGGACGATAATCAGGGTAGCAAGCTCACGATCAACACGACTGCCGCGGCTTATCTCAGCTGGATGAACCCGCGTGGCCAAGCGGCCATGCAGGCCCAAGCGCCGCTCCTGCCTCCCAGCATTCCACTGCTGATGGTGATGGGCAGGCAGGATCCGGCGTTCAACTACAATGAGGCGAACGTCTACAAGCCTGCCGCCAAGAACCCCTACAGCAAGTACATCGTCGTCAATGCCGGCCATCGCGACACCGATTTTGCCGCCTCGGCGCAGGTGGTGAGCTGGATCGGCGGATTGCCGACCTGAAGATCGGCATCGGTTTCTCTACTTGCGAAAGTGCGCTTCATATTGCTCGACGAGTGGCGAGAGGTCCGACCACTCGCGCTTCGAGCGAAGAAAAACGTGTCGTATCTTGTAACGGTCGGCGCGGATCCACGTGGGATCGTCGAACGCACCGGCCGGCAGGGTGCGCACGCCCGGCACCGCCTCCAGGGTGAAGCCGAGGTTGCTGCCGCATCTCGCGCAGAACTCGAGGTCGAGCCATCTCCCCGATTCGTCTGACACGTGCCGATAGCGCGAGACATGCTGCCCCGTGATCTCGACCTCGTCGCTGTTGAAGACGACCTCCGTGCCGAAGGCGGTGCCGGTGCGTCGCTGGCACCAGGCGCAATGGCAGATCGTGATGCGCGACGGCTCGGCGGTCGTCCTGAACCGCACCGCGCCGCACACGCAGCCGCCAGTCTTCATCTTGGTCATTGCAGCGCTCCGATTCGGGCTAGTTCGGGAAATTCTACGCCAGAGCCAGGGTCTGCCATACGACGGTGCGTTTGAACCCTCACCATTCGAACCCGCCTGAAGCCGCGGTGTCGCGCCCCGGCACGTTGCGAACGCCCCGATTGACACTTATATTAGTTTACACTAATCATAAGCCATGGCTGTTGATGGTGCCCAACTGGCTGCCCTCGGTGATCCGACCCGCCGCACGATATTCGAGCTGATCTCGGAGCGCCCGCGCTCAGTCGCCGAGATCACCCGGCGGGTTCCGGTCTCGCAGTCGGCTGTTTCCCAGCACCTCAAGGTGCTGCGCGAATCGCAGTTGGTTCGTGCCGAGCCGAAGGGTGCGAGCAACGTCTACCACATCGATCCATACGGGCTTGGCCAGATGCGTGCCTGGCTCGACCGGTTCTGGAGCAAAACGCTGGCGGCCTACAAGGTCGCCGTCGAGCAACCACCAGAGGAGTCACGATGAACCCCCAAATATCAGTTGCGTCCGTGAAGCAGTCCGTCGTGGTCGAGGCGCCGATCGAGCGCGCATTCAAGGTCTTCACCGAGGGCTTCGGCAGTTTCAAACCGTCCGAGCACAACCTGCTCGCTGTCCCGATCGCCGAGACGGTGTTCGAGCCTCGGGTCGGCGGTTACCTCTATGATCGTGGCGTCGACGGCAGCGAATGCCGCTGGGCGCGCGTGCTGGCCTACGAGCCACCCGACCGGGTGCTCCTGAGCTGGGACATCAGCCCGCAATGGCAGATCGAGAGCGATCCGGCGAAGGCCAGCGAGTGGGAAGTGCGCTTTACCGCCGAGACGGCTGACCGCACCCGCGTCGAGATCGAGCACCGGAATCTGGAACGCCACGGCGAAGGCTGGGAAAGCGAGCGCGACGGTGTTGCTGGCGATCAGGGTTGGCCGCTGTACCTCAAGCGGTATGCCGACCTGTTGGCCCGCAAGGTCTGATGGCCGCCTGTCGACCGGCTCGGAGCGGGCGCCCTGAATCGGCCCGAAGAAAGGCCGCGAATGGTCGCCGGGCGGAGCTGGTTAGGTTGGTCGAATTGTGGGGTCATCTACCAACCGTCCTTCGAATCAAATACGTATCCATGATCCAGCCGTTCTCCCGCCGCGCCTCGGTGCGGCGGCGGTGGATCTCGCCGGCCACGTCCGCAAGCTTGCCCGAGATCAGGATTTCGTCGGGCGTGCCGAGATAGGCGCCCCAGTAGATGTCCATGTCGCCGTGAACGCCGGCGTCCGCAAAGCGCCTGAACGTGTCTTCGCCGTCGAGCAGCACGGCGGCGCTGTCGATGCCATCGGGGAAGCCCTCGGCCAGCTTGCGGCCTGTGGTGAGCAGCACCGGCTCGGCGATGCGGTTGAGCGGGATCCTGTGCCGCGCCGCCAGCGCCTGCACCGCGGTGATGCCGGGGATCACTTCATAGTCGATGGCGTGCCGGTCGGTGGCGATGATCGCCTCGATATTGCGGATGGTGCTGTCGTAGAGCATGGGATCGCCCCATACGAGGATGCCGGCGGTCTCATCGTCCTTCATCTCGTCCGCGATCATCGCCTCATACACCGCCTGCTTGGCCGCGTTCAGCTCGTCGACGCTTGCGCGATAGTCCGCCGGCTGCGTGTCGCGCGGCGGGCTCGGCGCCTCGGCGAAGCGGTGCGCGTGTCCCGGCGCGATGTGGCGGCGGCAGATCTCCTCGCGCACATCCCGCAGCTTTCCCTTGATGCGACCCTTGTCCATCAGGAGAAAGACGTCGACGCGGTTCAGGGCTTTTATGCCCTGCACGGTGATGTAGTCGGGGTCGCCGGCACCGATGCCGATGATCAGGATTCGTTTCATGCTGCTGGGACACTATCCGACGCCCAGACCGTCGAGGAAGGTCTTTCGGCCCGGCGGGGGACGTCAGGCGGGTTTGATGTTGGCAGCCCGGATCACCTTGGCCCACTTCGCGGTTTCCGTGGCGAGGAACGCGCCGAACTCGGCGGGCGTCATCGGCATCGGCACGCCGCCCATGTCGAGGATCTTGGCGCTGAGCTTCGGGTTGGCGAGGCCGATACCGACCGCCCGGTTGAGCTTGTCGATGATCTCGCGCGGTGTGCTTGCCGGCGCGCCGATGCCGGCAAAGGCGCTGGTCTCGTATCCCGGCACGGTCTCGCCGATCGGCGGCACATCGGGCAGGAGTTCCAGCCGCGTCACGGTCGACACGCCGAGCGGCCGCAGGCGGCCCGCCCTGATATGCTCGATCGATGACGGCAGGTTGTCGAACATGACCTGGACCTGGCCGCCGAGCAGGTCGGCGAGGGCCAGCGGCGCGCCGCGATAGGGCACGTGCTGCATATCGACGCCGGCCATCATTTTGAACAATTCGCCGCTGACGTGCGCTACCGAACCGGTGCCGGCGGATCCGAAGTTGATTTTGCCCGGGTTGGCTTTGGCGTAGGCGATGAATTCGGCAACGGTCCGCGCCGGGAACGCTGGAGTCACTTCCATGACCTGGTACACGCGGTAGATGCCGGCCACCGGCGCAAAATCGCGCAGCAGGTCGAAGCCGAGGTTGGCGTAGAGCGTGGTGTTGATCGGGTTGTTGGCGCCGATCACCATCAGCGTGTAGGCATCGGCCGGCGCGCGCGCCACCGCCTCGGTCGCGATGTTGCCGCCGGCACCCGGCTTGTTCTCGACGATGAACTGCTGGTTGAACTGTTCGGACAGGGATTGCGCGATCAGGCGCGCCAGGATGTCGATCGCCTGGCCCGCGGCAAAACCCACGATCAGGCGCACCGGCTGAGCCGGATAGGCCTGCGCCATGGCTACTCTCGGGACGGCGGGCAGCGCCAGAGCGCTGGCTGCCAGTTGCTGGAACTGCCTGCGGCGAAGCTTCACCGGGTTCCTCCCACTGCCGGCTTTCTGCCGGTCGGCCCGAGCTTACAGTGCGCCCTCGCGCCTTGTCACTTCGGCGCGGTGAGACGGCTTGAACGCGATCCCGCGAGCTTGCTTGCAGACCCAGATTGGCCTCACTACCATTCTGTCGAACCAGACGAGGGAAGGGATTGCAGTGACGTCAGAAGAGCGCAGGCCAGGCGCTGCCGCTCTCGATGTGCAACAGGCGCTCGATGCCCTCAAGTTGGTGGCCGCCTTGCTGTTTGCCCACGCGCAGACGACCGAGCGCACGATCCAGGACATCAAGCGCTTCGCCAATGCGCTGGGCCTCACGGTGACGGTTTCTGTCTCATGGGACGGCATTGCCCTCGGTCTCGTGCCGCCCGGCCAGGGGGGCGGCACACATCGCACCGACGCTCCTGCCGTTGTGGTCTCCGTCACGCCGACCCTGGTCGACATGGGCAAGGTTGCTGCCGTCGTCTCCGTGATCGACCGGACATGCGAGCGCGGGCTTAGGCTTGATGCGGCGATTGTGGCGCTGCAGCAGATTGAACGGGCGCCTTCCGTATCGACCCTGCGGTTCAGCCTCATGGCGGGCATCGGCGCCATGGCCTTGGGCGTGATCTTCGGGGCGCTCCACCTGATCAGCCTCGCCCTGATCGGCCTCAGCGGCTTTCTCGGGGCGCAACTCAGGCGCGCGATCGGCCGGCTGAGCGACAACACGCTCGTGCAGCCCTTCGCTGCCGCCCTGCTGGCCGGCGCCATCGGGGCCATCAGCGTGCGACTGGAGTTCACGACCCTGCAGCGCCTGGTGGCGGTGTGCCCCTGCATGGTGCTGGTCCCGGGCCCGCACTTCCTGAACGGGGCCATCGACCTGCTGCGGGCGCGCATCCCGCTCGGTCTCGCGCGACTAGCCTATGCAAGCCTGATTGTGCTCGCGATTTCGACCGGCCTCTTGATCGGGCTGGCCCTCGGCGGGACCAGCCTGCCTCCGGCGGCACCGTCTCGCGCCGCCCCGCTGTGGGGTGACATGGTCGCGGCCGGCGTCGCCGTCGCCGCCTACGGCGCTTTCTTTTCCTTGCCGTGGCGCCTGCTGCCGGTGCCCGTTCTCGTCGGCATGCTGGCCCACGGCGTCCATTGGGCGGCGATCGTCGTTGCCGGCGCGAGTCCCGCGATCGCGTCCATGCTGGCTTGCCTGCTGGTCGGGACGATCATGTCGCCGGTTGCCGATCGCTTGAGGCTGCCGTTCGCCGGTCTCGCATTTGCCTCGGTGGTCTCTCTGATACCGGGCGTCTTCCTTTTCAGGATGGCCGGAGGCCTCGTGGAACTGCTCGAGCCCGGCGTCGCCGCCCGTACGGACCTTGTCGGTACGGTGGTTTTCGATGCGGGAAGCGCGTTCCTGATCACGACGACGATGACCGTCGGACTGATCCTGCCGAGAATGGTGAACGAATGGATTTCGGCCCGCAGGCAGCAGCTTGGCCGCGAGAACTGAACCCGACGCAGCGATCGATGGTGCTCAGGCGCCGGTCCACGCGCGGCGCGTCGTCGAGAAGGCGAGCACCAGGGAGAAAGCCACGATGCCGGTCGCCACGCAGGCATAGAGGCCCGAGACGCCCCAGCCGAAGGTGTCGAGCGCGAGCAGGCTGCCGCCGGCGGCGATGGTGATGCGCGTGAAGTTGGCGAACATCGGCCAGATCATCTCGCCGGTGCCCTGCGAGGCGAAGTAGAGCGCCATGGCGATGCCGAAGAAGCCGTACACCGGCCCCACGATGCTGAGGTAGTGACGACCCGAGGCGAGCGCGCCGGGATCCTTGGTGAACATGCCGAGCCAGAGGTCGGGCCACAGCGCCACGATCAGGCCGATCAGGGCGGCCACGCCGCCGGCCATCAAGGCGCCGGCCCAGGCCATGCGCTGGGCGCGGCCATATTGCTTGGCGCCGATGTTGGTGCCCACGAGGGCCGTCAAGGTCGCGCCGACGCCGAAGGCAATCGGGATCAGCATGTATTCGAGCCGGCTGCCGATGCCGTAACCCGCGATGGCGGCGTCGCCCTGGCGGCCGATCAGGCCGGTCACGATCAGCACCGTGCCGTTGGTCAGCACGACCACGACGCAGGCGATGGCGCCGACTTTCAGAATGTCGCGGAACGGCCGCCAGCGGAAGCCGTCGACCGGCCAGCGCAATCGCACGGTCGCCTTATCGCCGGTGAGGCGGGTCAGCATCCAGACGGCGGCGAAGGCGAAGGAGATCACCGCGGCGGCGGCCGGCCCGCGGATGCCGAGCGCCGGCAGGCCGAACCAGCCCAGCGTCAGCGCGCCGGTGAGCGGGATCTGCAGCGCGGCACTGGCGACCAGCGCATAGCCCGGCGTCTTCATGTCGCCGGTGCCGCGCAGCACCGAGGCCATCGAATTGGCAACCCAGTGCACGACGCAGCCGAGAAAGAGGATGGTGGCGAAAGCCTCGGCGCCGTCGAGCGCGGCGCCGCTGCCGCCCAGCGCGCCGAAGATGGTCCGGCCGAAGCCCACGAAGATGATCGCGAACAGCGCCGCCATGCCGAGCGCGATGGCGAGCGCGTGCGCCGCCGCTGATTCTGCCGCCGCCTTGTTGCCCGAGCCCAGCGCGCGCGCCACAGACGAGGAAATACCGCCGCCCATGGCGCCAGCCGACATCATGCCGAGCGTCATCTGCGCCGGGAACACCACCGCAAGGGCTGCAAGCGCTGTTGTGCTGCCGAGCTGGCCCACGAACCAGCCGTCGCCGATGCTGACCAGGCTCTGCATGGCCACGTTCAGGACATTGGGAGTGGCCAACGCCACGATGGTGGGCACGATCGGCCCGGCCAGCATCATCTGCCGGCGTTCTGCGGGGGTCATTGCAGACTAGTTAGCACGCGCCGACCCGCGCGCTCGCGAACTTATCTCATGAGGAGGGTGAGTTTCTCAGCGCCTTCCGCAGAGCGTCACGACGGTCTGGGCGAGCTGGTCGATGGTGTCGATACCCGCCACCGTGTTGATGGGGATCGACACATCGAAACGGTCTTCCAGCTCCATAATCACGTCCATGATCGTGAGCGAATCGACCGTCGTGCCTCTGGAGATGACGGTCTGCGGCGTGATGGCCTGTCCGCCCACCTGATAGGGCGCCAGGAGCCGCAGGATCTCCTGCATTACGTCGAACTGCAGCGAAGGAGCCGAGGAGGCGGCGAGATCGGTGCGGAAATCGGCGGCGAAATCATGGGTGACCTGCATGGCACTCTCCTTGGAGGATGAGGCCATGTCACTCCATTCGCGGCCGCTTGGGAAATAACGTTTGGTTACCCGACGTTGCAGATCGTTGCAGAGTGTTTCGCCTCAGGCTGCAGGAACAATGTTGAGACACCGCCGCAGCTCGTCGAGCGGCACGTCGGCAACCGCCCAATAGTCCCACTTGTCGGAAAGGTCCTGGTTCACCTGACTGCCTCGCTCGATCGCGGCGAACATCCGCTCCGCCATGCCGGGCTTGCCGAGCACACCCACGGTCGTGAAGGCCTCCTTGGTGGGCCGCATATTGACGCCGGTGCTGAAGACCAGCACGGCGAACAGCACGATGAAGATCGGCGTCTTCTGCTTGAAGCCGGCCGTGAAGGCCGCGACCTGGATTTCACCCTCGGGATCGGTGCCGTAGCCGCCCAGCACGTGGCAGAGGTCGTGATAGAGGCCCGCTTCCGGGAAGCCCTTGCGCTCGCCCGGCAAGCTGAAGCCGTTGGCGGCATAGAACTCGATCAGGGAGCGGCCGAGCGTGCCCTCGGGCAGCTTGCCCCAAGTGCGATAGCGCGCCGCCAGCGCTGGATCCTCCATCACGCCGCGCATGGTGAGCACGCTCTTCGCCAGGCTGAGCGGGCCCTTTTGCGAGAGCTGGTCCTTCATGATGTCGGCGATCTGGCTGCGCCGCAGGAAGTCGAGCTTGAACAGCGTCATATGTTTTTCGGCAAGAAGCCGCACGTCGGCCAGCGCCGGCGTGGAGATGCCCAGCGCCTGGGCGAACGCCTCGACCTCGGCCACCATCTCGCGCGCCGGCACGCCGTCGGCCAGCGCCATCACCAGCATGCCGTTGGTGAACTGCTCGCGCAGTTCGGGTGAGGGGAAGCCGGCCGCGAGCTCGGCGGGCGTGATGGGTGCCAGCGCGTCGATGTCGGCGTCGATCCTGAGGACCATCCGTCGCGCCGCGTCGAGCAGCGCCCGCCGCACCGGGCTCATGGCGCCTGATGCCGAGGCGACGGTCTTCATCGCCCGCAGGCCGAGCAGGGCGGCGGCGGGATCAGGCTGCAATAGGCGCATGTTCTTGTCCTATCCAACGGTCGAAATCACGGAGCGCGCGGACGGCCATCGCCTGCTTGCGCTCCTTGCCCTTGAACGAACCTTCGATCGGCGGGAACAGGCCGAAGTTGATGTTCATCGGCTGGAAGGTCGCGGCATCCGCGCCGCCGGTGATGTGGCCCAGCAGCGCGCCCATCGCCGTAGTCGGCGGCGGCGGCGCCTGCGTCCGCCCCAGCCGCTCGGCGGCGGCAAAGCGACCTGTCATCAGGCCGACGGCGGCGCTCTCGACATAGCCCTCGCAGCCGGTGATCTGGCCCGCGAAGCGGAGTCGCGGCATGGCCTTCAGACGCAGCGTGGAGTCCAACAGGCGCGGGCTGTTGAGGAAGGTGTTGCGGTGCAGGCCGCCCAGGCGCGCGAACTCGGCTTTCTCCAAGCCGGGAATGGTGCGGAAGATCCGCGTCTGCTCGCCGTGCTTCAGCTTGGTCTGGAAGCCCACGATGTTCCACAGCGTGCCGAGCGCATTGTCCTGCCGGAGTTGCACCACCGCCCATGGCCGATGCCCGGTGCGCGGATCGCGCAGGCCCACAGGCTTCATCGGCCCGAAGCGCAGGCTCTGCGGTCCGGTCGAGGCGATCACCTCGATCGGCTGGCAGCCCTGGAAGTAGGGCGTGTTGTGCTCCCACTCCTTGAACTCGGTCTTGTCGCCCGCCAGGAGCGCCGCGACAAACGCCTCGTACTGCGGCCTGTCCATCGGACAGTTGTAATAGTCCGCACCGCCGACGCCCTCGACACTGCCCTCGATATTGCCAGGCCCGACCTTGTCGTAGCGCGACTGTTTCCAGGCGATCGACTGGTCGATGCTTTCGTGATGCACGATCGGCGCGATGGCGTCGAAGAAGGCGAGCGACTCCTCGCCCGTCAGCCTCGCGAGCGCCTCGCCGAGAGCCGGCGAGGTGAGGGGGCCTGTGGCCACGATCACGCTGTCCCATTCATCGGGTGGCAGGCCCGCGACTTCGGCGCGCTCCAGCGTCACCAGCGGATGGGCAAGCAGAGTCTCCTGAACGGCGGCGGAAAAACCGTGGCGGTCGACGGCGAGCGCACCGCCGGCCGGCAGCTTGTGGGCATCGGCCGCACGCATGATCAGCGACCCGGCGCGTCGCATCTCCTCGTGGATCACCCCGACGGCGTTGTTGGCGGCATCGTCGGAGCGGAAGGAGTTGGAGCAGACCAGCTCGGCCAAATTCTCGGTGAGATGAGCCTCGGTGCCACGCGTGGGCCGCATCTCGTGCAGCACCACGGGCACGCCGGCGGACGCAAGCTGCCACGCGGCTTCGCTGCCTGCGAGGCCACCGCCCACGATGTGCACGCCCTTGGTGCTTGACGCCATGCTCCCCAACCTGAAACCGTAAGGACCTGAAACCGTAGCGTTCTTACATGGGAGATACCTCTATGCCGAACAAGTTCCATAACCCCAAGAGTGTCGTGCTTGCCGGCAAATATGCCTTGGGCTGCGAGGCGCCGCCGAATGCCCGCCTGCTCTTCGTCTCGGGCCAAGTCGGCCTCGACAGCAAGGGCAAGCTGCCCGCCGGCATCGAGGCCCAGTGCGAGAACGTCTGGAAGAACATCGGCGCGGTGCTGAAGTCGGGCGGCATGGGCTATGGCGACATCGTCAAGATGACGACGTTCCTGACCGACAGCCGTTTCATCCTCGCCAACCGCGCCGTGCGCGACAAATACCTCAAGGAGCCCTACACCGCCTCGACGCTGCTGATCGTCCAGGGCCTCGCCGATCCCGCCATGCTGGTCGAGATCGAGGTGACGGCGGCGAAGGCCTAGGCCGCGCCACCGGCGTCAGGTCCAGGGCGTTGGCCAAATTCGGCAAGGCGTGGCTGCTGCTGACCACGATCTTCCTTCTGACGTGCTACGGGGTGATCTGGGTTGCCGACGGCTTCGGCCTCCACGCCATGGCCGATGTCTTCATGGGCAGCGGCATCCTGGGCTACGTCAGCATGATGCTGGGTCTCAGTCCCGGCATCGCTGCCTTGGTCCTCGCCGCGTGGCTGCGTCGTCGTCCGCTCAAGTAACCGAAAGGCGATCTCTGCACAGTGGTGGCGCCACCGGAGCGGTGTTGTCCTCACTGGGTTCAGGGGGTGAGGGCGACTTTCAGGACGCCGTCCCGCTGATGGGAGAAGAGCTCGTAGGCTTCCTCGATTTGGTCGAGCTTGAAGCGATGTGTGACCAGAGGCTTGAGATCGATCCGGCCCGATGCGACGACATTCATGAGGCGACGCATGCGCTCCTTGCCGCCGGGGCAAAGAGTGCTGACGACGGTCTTGTCGCCCAAGCCCGCGGCGTAGGCATCGATCGGAATGCGCAGGTCGGTGGAATAGACGCCGAGGCTCGAAAGCGTGCCGCCCGGCCTCAACACTCGGAGCGCTGCTTCGAACGTCACCTGGGTGCCCAGCGCTTCGATCGCCGCGTCGACGCCGCGGCCGTCTGTCAGACGCATGATCTCCGATGCCGGATCGGTCTCGCGGAAGTTCACGACTTGATCGACGCCGAGCCGCCTGGCCATGGCGAGGCGCTCCGGGATGGCATCGACGCCGATGATCGTGGTGGCGCCCATCAGCCGCGCGCCGGCAGCGGCGCAGAGGCCGATTGGTCCCAAGGCAAAGATCACCACCGTGTCGCCGATACGAATGCCCGCCCGCTCGGCGCCGGAGAAGCCCGTTGACATGATGTCGGGGCACATCAGGACCTGTTCGTCGCTCAAATCATCGGGGATCGGACTGAGATTGGTCATGGCGTCGGGCACCAGCACGAATTCGGCCTGGCAGCCGTCGATCGTGTTGCCGAAGCGCCAGCCGCCGGCCGCCTTGAAGCCGTGCGGTGTCCCCGGACCATCCTGCGAGGGACAGCCGCAGAGGCATGCATAACTGTGGCCGCTCGGCGTGATGGCACCGGCGATCACCCGCTGGCCTTCCTGGTAGCCCGAGACCGCCGATCCCAGTTTCTCGATGACACCGACGGGTTCGTGGCCGACGGTCAGTCCCTTGGCGACGGGGTATTCGCCTTTGAGGATATGAACGTCGGTCCCGCAAATGGTGGTCGTGGTCACGCGCATGAGCGCGTCTAGCGGCCCGACATCGGGAATGGGCTTTCGCTCCAGGACGATACGGCCGGGCTCGACGAAGATCGCTGCCTTCATTTTTTCCACGGGCTGTCGATCCTTCACGTCTATGGGCGCTGCGTCTTCATCCGGTCCGCGCTCTTGAAAAAGCGGCGCGCTTCGGCGACGACCTGTCCGTCGCTCATCTGCTGCATGGGCTCCACGCCGCATAGCCGTTCGGCGATCGGGGACGAGTGGCCGCGCAGCCAGGTCACGAATTCCGTCTTCGCCGTAGATGGGCCGACGACGAGAAACTCCTTCGCTTCGCCGAGAGCGGCGACGACATTGCTGAAGTAAGCGGGCTCGCCTTTGTCGTGGGTACCGGAAGGGCTGCCCGACTTATGGTGGAGGTGGTGCGATGAATGCGCGGGATGGACCGTCTTTTCTTCAGCGTCATCCGCATTGAAATGGATGACGCGGGCCTCACGGTGATCGATCCAAACGACGGCATGAAAATGGGGCAAGCGACGCTCCGGGGTTGGGGATGGTGCGGCGGCGTCGACGGCCAACGTCTCGATGTCGACAGGGTGAGAGGCCGTTTGGGTTCGGTATGTCCGTGCCCGCCTAACTCCCATCAACGCAGCGCATGACGTATAGTTCCGGGCAGAGCCGACTGACCGCGTTGAGCGCTCGATGGATGAGCGCGAGAAAAGTCGTCAATATGGCCGCCAAATGACCGATTCCCTGAAAGTGGGCCTCGCCCAGCTCAATCCCAAAGTCGGCGACGTCGACGGCAATCTCGCCAAGGTGCGGGCGGCACGCGAGACGGCAGCGAGGCAAGGCGCCGATCTCGTGGTGTGCCCGGAGATGGTCCTGTCGGGCTATTTCCCCGAGGACCTGGTGCTGAAGCCCGCTTTCCAGAAGCGCTGTCACGAGGCGGTCGAGGAACTGCGCGCCGACACGGCCAAGGGCGGGCCGGCGCTGTTCGTCACCACGCCCTGGCGCGAGGATGACAAACTCTACAACGCCATCATCGCCCTCGATAAGGGTGAGGTGATCGGCAAGCGCTATAAGGTCGACCTGCCGAACTACGGCGTGTTCGACGACAAGCGCGTCTTCACCCCCGGCCCGATGCCGGGCCCGCTGGTGTTCAACGGTGTGCGCATCGGCGTGCCGATCTGCGAAGATGTGTGGACGCCCGACGTCGTCGAATGCATTGCGGAGACTGGCGGCGAGATCCTCCTGGTGCCGAACGCGTCGCCCTATGAAGTGGGCAAATCAGACGTGCGCGTGCAACTGGGCGTCAAGCGCGTGGTCGAGAGCGGCCTGCCGTTCGTCTACGTGAACCAGGTCGGCGGCCAGGACGAGGTGGTCTACGATGGCGGCTCGTTTGCACTAGGCGCCGACCGCAAGCTCAAGATCCAACTGGCTTCGTTTCGCGAGGAAGTCACCACCATCGAGTTCCGCCGCGACGGCGGCCGGTGGGAGTGCCAGCCCGGTGCCATCGCGGCCGAACTGAGCCAGATCGACTCGATCTACCAGGCGATGGTGCTGGGGCTGCGCGACTATGTGAACAAGACGGGCTTTCCTTCGGTCGTGATCGGCCTGTCGGGCGGCGTCGATTCGGCGCTGACGGCGGCGGTGGCGGCCGATGCGCTGGGGCCGGCGCGGGTGCACGCCATCATGATGCCGTCGCCCTACACCAGCCGGGAGTCGCTCGAGGATGCCGAGGCCTGCGCCAAAGCAATCGGCATCAAGTACGACACGGTGAGCATCGAGCCCGCGATGAAGGCGTTCCGCGCCATGCTGCGGCCACTGTTCGGCAACCGGCCCGAGGGCGTCACCGAGGAGAACATCCAGAGCCGCGCCCGCGGCGTCACGCTGATGGCGGTGTCGAACAAGCTGGGCGGCATGGTGCTGACGACCGGCAACAAGTCGGAAATGGCGATGGGCTACGCCACGCTCTATGGCGACATGAACGGCGGCTACAACGTCCTGAAGGATGTTTATAAGACCACGGTGTTCGAGCTCTGCAAGTGGCGCAATCAGCACGCGCCGGAGGGCGCGCTCGTTTTCAGGGGCCGGGTGATCCCGGAGCGCATCCTCGCCAAGCCGCCGTCGGCCGAGCTGCGGCCTGACCAGAAGGACGAGGATTCGCTGCCGCCCTATCCCGTGCTCGATGCCATCCTGAAGGGCCTGATCGAACGCGATCTCGATGCCGCGGCGCTGGCCGCCGAGGGCCACGACCTCGCCACCGTGAACCGCGTCTGGCGCCTGCTCGAAGGCGCCGAATACAAGCGCCGCCAGGCCCCGCCCGGTGTGAAGATCACCTCGCGCCTGATCAGCCGCGAGCGGCGTTATCCGATCGTGAACGGGTTCAGGGGGTAAGCTGTCGCCAAGCCCCGTGCTGGTCGTGCGGGGAGATCCTTCGCTGCTCTCAGGATGACATGGCAAAACGTTCAGGATGACATGACAAAAATGGTGTCATCCTGAGAGCAGCGAAGGATCTTTGGGGCCCCGGCGACGCACGCGGATTCGGCGGCGCTTGATGACCCGGGGCAGGCTGTCGATGTAAGTCACGGCCTCGCCCACGGTCAGGAGTTGCTTGGCCTTGGTGTCGGAGATTTCGACCTTGAAGGCATCTTCGAAAGCCATGGCCAGTTCGACCGTATCGAGGCTGTCCGCGCCCAGGTCTTCCACGAACCGCGACTGGTCGGTGATCGGGCCCTTGGCCGAGCCGAGATGCTCATCGACGATTTTCTTCACATGTTCCAGCGTGTCGGACACCGCGCGCCTCCAGGCTTCTCAGTCTCGATCGACATAGTGACGACGAAACAGGCGACATCATGACAACGGAGCAGGAGCCTACCCGGTTGCCGCAACGTCCTTGTGGACGATCACGTTGAATTGCTCCCCCTCGGCCGGCGGGACGAAATAGCGGGTGAAAAGCTCAAAGTCGGCCTCGCTCGCCTGGTAGGGATGCTCGCCCGCCGCGTTGCGGGCACGCAGCCGGCGCTTGCAGGCCTCGTCGGGCACATCGAGGAAATGGAGTTCGTGGGCGGCGTCCGCGCCGTCGATTAGCGTCCGCATCCAGCGGCGGACGGCAGGCGTATTGGCCTGAAAATCCAGCACCACCGAGAGGCCCGCTTTGAGCAGCGAGACGACATGCGGCCCCATGGCGCTGCGGACACGGGCCGAATACTTCGCGTAGTCGTCGATGGTCTTGATCTCGTCGGGGAACAGGGTCGAATTCCAATGGTCCTCGCTGATGAGGACCGTGAGCGGCCTGGCCGCCAGCCGTTTGGCGAGCGTGGATTTGCCCGAGGCGATCTTCCCGCACAGCAGATGGAGGGTGGGCTCTGGATTGGACATTTCCGTATCTCTGTCGGTATGTGCCATCTTGGGCTGCTGGCCGTGAGACAGTCGAACTTGCGAACTCGTCCCGGTCAGTCTGGTGGCAAATGTGATGGTCGCCAAGACAGCCGCTGCTCGCGACGAAGAAAGACGACCATAGATGATCTTGAACTCCGCCCAGATCGCCTTTTTCGTGCTGTGCGTCGTCTTCGGCAGTGCCGTGCTTGGCATGCTGATCAGCCGGCGCCTGCCTGCCCATCACATGAGCCCGGAAGCGAAGGCCACGGTTTCGGTTGCCATGGCGGTTGTCGGAACCATGACCGCACTGGTGATCGGATTTCTGATATCGAACGCCAACAGCGCGTTCAACGCGCGCAACGCCACTGTCTCGCTCCTCTCTTCGAACATCAGCCAATTGGACACGCTGCTGCGCCGCTATGGCCCCGAGACCGCACCTATCCGGGATAGCCTGCAGCGCTTCACGGCGATGAAGTTCGATGACCTGTTCGTCGACAAGGCGGATGGCAAGCACACTGTCGACAACCCGACGACCGCCAGAATGTTCGACAACGTGGAGGACCGGATCCTGGCGCTCAAGCCGGTCGACGACCGCCAGCGGTGGCTGAGCGGCGAAGCGCTGCGACTGGCGACCGGTGTAAGGGCGGCGCGGTCGCTGGTTGTCCAGCAGAACGTGAACTCGCTGCCGCTGCCGTTCGTGGGTGTCGTCGTCTTGTGGCTGATCGTCGTCTACGGCAGCTTCGGCTTGTTCGCACCCCGCAATGCGACGACGATCGTTGCCCTGTTCTTCAGCGTCCTGGCTGTTGCGATGGCCTTCAAACTCGTTTTGGATCTGGACAATCCGTTCGACCGCGGCATTCGCCTGACGCCACCGCCGATTCGCATTTCAGGCGAGCCGTTACGCCATGTCCTCGACGTGATCCGCCAGTAGGAGGCCGTCACAGCCTGAGCAGGTTGCCATACCCCGTGACCGGCGTTTTGACGCCGGACAGCCTGAGGCAATGCCACAGGCTCGCCTGGTTGGCCGAGATCACCGGCCGCGCGAGATCCTGTTCCAGCGTCTCGAGGATCGCCACGCAGCGAAAGCCCGTGCCGCCAATCAGGACACCATCGGCCGCGGCGGGGCAGGTGGCGCGGATCTGGGCATAGAGCGGCTCGACCTCCTGCTCGAAGCCCATGCCGTGGCCGTAGAGATCGGCCGGCGGCAGGTCGCGCCACTTGCGGCCCGGGTCCATGCGGTGATGTCCGACGGGTGCCAGCCCGTGATCGGTATAGTAGCGGACGGCGGTCTTCACCGTGTCGTCGGGAAACCATGGCGGCAGCACCAGGAAGGGCCGCTTCACGTTCGAGGCCCGGAGCGCCGCCATCGTGTCGAGGCCATTGGTCGTGACGACCGCGTCCTTGCCGAGCGGGTTGGTGGCGAGCACGGCGGAGATCGCCGACGCGGTGGCCTCGTCCCAGCCCTTGCCGCCGACCACGCTGCTCGTCGTGTGGCCGAGCACGGCGGCCGTGAGGCGCATGGCGGCGAACTGCCGGGCGCCTCGCTGCAGGTCGTCGGCGAGATCGACGCCTGATTTGTCGGCGGTCCAGCGTGCCCAGGGCGAACCTGCCGTCACGCGGGCGGCGTGCACCGATACGCCGTCGGGCGCCATTGCCCACCATTCGGCTTCCGGCACGGCTTCGCCGCCAACGATGAACATTCCAATTCGGGCCCGCCAGCCCCAGTTGTCGTCCTTGAGTGTCGTTTCCTTGGTCATGGGCGGGAGAGTGCAGAGGCGGGACGCGGAAGGGAATGGCAAAATCGACCCCTCTACCGAGCGCCCGCACTTTGGAGGGCTTTCGAGATTCGCTCCCGCGCGGCGGCAGTTACTCGCTTGATCCCGAAATGGCGAGCAATCTCTGATTCAGTGTCCTCAAGGCCCACGGCAGCTAGTGCTGCTCGCAGCTCTTCGCTGCCGATTTCGTCAATTCGGCGGATGACCGTGACAATTATGGGTTGTTTGATTTCTGGCCCCAGTTGTCTTTCCCGAGCGGTGCTTGCTTGATCGTGGGCGGCAGAGTGCAGAGGCAGAGCGCGGAAGGGAACGCCGAGCCCGTCCAACCTTGAGGGAATTTGTCATTCGCCGGCGACATTGGCGACGTTACTTTTGGTGACCCGGCGAAGTTCGCTCACGCCCCCGGCTCCAGCTTCCCAGGAGCCTTTCGGCTACCTGTCGCTGGCCGGCGGGAAGTGCCATTTGCCGTCGCGAATCGGCAGGAAGCTACCGTCGTCGACGCCGACTTCCTCGGCGATGCGCCGGTTGGTCTCCTGGTTCAGGGCCAGGATGAGGTCGCCGTTCAGCTTGGGATCGAGGGCGAGATTGTTCATCTCCCCGGGATCGTTCCGATGGTCGTAGATCTCGACATCGTTCATCGCGAAGAGCTTCTCCAGCGTGTCCGGCGTGTTGAAGCGGGTCGGCGCGAAATAGCGCGCGAAGCGGTATCGTCCGTCGAAGATGCTCCGGATCGACATCCTGTTCTGGAAGTCGGGCGGATGCTTGTTCAGCTCGGCGATCTGTCCCGCCCGGTTCAGGCCCTTGAAGGGTTTGGTGTCAATGGTCATGGCCGCCCACCGCGCATCCTGGAAAGACAGCATGTCGAAATTGAACAGGGCCGCCGGACGAACAGTGTCGATGGCCGCCGGCTCGGGGTTGTTCAGCAATCCCGAAAAGTCCCTGCCTTTCAGGCCCGCCGCCGCGCTCGCGCGCGCCTTCTCCCCGGCACCGGTCAATCCGATGATCGTCGGCACCAGATCGAGCTGCGATGTCATGGCCTCGCAGTGCTTCCCGCCGGCAAAGGCCGGGTGCACGATCATCAGGGGGACGTGATTCTGCTGGCGATAGACTGTCGCGCCCTTGTTGCGCAGCTGGTGGTGTCCGCCCAGTTCGCCGTGGTCGGCACTGAAGATCACGATGGTATTCCCGGCCATGCCGTTGCCCTTGAGCGCCGCCAGCAGGGCTTCGACCTTGCGATCGCAATCCCGGATCGCGTTGAAGTAGTAGTCCTGCAGCGCCTTCCAGCGCCGGTCCTCGTCGGGCCACGGACCGACCTGCAGGTTCGTGATGGCCTGGTAGGTGCGGTGTGCCCGCGGGCGCCCCGACTGGTCGAGCGGCTGGTTGCGCGAGACCGGCAGCGGCACGTCCCAGTGCGCACGATAGATCTCGTCCTCCGGCGCGCGCGCGATGGCAAAGGCATGCTGGCGCCCCTGGACCGTTTCGCCGGCCAGGTCGGAGTTGAAGTACATGGTGTCGTGGGGATTGACGAGGTTGACCGCCAGGTACCAGGGCTGCCCCTTCTTCCGGAGTTCCTGGGCGTCCTTGCGCAGCCAGGTCAGCGTCGCCGCAAGCGTGATGTCGTCGTAGGCATACCCGCCCTGGGTGCCGTCGATCAGGTCGCCGACGCCGAAGAAATCCTTGAAGCCGTAGGTTTCGATGATCCTTCGGTAGTCCTTCAGAGGCGCATCGATCGGGTTCGACGACTGGTCGAGATCGACGGACATGTGCCACTTGCCCTGGTAGCTCGCGTGATAGCCGAGCTCCGTCAATCGATGTCCGATCGTGGCGATGTTCGTCGGCAGGGTCTTCTGCCACACGTTCGGCGGGTTGTCGGCGACGCCCGTCTGCTGGATGTGCTGCCCGGTGTAGATCACCGACCGCGCCGCCGAACAGACACAGGCGGCCGCCTGATGATTGAGGAAGCTGGTGCCCGCCTTCTTGAGGGCTTCGCGGCCGGGCACCGGAAAGGGCCACTTGTCGAAGAAGTGCTCCTGGTCGACCAGCACGAACAGGATGTTGTAGCCCGCCGGCATGGCCGCGGCGGCGGCTGGCGGTGTCGATGCTGGAGCCGCACCGGACTGCGCGTTGGCCGGCCTGTTGGTGAGGATCGTCGATCCAAGCAGCGCCGCCCCCGAGACGATTGCGGCGCGACGCGAGGGATTCGAGGGATCGTCCGGGGTCTCGGCCATGCGTGGTTTCCTCCGCAGCGCCGCGCCGGCTCGCGCCATTCATACTCTGGCAGGATTACCCGAAACGTCGCTGACCATGGGATTGAGCTGGGCCCGCCCGACTCCGAACGAGCAGGTCGCCTGCCGCCGATACTGACGGCTTCGGTCGCGCACATCCATCGGTCATTGAGGCTCCTCGCCGGTGCCCTGAGCGAGCCTAAGGGCGCGATGCGGAAAAATAAGTCCGAGACGGCCCAGGGGCGGGATGACGGTGCTGGCAGTGCCAGCAGCCCGGCGGAATACGCATGGCAGGATTTAGATAGGATAGTTGCAGGTTTGGCCGGAATCGTCCTATAAAACCGTTATCGTCGCATGAGGCCTGTCTTGAAAGGCGGAGTCGCTCGTTCACTTGACCGGGGCGGCTCCTCGCCGTGACGGAAAGCGTCCCTCTCGCAGCACTTGCTCCACGTGACCCGTCACGCTGGGGGTCCTGGGCTTTGGTCGGGAGGCGGACCGAGACGATATCGACCATGCCCCGCCCGGCGCGCCCGCCGGGTACGATCCAATCGAGGATGAGGGGAGGTCCCGCGGTCATGTGCCGTGCGTAGCAAGGAATGGCTGCCCCCGCTGGAGACCGTCCAGAGGTGGGGTGGACCGAAGGCGCAAGAAAACGCGCCCAAAAACTGAACTTCGACGGTCTTCTCCGGTCGCCCCCCAAGATTGCAAGGGGCGGGGCCGCGGTGGGTGGATTCCAGCAAAGTCACAGGTGGGCGTTCAACCTGTGTCACAACATTTGTCTCAACTTGGTGTGACACCTTTGGGTGTGACAGAAGGGCAGTCAGGCACCCTTATCGATCGGGTCCGAGGTGAAGCATGAACGACGATATCGGCCGTCTGGCGGCGCGCGAATATGAAGTGACGCTGCCGGATGGTTCAAAGGGGAAACTGGCTTTTGCCTTGTGCGATCCCGCCCAGGAAAATGCGCTGGCTCGGCACGCCCGCAAGCGTGACGCCGTGGGCTTCGGGTTGCTGGGGTTCGAAGGGTTTGCCGAGGGGCCTCGCCATCCCGTGCTTTGGGTACAGACGAACACGGGGATGGAGATGACTTTGGCGGACAACGACGAACAGCCCGGGGCGCAGTTGCAGCGGCTGGTGGGACGCTATTTCATCCTGTTCTTCGAGGACATCAGGGCCGTGGCGCCCGAGCTCGCGGCGCTGCCGCTCAGCGCAAGGGAAGGTTGACCATGCTGATCGCACAAATTTCCGACATGCATCTGAAGGGCGAGGGCGAGTTGCTCTATGGCCGGGTCGACACGACTGAATTCCTCGAACGCGCCGTGGCTCACGTGAACGCGCTCGATCCGCGGCCCGACATCGTGCTGGCGACCGGCGATCTGGTCGACAACGGCCGGCCCGAGCAATACGCCAACCTGAAGCGCGTGCTGGCGCCGTTGGAAATGCCGGTGTTTCTCATTCCCGGCAACCACGACGCGCGCGACGCGCTGCGCCAGGCGTTCCCCGAGCATGGCTATCTGCCGTCCGACGGTTTCCTGCAGTACACGGTCGAGGGCCTGCCGGTGCGGCTGATCGCGCTCGACACGCTGGTTCCGGGCAAGGGTCATGGCGAGCTTTGCCGCGTGCGGCTCGATTGGCTGGAGGCGCGGCTGGCGGAGAGCGACCGGCCGACGCTTTTGTTCATGCATCACCCGCCGTTCGAGTGCGGCATTTCCTACCTCGACGGGGCACGTCTGAACGAAGGTGGACAGCGACTGTCGGAACTTGTCCGGGCTCACGGCAATATCGAGCGCGTGATGTGCGGCCACGTTCATCGTCCGATCCAGGTCCGCTGGGCCGGCACCATGGCCTCGATCGCCCCCAGCACCGCCCACCAGGCGACGCTCGATCTGCGCCCCGGCGTCGGCCTCTCGATGAAGATGGAGCCGCCCGGTATCGCGCTCCATCAGTGGCGCGAGGGCACGGGCCTTGTGACGCACCTGAGCTACGTCGGGAACTACGACGGCCCGCGGCCGTTCCGCTAACCGTGACCGGTCTCAATGCACTGCTGAAACGGGTCGGCCCTGGCATCATCACCGGTGCCGCCGACGACGATCCGAGCGGAATCGCCACCTATTCGCAGGCGGGCGCCCAGTTCGGCCTCAACATGCTGTGGACGGTGGTGCTGACCTGGCCGCTGATGGTCGCGGTGCAGTCGATCAGCGCGCGCATCGGCCGGGTCACCGGGCGCGGCCTCGCCGCCAATCTCGCCGAAGTCTTTCCGCGCCGCCTCGTCGGCGTGCTGGTCGGGCTCCTGTTCATCGCCAACACCGTCAACATCGGTGCCGATCTCTCGGCCATGGGTGCGGCGGCCCAACTCGTCCTCGGCGGCAACCGCCACCTGTTCACGATCGGGTTTGCCATCGTGTCGCTGCTTGCCATCGTGCTGGTGCCCTACCACCGCTATGTCGGCTATCTGAAGTGGCTCACTTTCTCGCTGTTCGCCTATGTCGGCGTGGTCTTCACCGTTCACATCGACTGGGCTGCCGTCCTCGGCAGCATCGTGGCGCCGCACTTCAAGGTCTCGGGCGATTCGCTCACCCTGGTGGTGGCCATATTCGGCACCACCATCAGCCCCTATCTGTTCTTCTGGCAGAGTTCGGAGGAAGTCGAGGAGGAGGAGGCCGATCCCGACGCCGGGCCGCTGATCGACAATCCCGAGCAGGCGCCCCGCGAACTCACCCGCATCGGCTGGGAGACCTGGCTCGGCATGGGTTTCTCCAATCTCGTGGCGTTCTTCATCATCCTGACCACGGCGGTGACGCTGAACGCTGCGGGCCAGACCGACATCCAGAGCTCGGAACAGGCCGCTGCGGCGCTGAAACCGATCGCGGGTGCGTGGTCGTTCATGCTGTTCAGTCTCGGCATCATCGGCACCGGGCTGCTGGCCATTCCCGTGCTCGCGGGCTCGGCAGGCTATGCTGTGGGCGAGGTCCGCGGCTGGCGGACCGGGCTTGAACGAACGCCCAGCCAGGCGGTGCCGTTCTATGCCGTGATCGCGGCGGCCATCGTGCTGGGCGTCGGCATCGACTTCACGCCGCTCGATCCGATCAAGGCGCTGTTCTGGAGCGCCGTGCTGAACGGCGTCATCACCGTGCCGGTGATGGCCGCGATGCTGGTCGTGGCCTCGCGGCCCGGGCAGATGGGCGCCTTCGTGGCGACGCTGGGCCAGCGCGTGCTGGGCTGGACCGCGACGGCGGTGATGGCGGCGGCCGCCGTCGCCATGTTCGTGTTGATGTAGAAATGGTGGACACGTAATGGTGGACATAAGCGCTACACGCGACTGTCCGCCCGTGTCCACCATTCGGGAAACCCATGAAGATCTATTCCGGACCCCTCAGCATGTTCGGCGCCAAGGCCGAAATCGCAGCCCGTGAGAAGGGGCTCGATTTCGACCTGGTCATGGTGCCGTTCGAGATGAAGACGCTCTACGAGCCCAAGCATCCCGAAGTGCTGCGTATCAATCCCAAGCGCCAGGTGCCAGTCCTGATCGATGACGATCTGGAACTCTTCGATTCGACCCAGATCTTCGAATACCTCGAAACGCTGAAGCCCGATCCACCGCTGTGGCCGATCGATCCGAAGGCCCGCGCCCGCGCCCGGTTGCTCGAACACAAGTCGGACGAGGTCTATTTCCCGCACGTCGTCCGCCTCATGGGCGATTCCAAGGCGCCGGGCGCCCACGATACCATCGGGCGCTTCTACGACGAGATGGAACGCACGCTGGGCGGCCAGTCCTGGCTCGCCGGCAGTTACTCTTATGCCGATATCGCTTTCTACATGGCGCAGCTCTTCGGCGAGCGCATGGGCGCGCCGATGGGTGATGCCCATCCCCGGCTGCAGGCCTGGCGCGAGCGCATGGGCGAACGGCCGGCCGTGCGCCAGGTCGCGGGCGCCATGGGACGGTACCTTCTGTCGATCGGCCGCAAGCTGCCGGCGTTCATGGGCAAGCTCGGCCTCGCGTCATGACCAGGATCCTGTTCCTCCCCGGCGCCGGCGGCTCGGCTGACTTCTGGAAGCCCGTCGGCGCGAGGCTGCCGGCCGATTGGCCGAAGCATTATTTCGGCTGGCCGGGTCTTGGTCATCAGCCGCACGATCCGGCGATCAAGAGCCTCGACGATCTCGTGCAACTGGCGGTCAGGGAAATCGAGGCTCCGGTCGATCTGGTCGCGCAGTCGATGGGTGGTGTCATCGCGGCGCAAATCGCCCTCGCGCGGCCGTCCCTGGTGCGCCGGCTGGTGCTTTGCGTGACGTCGGGTGGCGTCGACATGGCAGGACTCGGTGCGGGCGACTGGCGTCCCGACTATCGCAAGTCGTTCCCGAATGCCGCCGACTGGATCACCGCGCCGCGGGCCTCACCGCCGCTGCCAGTGGAGAAGATCGAAGCCAAGACCTTGCTGATCTGGGGCGATTCGGATGCGATCAGCCCGGTTGCCGTCGGCAAGCATCTTGCGCAACGGCTGCCCAACGCCCGGCTGGAGATCGTGCCGGGCGGCGATCATGACGTGGCCAGCAAACACGCCAACCACGTCGCGCGCCTGATCGCCCGGCATCTCGGTTAGGGCATCTGGCTCAGGGCTTCACCGTCTTCTTCAGCACCGACTCGTAGACCTGCAGGATCGCCGAGCTGTCGTTGTTGCCGAGGCCCATGCGGCGCGCCATGCGCTGCAGGTTGTGCGTGGCCGAGCCCTGCGGCAGCGGCACGTCGAGTTCGTCGGCGAGTTCCATGGCGAGATGGAGGTCCTTGTGGGCGAGGTTCAGGGCGAAGGAGGGTGGCGAGAATTTGCCCGACAGGGCACGCTCGGAAAATGACTTGAAGATCGCCGAGTTGCCGCTCGAACTGGCGATCACCTGGATGAGCTTCTGCGGATCGAGACCCGCCGTGACGCCCAGCATCATCCCCTCGGCGGCCGCCGCGGCGTTGCAGAACGCCATCATGTTGTTCACCAGCTTGGCCACCGTTCCGCTGCCGAGCTCGCCCATGTGGATCACGTTGGCACTGAACGACCGCAGTACCGGCAGCGCGTCGTCGAACACCTTCTTGTCGCCACCCACCATGATGGCGATGGTCGCGGCTTCGGCGCCGACCGTGCCGCCGCTCACCGGTGCGTCGAGCATGGCGATGCCTTTGGCGGCCATCGCCGCGCCGATCTTCTTCACCATCGAGGGCGCGTTGGTGCTGAGGTCGATATAGGTCTGGCCCTTGCCGATATTGGCCAGGATGCCGCCGTCGCCCAGGGTCACCGCCTCGACGTCCCGGGGCATGGGCAGCGATGTCATGACGATATCGGCGCCCTTGGTCGCCTCGGCCACCGACTTGGCGGCGGTCGCCCCGAGATCGGTGCAGGTCTTCACGGCGGCGGCGTTCAGGTCGAACACCGTGACGGCGTGGTTGCTCTTCTTGATGATATTGCGGCACATGGGACCGCCCATGTTGCCGACGCCGATATACCCGACCTTCATCGTTTCCTCCCCAGGAGAGTATGCTGGCGGACTATACGACAGATTCGACGGCGGCTAATGTTGCTGAGCGGAAGGGACAAAGAATGACGGCAAAGAAGAAATCCCTGACACAGCACCGGCGGCGTCTGCCGCACGGGTTGGAGGGCGCTACTTTCTCCATCAAGGAGGCGGCGGCCATCTCCGGCCTTGCCGACAAGACCGTGCGCAACGAGATCTACATCGATCTCTTCCGTGTCGAGCTGGATGACAAGTCGCGGGTGGCGATCAGCGCGCGTGGCGTGATCTACCTTCGTCTGTTCCGCCTGCTGCCCGTGCAGCTTGGCCCCAAGGACCGCAACGCCTTGTCGCGCATGCTGGCGGAAGGATGGCCCGGCGCCGAGGGCTGGACCCGCAAGGGCGACATCCTCTCCAAGGGCATGTTGAGCCTCGATGTCGGCGCGGCCGAGCGCGACGCGATTGAACGGCTGCGCATCTTCGTGCGGGGGCGCGGCCGGCTCGACAGCGATACCGGTGGGCCTGCTGGCGACATGCTGTTCAAGGATACGGCCATCCGCGTTCGCCTGGTCGGCGCGCTTCTGGCCCGCGGAGCGGAGCCGGCCAAGATGCTGAAGGCGTTCCCGGCCCTCGACGCTGACGACATCGCCTTTGCCGGCATGTTCGCGCGCGTCAACAAGGGGCCAGGTTCAGCCTCGAGCGGCCGCGCCCGAGAGGCCCGTCGCCTAGCCCGCGGCCGCTGACCGTTCGCTGAAGCCCCTGCTATAAGGGGGCAGAAAACGGCCAGCTCGGGAGGAACAACGCCAAATGGCGCGCAACAAGCTGCATCCGATTCCGCATCCGCCGCGCACGCCGCTGCTCGGCAACATGCTCACCGTCGACGGCGGCGCGCCGGTCCAGGACCTGATGCGGATCGCGCGCGAGCAGGGGCCGATTTTCTGGCTCGACATGATGGGCACGCCGCTGGTGGTCGTGTCGGGCGCCGATCTGGTTGCCGAACTCTGCGACGAGAAGCGCTTCGACAAGGCGGTGCGCGGCTCGCTCCGCCGCGTACGCATGCTGGGTGGCGACGCCCTGTTCACCGCCGAGACGCAGGAGCCCAACTGGCAGAAGGCGCACAACATCCTGCTGCCGACCTTCGCACATCGCATGATGCAGAATTACCACGAGGGCATGCTCGACATCGCCGATCAGCTCGTCACCAAGTGGGAGCGGCTGAACGCCGACGAGGAAATCGACGTGGTGCGCGACATGACTGCGCTTACCCTCGACACGATCGGCCTCTGCGGCTTCAACTACCGCTTCAATTCCTTCTATCGCAGCGACAATCATCCCTATGTCGAGTCGCTGGTCCGCGCGCTCGAAGCCGTGATGAAGATGCGCGGCTTGCCGCTGGAGGACATCACCCAGCGCAAGAGCCGCAAGAAGCTCGAGCAGGATGTCGGCTTCATGAACGGCATCGCCGATCGCATCATCAAGGAGCGCCGCGAGAGTCCCGCCGACGATCAAGTAAAGCCCGACCTGCTGGGCTTCATGCTGGCTGGCATCGACAAGCAAAGCGGCGAGCGGCTCGATGACGTGAATATCCGCTACCAGATGAACACCTTCCTGATTGCTGGCCACGAGACCACGAGCGGGATGCTGTCCTTCGCGGTCTACTTCCTGCTCAACAATCCGCACGTGCTGCAGAAGGCCTATGAGGAGGTCGACCGCGTGCTGGGCCGCGACGTCAACGCCAAGCCGACTGCCCAGCAGGTCAATCGGCTTGTCTACATCGGGCAGATCCTGAAGGAGTCGCTGCGCCTGTGGCCGACGGCGCCGGCATTCGGACTCTACCCGTATCAGAACGAGACGATCGGCGAGAAATACAAGCTCAGGAAGCGCACCTTCGTCACCGTCCTGACGGCCATGCTTCACCGCGACAAGTCGGTGTGGGGGCCGCAGGCCGAGGTCTTCAACCCGGACAATTTTACGCCCGAGCGCGAGGCCAAGATGCCGCCCCATGCCTACAAGCCATTCGGCAACGGCCAGCGGGCCTGCATTGGCCGCCAGTTCGCCATGACCGAAGCCTCCCTGGTCCTGGGCATGATCCTGCAGCGCTTCAAGCTCGTCGATCACACGCGCTACCAGCTCAAGATCAAGGAGTCGCTCACTATCAAGCCCGAGGGGCTCACGATGCGTGTGCGGTTGCGACCTGACGTGGTGCGCGGCGCCGGCGGCGTCGTCGCGGCGCCCAAGCCCGCGCCGAAGAAAGCGGGACCAAGAAAGACCGCGGCGAGCCACGGCACGAAGCTCGCGGTGCTGTTCGGCTCCAACATGGGGACGGCTGAGGAACTCGCGCGCTCGATCGCCGAAGCCGGCGAGGTCAACGGCTTTGCCACTACCCTGGGCAGCCTCGATGACCACGTGGGCAAACTGCCAACCGAGGGTGCCGTGGCGATCGTCTGCGCCTCCTACAATGGCGGTCCGCCCGACAATGCCGGCGCCTTCCTCAAGGACCTGCGCGACGCCGCACCAGGGTCACTGAAAGGCGTGCGGTACACGGTGTTCGGTTGCGGCAACCGCGACTGGGCCTCGACCTATCAGGCCATCCCGCGCCAGATCGACGAACTCATGGCCGAGAAGGGTGCGGAGCGAGTCTATCAACGCGGCGAAGGCGATGCCAAGGAAGATCTCGATGGTCATTTCCAGGGTTGGTACGACCCGATGCTGCCCACGGTCGCGGGCAAGCTCGGCGTCAAGCTCGAGCCGGACTCTGGGCAGGCACATGAACCACTCTACCAGGTCCAGCCGGTCGATAGGCCACCGGCCCACCCCATCATCGGTGGCACCGGGGCGCTCCCCATGCGCGTGCTGGCCAATCGCGAACTGCAGAATGCCGACAGCTCGGGCCGCAGCACGCGCCACATCGAAGTGCTGTTGCCTGACGGCGTGAGCTATCGCGCCGGTGATCATCTCAGCATCGTGCCGGAGAATGGTGCGGCGCTGGTCGAGCGGGCAGTCCGGCGGTTCGCCTTCGCGCCCGGGGCGCACGTCATGTTGGCCGCAGCCGAAGGCCGGCGCGCGGCGCTGCCTGTGGGCGAGGCGATCTCGGTGCACCGGCTGTTGTCGGATTTCGTCGAGCTGCAGTTGCCGGCAACGCGCAAACAGATCCAGACCATGGCGCAGCACACGCGCTGCCCCTTCACGCGCCCCAAGCTCGAGGCGCTTCTCGAAGAGGAAACTTTCCGGTCGGAGATGCTGGCCAAGCGCAAGTCGGTGCTCGACCTCCTCGAGGAGTATCCCGCCTGCGAGCTGCCATTCCCGGCATTCCTGGAAATGCTGCCGCTGATGACGCCGCGCTACTACTCGATCTCGTCGTCGCCGATCGCCGATGGCGCGCACTGCTCGGTCACCGTGGCCGTCGTCGAGGGCGCGGCACGCGCCGGCATCGGCGTCTATCACGGCGTGTGCTCCGGCCATCTTGCGCGTCAGGTGGCGGGTGGCACAGTGCAAGCCTTCGTGAAGGAGACCAAGGTGGGCTTCCGCCTTCCGGTGGATCCGGCAGCGCCCATCGTCATGATCGGGCCGGGCACTGGGCTCGCGCCGTTCCGCGGATTCCTGCGCGAACGGGCGGCGCTCAAGGCGCAGGGCCGGACGCTCGGTCGGGCGATGCTGTTCTTCGGCTGCCGCCATCCCGGGCAGGATTTCATCTATGCCGACGAACTCAAGGAACATGCCGCCTCTGGCATCGTTGATCTGCAGGTCGCCTTCTCGCGTCACGATGGGAAGAAGAGCTACGTGCAGGATCTCTTGAAGCAGCAGGCGGCCACGTTGTGGCCGCTGATCGAGCAGGGTGCGATCCTCTACGTGTGCGGCGATGGCGGTCGCATGGAGCCTGATGTGAAGCGGGCGCTGATGGCGATCTATCGCGACAAGACAGGCAACGACGAGGCTGCAGGCGAGGCCTGGATGGCCAAGCTCGTCGCCGACGCCCGATACGTGCTGGACGTGTGGGCGAGCAGCTGAACCGCCTGCCAGATCCGCGTGATCGCGCGCGCGCCCGCGATCTGCGTCGCATCAAGGGTGCTGCAACACTCGTGCTGGTGTGCACTGCCGTGTTGTTCGTCGTGGCGCGGCATTATGAACCCGTTCACTGGGTCTGGGGCTACGTCGCAGCCTTCGCGGCGGCCGCAACAGTGGGCGGGCTTGCCGACTGGTATGCGGTGGTCGCGCTGTTCCGCCGGCCGCTTGGCCTGCCGATCCCGCACACCGCGATCATCCAGCGCAATCATCAGCGTATCGCCGATACGCTCGGCGAGTTCATCGAGACCAATTTCCTGGCGCCTGAACCCGTCGAGGCACGGCTGCGCGAGGTCGATTTCGCTGCGCTCGTCGCCGAGTGGCTGTCCGACCGCGAACGCAGCGCCGCCCTCGCACGGTTTGTGTTGCGTCTGCTGCCGCAGACCCTGGCGGCGATCGATCAGTCCGGGCTTCGCGGCTTCCTCGGCAAGCGCATCATGACCGAATTGGAGCGGGTGGAACTGGCACCGCTCGCCGCCGGTCTCCTGAGCGCGATTACCGAGAAGGGCCGGCATCAGCGCCTGCTCAATGAACTCCTGGGGGCGCTGGACAAGGTTCTGGCCAACGAGGAAACGCTCGAGGCACTGCGCCAAAAGATCCGCAAGGAATTGCCGGCCCTTTTCAATCTCTACCGCGCCGACGCCTATCTCCTGCGCAAGATCGTGGCCTCGACCACCGCCTTCATCCAGGAAGCGCGGGTCGATCCGCAGCATCCGCTGCGCCGCGAATTCGACGGTTTTGTGACAGGTTTCATCGAGCAGCTGCGCAACTCCGATGCCTTTGCGCGTCGCGCCGAAAGCCTGAAGCGCGATCTGCTGGCGCGGCCGGAGATCGCCGCGGTGGCTGAGGGCGCGTGGGAAAGCCTGCGCAGCTTCCTCGAGCAGGATGCCCGCGCCCCCGACGGTCAGATCCGACGGCAGCTCGAAGCGATGCTGGTCGATGTCGGCGGCCAGCTTGCGCGAGACCCGGCAATCCGCGCCGAGATCAACCGCGGCATGGTGCGGGTACTTGCCGACTTCGTGGAGACACAGAAGAGCGGCGTCGGCCGCTTCATCGCCGATCAGGTCAGGTCCTGGGACATCGACGTGCTGATCGGTCGCATCGAACTCACCGTCGGCCGCGACCTGCAATATATCCGTTTCAATGGTGCCATGATCGGCGGGCTGGCCGGATTGGCCTTGCACGGCCTGGAGCAGGGGTTGAAGCTGTACCTCTAACCGACAGGAGGTTCGCATGGCCGACCCAGCACAGAACTTCACCGACATGTTCAAGAAGTTTGGCGAGCAGCTCAAGGTCCCGTCGTTCGACATGACCAAGATCATGGAGCATCAGCAGAAGAACCTGGAGGCCATGACGAAGTCGTGGCAGGCGGTCGCCGGGGGGGCGAGCGAGATTGCCCAGAAGCAACGCGCGATCTTCGAGGCGGCGATGAAGGACATGGCCGAGATGGCGCAGGCCTACAAGCCCGGCGGCTCGCCGCAGGATGCCATGGCCAAGCAGGCGGAGTTCGCCAAGAAGGCGATGGAAGCGACGATCGCCAACACGCGCGACATCGCCGAACTGGTGCAGAAGTCGAGCACCGAGGCATTCAAGATCGTGCAGGACCGGATGAAGGAATCCTACGAGGAGATCCGGGCCACCGTCGAGAAGAAGTCCTAGGCCCGCTTCCAGTCCGGAAAGATCACGCTCTTCCAGCCGGACCGGTCGAACTTCTTCCATTTGCCTTCGGCTTGGGCGAGGCGATCGGCGACGGCATAGACCGCCGCCGGATGGTGGCCGAGCCCGCAGTGGCTTCCATAAACCTCGATGTTCTCGACCTGCTCGCCCTCTTCGTTGAGGCAGGTCTGCCATGCACAGATACCGTCGGAGCGGCTGAAGATCGACGTGGTCGGCACCGGCGGCGGATCGGACAGCGGGCCGGCAATGTGCTTCTCGCTGTCGTCGACGCGCTGGCCCGACGCGATTTCATAGACCCGCCAGGCGTTGGTTGCCTTGGGGCTGCCGGTGAAAGGGCTGCCCAAGCTTATCACAAGGCGCACCTTTTCGGGCACGCGCTTGGCCAGTTGCCGGGCATAAATCCCGCCCAGGCTCCAGCCGACCAGGCTGATCTTGCGGCCGCCATGGCGGTCGTAGAGCTCTTCCACACGCTCCAGCATGCTGCGCTCGACACCCGACCGCAGGCCGAGGTTGCGGCCCTGCTTCCAGCCATGCGTGGCATAGCCGTGCGACTTCAGGAAACTGCGGAGCGGCTGCGTCGATAGATCGGTCGCGAGCAGGCCCGGTAGCACGAGAACCGGATGGCCGTCGCCACGTGGCGCCGCTGCCAGCCAGGGCCTGAGCATCCAGAAAGCGCCAAGTTCCTGCACGGCGCGGCCTTCGAGAAACAGGAGCGTTCGCGAAGGGGGGCGCGACGCTTCAACGGTAGCCGTCATGAGGCCTCCTTGTTGTTGTGGCCAGCGTGTCACAGATGGCAACAACGCGGAAGTGCATCAAGGGGTTGCGACAGCCTTCGTCAGCTCGGCGGCCGACTCGACCACGTAGTCGCCCAGCCGATCGACGTCCGGCACCGCGCGACGGTCTGCTGTGAGGCCGAAGTTGAGCGCATCCATGTAGCTCTGGACGGTGATGTTGAGAGCAGCGCCATGGGCAGGGATTGATACCGGATGAAGCGCCGTCACCTTGGCGCCGGCGCAGTAGAGCGGCATCGGCGGACCGGGCACGTTGGAGATGGTGACGTTCATCGGCATCGGAATCTTGTCGGCCAGACCGCTGCGACCATAGATCAGCATCACCAGCTGCAGCAGGATCGGGGCGCCGACGAAGGCGAAGTCCTGCGGGACGGCGTCGCGGAAGGTGCCGGCGATCTGCTTGGCCTCGGATGAAGATTTGAGGATCGCTTTCAGCCGCTCCGAGGGATCGGCGATATCGGTCGCAATCTGGCAGAGCATGCCCGAGACCTGGTTGTTCTGTCGCGTGTCGCCGGGCTCGCGCAAGCTGATCGGCACGCCGGCGATCAGCGGCTTGTCCGGCAATTGACCTTTTTCCTGGAGATAGCGGCGCAACGCACCTCCACAGATCGCCAGTACGACGTCGTTCAGTTTTGCGCCGCTCGCCTTGGCCACTGCTTTTGCATCGGTGAGCGAGATGGTGCGCGCAGCATAGCTGCGCTCACGGGTGATGGTGGCGTTGAACGGCGTCCGCGGCGCGTTCAAGGTCGGCAGTTGAGTGATCAGGCTCTGCAGCGTGCCGAGGGCCGCGGGCATCTCGCCGGGCTTGGCCAGGAAGGCGTTGGTCATCGAGCTCAGAATCTGCGGCGCTGCTTCCCACATCTTAAGCTGCTGGCGCATCATGTTGCCCATGATATCGGCAAGGCCCTTCGCCGGATCGACCGAGATCGGCGCCGTAGGTGCGGCCTTGGTCTTGGCCGCCTTGGGGGGCGGCGGCGCCACGTCGCGCGGCACCACAGTCACGTCATAGAGCGCCTTGTTGATCGCCATGCCGGCGCCGCCGTCGACCGCCGCGTGGTGGACCTTGGAATAGAGAACCCCCTGGCCGCTGGCGAGACCGGTGATGATGTAGAACTGCCAGAGCGGCCGGCTGCGATCGAGCGTGTTGGCGTGCAGCCGCGCGATCACTTCCTCGAGTTGAGCCTCCGAGCCTGGCGCGGGCAGCGTCGTCTCGCGCAGGTGATAGTCGAGGTCGATTTCGTTCTCGTCGACCCAGCCGGGATGGTCGAGATCGTAGAGCGAGGGCGCCAGCCGCTTGGAGAAGATCGGGATGGTGTGCAGGCGGCCTTCGAAGAACTTTCGGAAGTGCTGGTAGAAGCTGCCCTCAAAGCCTTGCGGCAGCTCGAAATAGGTGAGCCCGGCCACATGCATGGGCGTTTCGGGCGTTTCCAGATAAAGAAACGACGCGTCGATGCCGGACAGCTGCTGCTGCTCCATGGCGTTCTCCCGAACTCGGTCTTTGTTTCATTCGTTGGTCGATTTGTCCTCCGTCGACCCCGTCCGAGGCAAGCGGCACAGCCTTGCCGGGACTGCTGGAGCTCCGTAATAGATCCCTAAGCTATTGGAATAATTCAATAATCAATATTTCTTCTCGCACCGCACAAATTAATGTTGCGATGCACAATAATGATCCCATATATCGCCCCAGAGGCACGGGGGAGACCCCCTGGGGCTTGATCATTTGGACCACAAAACAACCGCAGGAACGAACATGACCACGACCAACACCAACACCGCCGCGCTCGACACCGTGATCGAGCATGCCACCGAGACCACCAAGGCTGCCGGCGAGCGCGTCCGCGAATACGCCCAGATCGGCGTCCGCAAGGCGACCGAAGGCTTCGAGCAGATCAGCAAGGCCGCGCAGACCGCGTCCGAGCAGCTCAATGCCCAGGCCACGCAGGCCCGCGACAACGCCGCCAAGGCCAGCCTGAAACTGCTCGACGTCGCCAAGGAAGATGCCGACGCCGGCTTCGCCGCCATGCGCGACCTGCTCGCCGCCAAGTCGCCGCTCGAGGCGTTCGACGTCTCGGCCAAGTACTGGCGCGGCCGCCTCGAGACCCGCATCGCCCAGGCGCAGGATCTCGGCGCGCTCGTACGCAAGACGGCGGACGATGTCGTTCGCCCCGTCCAGGAACGCCTCGAGAAGTTCACCAAGATCGCGGCCTAAACCGCCGTTGCCGGCACTAAAGCCCGTCCGAAAGGACGGGCTTTTTTGTTGACGGTACGGCCCTTCCGGGTTCCTTACGATTTCCGCTATGATGACTGCCGAAATTTGGGGAAAGCCGATGGCCGCGAGAAAACTGTTTGCCGCGATGCTGGGAGGACTGGCGCTCGCAGGCTGCGATCCGTTGCCGAAGCCCCTGTACACCGAGGTGACCCCGCCGGCCGCGTTCCGGACCGAGCAGGGCGGCACGCGCATCGACAACGAGGGCTATCAGCTCGATGCCCAGGGCTATCGCGTCAACAAGTCCGGTCAGCGGATCGGCATGGTCGATGTCCAGGCGAAAACGGCGGGAGACAAGTCAAACGCCGTCGCCGGCTACTGGATCAGCTCCGTCGGCGAGAACGCACCGGGCAGCGTGGCGAGCCCCAGCGAAGGCGGCAGCCCGGGCAGCATCATGAACTCGACCTTGCCGACGCCTTACACCATGCCGCAGCAGGCGCCGATTTCACCTACGCCAGGCAACGTCGCGCCGCCGCCGGGCTACAGGTAAGGCGGCGAGCTACTCGATCTTCACACCCGCGGCGCGGATCACCGGCGCCCATTTGGCGATTTCGTCCTTGATGAACTTCGCCGTGCGTTCCGGCGAGGTGTCGGTCGTCGGCACGGCGGCGATGTCTTCCAGGAACTTGATGACGGTGGGATCGGTCATGAGCTTGCGCGAAGCCTGATCGACCGTGTCGACGACGTCCTTGGGCACGCCGGCTGGTCCCAAGATGAGGTTGAACGTATAGGCCTCGTATCCCGGCACGCCGGCCTCGATCATGGTCGGGATCTCGGGCGCGATCGGCGCCCGCTTGGCGTGGGCGTAGCCAAGGATGCGGAGCTTGCCGGCGCGGTGTTGCTGCAATGTCGTGCTGAAGGTCTCGAACATCCAGGCGACGTTGCCCGCCAGCAGGTCCTGCAGAGCGGGGCCTGAGCCGCGGTAGGGCACGTGGACCACATCGATGCCGCCGACGTCGCGCTTGAAGTACTCGGTGGCGAGATGAAGGATGCTGCCGTTGCCCGACGAGGCGTAGGAATATTTGCCGGGGTTCTTTTTCATCAACTCGACCAGGCCCCTGACCGAGTCCGGCATCGAGGGATGCGTCACCAGCACCAGCGGATTGACGCAGATCGAGGAGATCGGCGTGAAATCCTTGACCGCGTCGTAGGCCGGATGAACGAACGCCGTCGGATTGATGGCGTGCGTCGACGATGTGGCGAACAGGAATGTGTAGCCATCGGGCTTGGCGTTCTTGCCCTCGACGGCACCGATCGATCCGGCAGCACCCGACTTGTTTTCGACGACCACGGTTTGTCCGAGAAGCGCCGTCATCTTGTCGGCCACCATGCGGCCAATGATGTCGGTCGGGCCGGCCGGTGCGAAGGGTATGATGAGGCGTATCGTGCGCTCTGGGTACTTGGCCTGGGCACGCACGATCGAAGGAGCGGTCAGTGCGCCCGCGCCGAGGGCGAGAAGATTGCGACGTTTCATTGTTATGGTCCTCCCTTGTTTTTCTTCAATTCAGCGTTTCGTTGAACAGTTCGATCATGGCGTTCCACGAGCGCCGGTCGGTCGCCTCGTGGAAGAAGAAACCCTTCATGCCGCGGGCGTCGGCCGCCGGGTTGGTGAAGCTGTGACCCGCGCCGCCGTAGAGCTGCAGGCGCCAGTCGAGGTTGGCGGCCTTCATCTCCTTCTCGAAATCGGCGCGCTGTTCGGGCGGGATGATCGGATCGTCGGCGCCGATACAGACCAGAACCTTGGCCTTGATGTTGGCCGCGTCCTGCGGACGGGCGGTGGCGAGACCGGAATGAAAGCCCACGATCGCCTTGATGTCGGCACCGCTGCGGCCAAGTTCGAGCGCCGTTGTGCCGCCGAAGCAGTAGCCGATGGCGGCAATCCGTGCCGGATCGACTTCCTTCCGGGCCTTCAGCACGCCCAGTGCCGCGGTGGCCCGCACGCGGATGCCGGCCGGATCGGCGCGCCACGGCGCCAGCCGGGCCATGGTATCGGCGGGATTGGCGAGCGGCTTGCCGTCGCCGTGATAATCCATGGCAAATGCGGCATAACCGAGCCCCGCAAGGCGCACCGCGATCTTCTTGGTGTGCTCGGTGAGGCCCGGGCCCTCATGGCACACCAACACGCCGGCGCGGCGGCCGGGCCTGGTGTCGTCGACGACGTATTGGCCGATCATGCGGATACCGTCCGCCCGATATTCGATATCTTCGGTAAGCATCCCGTTCGTTTCCCTTATTATTTTCCACACCCTAACGGACCCGGCTTGACCCGCCAACGGGCCGTCGCCACAAGTCGGGCCGCATGATCGCCCCAATCGTCCGTTTCGCGCCGAGCCCGACCGGGCTGCTGCATGTCGGCAATATCCGGGCGGCGCTGTTCAACTGGCTGTTCGCCAGGCGTTACGGCGGCACGTTCATCCTGCGCCTCGACGACACCGATCTCGCGCGCAGCAAGCCGGAATTCGAGACGGCGATCGAGCGCGATCTCACGTGGCTCGGCCTCGACTGGGCACGCAAGGAGAAGCAGTCGGATCGGCTGGCGCACTACGATGCCGCGCGCGACCGGCTGATCGCATCGGCCCGTCTCTATCCCTGCTACGAGACGCCCGAGGAACTGGAATTCAGGCGCAAGCGTTTGCTGGCCCAGGGGCGGCCCCCGGTCTATGACCGTGCTGCGCTCAGATTGTCCGATGCCGACCGTGCGCGGCTGGAAGGCGAGGGACGCCGGCCGCACTGGCGCTTCCGGCTCGTCTCGGAGGAAGTCCGCTGGGACGATCTGGTGCGCGGGCCCCAGCACATCGACGAGGCGAGCCAGAGCGATCCGGTGCTGGTACGCGCCGACGGTACCTACCTCTACAGCTTCACGTCGGTGGTCGACGATATCGACTTCAGCATCACGCACGTGATCCGGGGCGAGGACCACGTCACCAACTCGGGCGCGCAGCTCCAGATGTTCCAGGCTCTGGACGCGACCGTGCCGATATTCGGGCATCTGCCGCTGCTGGTCGATGCGACGGGCGGCGGCTTGAGCAAGCGCACCGGTTCGATGGCGGTCGCCGACCTGCGCGAGCGCGGCGTCGAGGCGCTCGCCCTTTGTGCGCTTCTGGCGCGGCTCGGCACGGCCGATCCGGTGGAGCCAGTGACCACGCTCGAGACCCTGGTGGCGACGGTCGATTTCGCGCGCGTCGGGCGCGCCGCTGCCCGCTTCTTGGTGGAGGAGTTGGCGCAGCTCAATGCGCGGACATTGCACATCCTGCCCTATGAGGTCATGCGCATGCGCCTGCCCGAGGAT